>NZ_JBXYIF010000050.1:0-351 GCF_057369535.1 Planococcus sp. RAB007_Raresut
TCCGAAGTAGCTCAGTGGTAGAGCACCGCACTGTTAATGCGATGGTCGTAGGTTCGAGTCCTACCTTCGGAGCCATTTTTCTGGAGAGCTGTCCGAGTGGCCGAAGGAGCATGATTGGAAATCATGTAGGCGGGCAACCGTCTCAAGGGTTCGAATCCCTTGCTCTCCGCCAGTAGATAACTCATTAATGAAATTTAGTATGGCCCCTTGGTCAAGCGGTTAAGACACCGCCCTTTCACGGCGGTAACACGGGTTCGAATCCCGTAGGGGTCACCATATTGGAGGATTAGCTCAGCTGGGAGAGCATCTGCCTTACAAGCAGAGGGTCGGCGGTTCGATCCCGTCATCCTC
>NZ_JBXYIF010000051.1:0-351 GCF_057369535.1 Planococcus sp. RAB007_Raresut
GCACTCCATTCTGTCGTTCTATATGGAGATGATCCGTCTTCGTCGTGCTGAGGAAACGTTTACGTATGGTCGTTATCGTGACGTCTTGCCTGAACATAAGCAAGCCTTCGTCTACGAGCGTACGTTTGAAAACAACCGCTTCTTCGTGGTCGTCAACTTGACCGCCAATCCGGCAGAAGTGACCATTCCGGAAATTGCAGGCGCCACGCTTGTCATGACGAATGAGATTGACCCGGAAACGATTGATAGGGAAACGTTTATGCTTCGACCATTCGCAGCACGGTTATATCGTTTATGATAGAAAGGTACCTTCTGAGGAGGGTACCTCTTTTGAATGAAGCGTGGGACGAG
>NZ_JBXYIF010000052.1:0-349 GCF_057369535.1 Planococcus sp. RAB007_Raresut
TTACGCTATTCGGTGTGTACTTGTGGAAATATGAACAACAGAATCGGTTTTACGAGAAGGCCGGAATTTACCCTCTCATTCATTCTGAATTTGGTCATCAACAAACATTTTCAGCATTAAATCCAACAAATCGCCAACAGTTACTTCAACAGTTCAGCAGATTATTACTTCCTCAAGATGTACATCCTTTAGAATACAGCGTTCTTGCTAGTTGTAAACGTTATCTTGAAGACGATTTTTATCAAAGTACAACTCAATTAATAGCCAACAAACAAGAAGCCCAAACGCAGTTAAGATGGATTGTATTAAAACAAGCTGAACGACATCAGGATATCCCACCTCGTGTTCA
>NZ_JBXYIF010000053.1:0-346 GCF_057369535.1 Planococcus sp. RAB007_Raresut
TTAGATTTTAAAAAACTCCAAAGTACTTCCACATGAGAATTATCGATAATTGTAGATTTCGCATGGGCACAATCATTCCTCCGTTGTCTAATGAAATTGATATCATCCATCAAACTTTCTGAAATCAAAAAAAATCTATTTCTATTCTCACCATTTTTTTTAATTAACATTTCATTGACTTCTGTTTCCCATTTGTCATCATCGCGTAATTTTTTTGACCTATCTTCCCATTCTTTAACACCTATATCGTTTGGCTTATTTCCTTCGAGTATTCTTTCTTTTACAATCTGTAAAAATCCTAAGTAAGACATTAAAAATGAACTTCTATAAGCTGATGCCTTATAGC
>NZ_JBXYIF010000054.1:0-343 GCF_057369535.1 Planococcus sp. RAB007_Raresut
CGTTCATTTTTTTGGTACTTGTCTTCGATTAAAATTCACGTTAAGATATATTCAAATGAACGTTTGAAAGTTGGGGTGATATGATGAGAAATCGAGACGTACTACCTGTGTCCGGTATTACCTGTACGAATTGTGCAGCTAAGATTGAGCGAGATGTATCGAAACGTGAAGAAGTCGCATCTTGTCAAATTGATTTTGCGACGAGTCGTATGGTGATTGAGTGGGTGGACCCGTCATACCGTGAGAAGAGGCTTGAGTGGACTCAGTTGGCGATGGAACGGATTGAACCGGGAGCAAAGTTTGTTAAACAAGACGACGATCAAACCGAAGGACGAGATTGGAC
>NZ_JBXYIF010000055.1:0-339 GCF_057369535.1 Planococcus sp. RAB007_Raresut
GATATTTCTGACCATCTACAGTAACTGAAAGCTTGAGTGACTTGTGCTCACGCAGGAGCACATCCAATCCCGATGTGTAGGCATGTAAAGGAATACGACCTAAACGTTGATTATATAATTCACGTTTTTTAATAAATAAAGGATATAAACCCAAACTCGCATTATTTAAATAAATATGATCATTGATTTTGGCGACATGTACTTCATGTACCTTCCCAGTTGCAATGACTTCCGCCGCTTGAACGACATCAATCGGGATATGCAAAGCACGAGCAACATAATTAAATGTCCCTAATGGCATAATACCCATCGGAATATCCGTATGCATTAATCGCTGAG
>NZ_JBXYIF010000056.1:0-334 GCF_057369535.1 Planococcus sp. RAB007_Raresut
GATGTAATTGATAATCCTCCAATTTCCGACGAGAAAATGTATAACCCTTTCCAAAATATTATCAACTATACTCATGATTTTTATTTTTCAAAATAAGAAAATAGCGAGAAAATAACGATCGTTATGTAATCGTTTTCTTTGCTTTTATTAAGCCAAATACAGACAATCTTTTGATACACCTTATATTTTCAAAGCATGCAAACGCCTTGACAATTTCAGCTCGTTATATGAAGTTAGTATTACATTATAATTATTCTAGTCGAGATAGAAACGCTAGAGTAAAAAACAAGGAGGACATAACCCATGTCATTAATCGGCAAAGAAGTACTACCAT
>NZ_JBXYIF010000057.1:0-334 GCF_057369535.1 Planococcus sp. RAB007_Raresut
GTTGCTGCAGCAAGCTATCTTCATTCGCATACGATACCAACAGATATCGCAGCATTAGATCAACACGAATGCTTGCAATTCATCTTACCCAGCACGGGGAAAAGTGTTCCTTGGCTGTTTAAAGTCAACAATCAGATCCATGAATATACCACCAAAGGATCATTACATTGTCTAGATGACATCTTAGGGACAGTTACGCTTGCGAAACATGGTGCAGGATTATTACAAACCTATCGGTTTATCGTTGCGCAAGACATTCAAAATGGACAATTCGTAGAACTGTAGCAGCCATTTGCTGGAGCAAGCGGTCCATTATCTTTAGTTTACCCCTCAC
>NZ_JBXYIF010000058.1:0-332 GCF_057369535.1 Planococcus sp. RAB007_Raresut
GATTGTCGGGGCGAGCACACTCGCACGATTCTTCGCAATTCACGTCTTCTTCTTACCGGCGGCATTGTTCGGACTGTTGGGAGCCCACTTCTTGATGATTCGTAAACAAGGGGTTTCTGGACCGCTATAAGCCGATTCGAGGAGAAAAAGGAGGAGAAACGATATGCATCGCGGTAAAGGGATGAAATTTGTAACCGACTCTCGAGTAGGAATCTCGAATCGGAAACAAAACATTGCAAAAGACTATTCAGAATACCCAGGACGCACAGAGGCGTTCTGGCCGAACTTCTTGCTTAAAGAGTGGATGGTAGGGTCGGTCTTCTTGATCGGAT
>NZ_JBXYIF010000059.1:0-331 GCF_057369535.1 Planococcus sp. RAB007_Raresut
GATAGGCTGAATAGTCCCGTGACCGGTCCATTCTCATATCGAGCGGTGCGACATAGTTGTAACTGAACCCGCGCTCCGCCTCATCTAGCTGTGGCGAAGAAACGCCTAGGTCGAATAGTACACCGTCCACTTTTGTCACACCACGTTGGGCGAGTTCTTCCTTCAAGTGAACGAAATTGCTCTTTATAAACGTCACACGGCCTTCATAAGGAGCCAATCGCTCTTTCGCATGTGCGAGCGCGACGTCATCTTGGTCGAACGCATTTAGTTTACCCGTCGATAGACGCTTTGCGATTTCTTCACTATGACTCGCACCACCTTACGTACAATC
>NZ_JBXYIF010000005.1:0-390878 GCF_057369535.1 Planococcus sp. RAB007_Raresut
CTCCGAAGGTAGGACTCGAACCTACGACCATCGCATTAACAGTGCGGTGCTCTACCACTGAGCTACTTCGGAATAATGTTTTAAGTACTTGTCGACTTTTTCTATTATAAAGAGCGCTGAGAGAATCGTCAACTACTTTTCAACAAATAATTTTAAATTTAAATTCTCGGCACGTTAAAAGCCGAAAAGAAAAAGAAGACCCCCAATTTCGAGGACCTTCTTAAGAATCAGTTCTTGTAACTTCGCGGAATTTTTTCAGCTCACAAAAATTGAAAACCACCGGATAAATATCGACTGGAATTTTAAAAAGATTATTTCATGGCCAGTTTGCCCGCGCATCTTCCGCAGCGATACTTCTCTGTATTCATTCGGATCTTACGGATGTAATCGGTCTGACAAGAAACGCATTGATAAATATAACGCTTTGTTGTCTGGCGTTTCCCGTTCTGTTCAATATGTGAGCAAAACCTCGGAGAACCAGTTTGCTTTAAAAGGTTCCGGAAATCTGCGTCACGGTGTTTATAGCCTTTCCCTTCCAAATGAAGATGGTAATGGCAAAGCTCATGTTTGATAATTCCTTCCAACTCTTTATAACCGAACCTCTCATAGGAGCTTGGATTGATTTCGATATGATGCGAGCGAAGCATGTAACGTCCGCCTGTTGTCCGCAGCCTGGAATTGAAAATACCTTTATGGATGAAAGGCTTATTGAAAATCGTTTCAGAGATTTCCTTTATTAATCCTGTCAGTTCGTAATCAGTCATACGGATTCCCCTGTTTCGTTATTATAGAAAATGGCCGTCCCGAATTGCAGAACGGCCATAAAGTTAAATCTGTTCTTTCGGCTGAAGCATAGTCAAGGCGATGCGCCCTTTATCTTTTTCCACTTTTTCCACCCATGCAGTCACGATATCTCCGACAGCGACGACTTCAAGCGGGTGCTTCACAAACCCTTTTTTCAGTTTCGAAATGTGGACAAGTCCATCCTGCTTCACACCGATGTCTACAAATGCGCCAAAGTCGACAACATTTCGGACGGTGCCCTGGAGTTCCATCCCCGGCAGCAAGTCTTCCATTTTCAAGATGTCATTTTTCAATAGCGGCTGCGGAAATTCGTCGCGCGGATCGCGGAATGGTTTTCTCAAGGCATCCAATATATCCTGCAATGTAATTTCGCCGACTTCCAGTTTTTCGGCAAGCTCTTTCGTATTCAACCCATCAAGTTTGTCGGCTGTCTCCGGCTTGCCGACATCTTTTTTATCGGCGCCGACCATTTCCAGCAGTTTTTCGGCTACGGCATAACTCTCCGGGTGGATGCCTGTAGCATCCAATGGATTCTTCCCTTCCGGAATTCTCAGGAAGCCAATCGCCTGTTCATAGGTTTTAGCACCGAGGCGCGGAATTTTCTTCAATTGAACACGTGAAGTGAAGCGTCCGTTTTCATCGCGAACTTTGATGACGTTTTCGGCTACCGTCTTACTTAAACCGGCTACATACTGAAGCAATGAAGAAGAAGCTGAGTTTACATTGACCCCTACTTGGTTTACCGCCGTTTCTACTACGAATGTCAGCTGGTCAGCCAATTTCTTTTGGGATACGTCGTGCTGGTATTGCCCCACGCCTACTGCTTTTGGATCGATTTTCACCAATTCCGACAGTGGGTCCTGCAGTCTCCGCGCAATTGACGCTGCACTCCGTTCTTCCACCTGAAGGTCCGGAAATTCTGCCCGGGCGATGTCCGATGCGGAATAAACACTGGCACCCGCTTCATTCACGATGACATAGGAGACATCAGCAGAGTTTTCAGAAATGAAATCCGCTACAAACTGCTCAGTTTCACGGGATGCCGTGCCGTTGCCGATTGCCATAATCTCAATCGGATACTTATCAGTTAGGCGTTTCATGGTCTTTTTCGCACCTGTTTGGTCATTTTTAGGAGCATGCGGATAAATAACAGCAACTTCCAGTAATTTTCCAGTTTCATCAATTACAGCTAATTTACAGCCAGTTCGGTAAGCAGGGTCTACACCCAGCACCATTTTGTTTTTCATTGGCGGCTGCAGTAAAAGGTTTCGCAGGTTTTCGGAAAAGATATGGATAGCCTGCGTTTCCCCTTTTTCACTGAGTTCGTTCCTGATTTCCCGCTCCACTGATGGCTGAATCAGGCGTTTATAGCTGTCTTCTATCGCTTGTTCCAAATAAGGCACAGTGCTTCCTGAACCCGTTATCCACTTTCTCTTCATTAAAGTAATGATCCGGTCGGCTGGCGGATGGATCAATACTTTCAGTACATTTTCCTTTTCGCCCCGATTAATCGCCAAAATACGGTGAGGAACGATCTTCTGGATTGCTTCTTCGTATTCATAGTACATTTCAAAAACCTGTTTTTCATCGTCATGGTCTTTTTTGACCGAAGTGGCAATTACACCATCTTTTCTCGTCATATAACGGATTTTTTCGCGAATATCCGCGTCATCTGCGAAAAGCTCAGCCAATATATCCTGTGCCCCTTGCAGTGCTTCTTCGACATCCGCCACTTCTTCGCCCACGAAATCGGAAGCTTTTTTCAGTACATCGCCATTGCCGCCTTCATAAAGCCAGTCGGCTAGTGGCTGCAAGCCTTTTTCTTTTGCAATAATCGCTTTTGTCCGTCGTTTTTGTTTATATGGACGGTACAAATCTTCTACTCGCTGAAGAACTGTCGCTCCCTGAATCTCTTTCTCCAGCTCAGGAGTCAATTTTTCCTGTTCATCAATTGAACGGATGATTTCTATTTTTCGTTGTTCAAGATTTTGGATATAAGCATAACGGTCATCTATCGCTTTAATCTGCACTTCATCAAGTGAGCCCGTTGCTTCTTTGCGGTAACGGGCGATGAAAGGGACGGTGTTGCCGTCTTCAATCAAAGCAATAACCTGCGCCACCTGATTCGGGCGCACCCCTGTCTCTTTTGCGATCAGGTTTTGGATTTGTTGTGATTCCATCAAAACACTCTCCTTTATTTCCATTCTATTTTACCATACAAAAAAGAAGCCAACTCATTTGAGAAGGCTTCCGGTTATGAATGTCGCATCGTCACCTGTTTGAATGGTGGCGAGAATATCGTAATACAGTTGTTCAGGAAATCCTGAACGGCGCATCAAGTTTTTCGGATTGCGCAATTCCACACCATCTGAGTGGATGAGGAATAAATCATCTTCTACATAAGTGTAGAGCTGTGTGTGCAATTTTTGTGGCCGTCCGGAAAGATAACCCATTACCGGGAGCGGGTAGATCATTTCATCCGTCCCTTTCCGGTATAGATAAAACCGGATATTCCCGACGCAGCTGTATTCAAGTGTCTTTTTCTTAAAGTCCACTTTAAAGATGGCAACCGCTGCGCCTCTTTTTTGCACCATCAAATCATTAAAACGGTTCATCAGACTGTCTATCGATTCATGGTGATGTTCTCTCAGAATTTGCGGAATGACCTGCGAAGATTCTCTCGCAATAGGGCCACTCCCCAGACCATCGGCTACTGAGCAAATAAAGTAATCTTCGGTAAGCACTGTGTGGTAGCTGTCCCCGGATTCAAAATTACCTTTTTTTGCTTCATTGAAGATACAGGCGTCAATATACTTGTGACGAATTTTTTCCACTACGAAACTCCACCCGCCGCTAATATGGCTTCCTGTAATTTCTTGATGGCCTTGCGCTGCAGGCGTGAAACATGCATTTGTGAGATACCCAGTTTATCACCGGTCTCTTTTTGGCTCAGCTGCTCTATGTAGGTATACTGGATGATCTGCTTCTCGCGTTCGGAAAGCACATTCATCGCATTGGCCACCAACATGCGCTGATCCGCTTTTTCATACCCATCGTCTTCTTGTCCGACAACGTCAAATAAAGTAACGGTGCTTCCGTCTGAATCGGCCTCCAAGGAATGGTCCATGGACAGAGCTTGATAGCTTTTGCCCATCTCCATCGCTTCAAGTACATCGTCCTCTTCAACATCAAGATATTCCGCGATTTCCCAAACTTGCGGGGAACGCTGGAGCTCACTCGTCAATACTTCTACAGTCGCTTTGATTCGCGGCCCTAATTCCTTGATTCTCCGAGGCACATGAATCGCCCAGGTCTTATCGCGCAGGAACCGTTTGATCTCACCGATAATAGTCGGTACAGCAAACGCTTCAAAACTGCGGCCAAATGAAGGGTCATATCTTCTGATTGCACCCAAAAGCCCAAGCATGCCCACTTGCGCTATATCCTCGTGGTAGGATTTACCATTCGAATATTTCCGCGCTATGGATTCCACAAGTCTTTTGTAATTATTTACCAGATGAGTTTGGGCTTCTTCGTCTTCATTTTTCTGATAAGCCTCAATCCATTCCAATACCTGTTCTTTGGTAGGCTGATTAGGATGAGATCGTTTCGACATCCTCTTCCACCTGCTCTCCTCCAACATACTTTGTCATGAAGACTGTTACGCCTTCTTGATGATGGACTTTTACTTCATCCATTAATGTTTCGATCAAATACAGGCCAAGTCCTCCTTCACGAAGAAAATCTCCTTCAGCCTGGTCATGGTAAGGACCTACTTTCGCTTTGGTTTCCTCAAAGTTGAAGCTTTGTCCATGGTCAGCAACCATAATTTCAATTTTATCTCCATAAAGAGCGCAGCCGATTACGACTTCACCGTCTTCATCACCACTGTAAGCATGCTGGACAGCATTAGTGACAGCTTCACTCGAAGCAATTTTCAAATCTTCAATATCATCGTATGAAAAGCCGATACGGCTGGCTAGTCCAGATATTGTTAATCGTGCAACACCGACATATTGTGATTTAGCAGGGACACGCATTTCAACGTAATCAAAAGGACGCATGTTAAATACCACCTTTTCCAGCTGATTCGATATCCATGATATCACCTAAGCCCGTAATATCGAAAAGCCGTTTTAAGCGGGCTGACAAGCCGCTCAATTTCAAATGTCCGCCCTGCGAGTTGACTGATTTATAAAAAGCTACGAAAACTCCCAATCCAGTACTATCCATATAATCAACATCCGAAAGATCCAATTCGGCATTCAATGATTCTATATTTTGGTAAGGTTCCAATTTCTCCCGAAGAACCGGCGCAGTGTGTGCATCAATTTCTCCGCGAACATATCCCTTAAGGACTTTATCTGACTCTTGCAAATCAACTTGAATATTCATCTTTTTTGACACCCCGTTTTTCTATGATTAACGTAAATTTAAAATAAACAAAAATTAAAAAAGCCACTGTAAGTTTGTTTACCACATTGCTGTGGTGGTTAAACATACAATCAGACTTTTTTGTAAATAACTAATGTAAAGTCATCGCTTAATTCTGCATTTTGCATGCGAACCAGTTCATCATAGACATATTGGACAATCGTTTGTGCAGATTCATCTTTTTTGCGCAGGATCAATTCATTGATTACCTGGCGGTCGATAAACCCTTCAGCTGTCCGTCCTTCTGTAACTCCATCAGTCATTATGACGACCATATCATTTTTATCCAGTTTCACTTCTTTTTCTTCATAAGATGCCATTGGCGAAACGCCAAGCAATAAGCCTTTCACTGTCAACTCTTCAAATTCACCGGTTTCTGCACGGTAGATCATCGCTGGTTCATGGCCGGCTGAACCGTAGGTCAATACGCCGGTTTCTGCTTCATATCTTCCATAGAACATGGAAACGAACATGAAATCGTCGACACTCTTTTCCACGATCCGGTTGATCGTGCTCAATACTTCACTTGGAAATGCTGTTGAATCATTTAAACTATCCATACCGAATTTCACCATGGACATGCAAAGTGCAGCAGGGAGGCCTTTACCAATTACATCGGCAACCGCAATTCCCGCGTGCCCTTCTCTTCCACTGATGAAATATATGTAGTCTCCGTTCATCTTGCGCAGCGGTACAGAAAGGAGGCCTATATCCAAACCATCCAATGTCGGCATTGTCGTTGACAATAAAGTGTCCTGGACATTGGCGGCCAAATCCATTTCGACGCGCAATTCTTCCTGTTTCTGCAACAGGCTTTGCCGTTCCTGAAGAGCAAGTCCGTAATTGATCATCATTTCAATCAGGAAGTCAAAAGAATGCCAGACAGTTTCTGGCATATCTTCATATAATTCCTGCATCGCTGCTTTATGCATACTGATGACATCTTCCGGAGATGTATTTTCAGAAATAAGCTGACGGCTGAAATTCTGGCCGACGTAAAGGTTCTGCTCGGACTGGCGCTGCATATATTGGTTCAATATTTCTTTGTATTGACTGCCGATTTTTTGAACCATAAAGAATTCCCCCTATCGAAGCCACTTGGTAGCTCTTATATCTGTCCCTTCACCTAGGGTTGTTTCTATCTTAAAGTCATCCATCAATCTTTTGACGCCTGGCAATCCGGCTCCAAGTCCTCCGGAAGTTGAAAAGCCATCTTCCATCACTTTTCGGATATCTGGTATTCCCGGTCCGCTGTCGGCCGCAATGATCAAGATGCCATTGATGCCGTTTTCTGTCAGTCGCTGGATCTCGATTCTTCCCTGGCCAGCATATAAATAGATATTACGGGCAAGCTCGCTGATTGCCGTTGTGATACGAGCCTGGTCTACTGTTCCGAAACCCAACTCTTTAGCCACATTGCGGCCAAGTTGTCTGGCGGCTACAATATCCCATTCTGTTTGAATTTCCACTGAGGATTGGTTGCTCATCTTTAAGCCTCCAATTCCAATTGAAGTTTATCCAAACCGTTTTCTAAATCCAATGCTGTCATGACATCTTCAAGTCGAATTCCTAACTCGATCAAAGTGATAGCAACTGCCGGCTGGATACCTGTTATAACAACTCGCGCTCCCATTAGGCTTGACATGCTGATGACGTCTCCCAAAACCTTAGCGATAAAAGAATCGATGAAATCAATTGAAGTCAAATCGATTACTACACCACGGGCACTTGTTTCATGTAATTTAGTCAATAAATCTTCCTGGAATTGTATAGCAGTCTGATCGTCCAATTCCCATTGAATAGAAACAATCAGTGTATCTCTCAGTTTTAGTATCGGTATACGGACATTCATACTTCATCAACCTCCACAATTTTTCGATTTGTCCAAGCTAAAGCTTGTTCAACGCCGCGCTGCAAGGTGCTCGTTGTGGTGAACTCATTCAGATTAATGCCCAATGTGACAATAGTTTGGGCGATTTCCGGCCGGATGCCGACCAGCATACATTTTGCTCCAACTAAACGAACAGCGTCAGCGGCCTGAATAATATGGTGGGCGACCATCGTGTCTACTACGGGAACGCCAGTGATATCAAGCAGAATTACTTCTGCGCGATGTTTGACTACACCTTCCAGCAGATTTTCCATGATGAGACGGGCGCGTTCTGTATCAATTGTCCCTACAAGCGGCATAACCGAAACTTTATCAAAAACCGGAATCAATGAAGCGGACAGTTCCTGCAACGCAATCTTTTGAAGGCTTACAGTGCGTTCCCAGGTTTTCGAATATGTATCGATGGTGCTATCGCGGATAGGGGTGATCCACTTGTTGAATTCTTCAGTGAATCCGCGAAGATTTTCATTATTGATGATGTTGTCTCTTTCCATTCCAGTAAAGACGATTTCGCCGAAATGATTGATTGCTTTGGTGACGAACGTGATCGACCAACCATAACGCACAACTTTTTCCGCAAAATCATTCAGGCGGCTTTCATACGCTTGATGGCTTTCCAACAAGTTGGATGTCATAAGTTCCGCAAATTCCCTGCTTGTCTGATCCATCAATTCAGCGGGCATCACTTCGAATGATCGCTCACTTTTTTCATTCTTCATCATTTCTTGCCAATTGGAAATAATTTCCGTCATATTCTCTTGAATATATCTAGCCATTTGCTTATTCATGTTTTAAAGGATCCTCCTTGGACTCTTGCAACTCTCTTTTAAGTTCCCCTGTTTAGCCTGCTCTTTCATTTTTAAGTTCTCTATCTTTTATTGTATCGGAAATATGCATTTTGCACATCTTTTTTATCCCTCTTTCCATTATTGGGGGAGAAATATTGCAAAAAACATCCGAAGAATAAGCCTCTTCGGATGTTTTCATGGTGTATGTATACTTAAAACTTAACAAGTCCAACACTGATTTCAAGTGCCTCATCCACTTTTTCCATTAAGGCTTCATCAAGTTGGGTTATTTTATCTGTCAGCCGGGATTTATCGATTGTCCGCAACTGCTCAAGCAGAATGACCGAGTCCCGCTCAAAGCCATATTTCTTGGCGTCGATTTCAACATGGGTCGGCAGCTTGGCTTTTTGGATCTGCGCTGTAATCGCCGCTATGATGACGGTCGGACTGAACCGGTTTCCTATATCATTTTGTATTACCAGCACCGGCCGGGTTCCACCCTGTTCTGACCCGACCACTGGTGATAATTCAGCAAAAAAAACGTCTCCGCGTTTTACAATCAAGTTGTCACCCTCCGCTTACGAGTCGCACGGTCATATGCTCCGCTTCGTATTCCACATGAGAACATTCACATGAAATCGATAGATTGATCTGTGACATCTCCACGTAGCCCTTGATCATTGCTTCCCGAATATGATTTGAGTCATACATATTTTTCATGACACGCTGAGTGGAAACGTAAATATAATCTCCGTCTTCCTGAACCCGTTCATCTGAATGTGTAGTAAGTTCTGAAATCAATTGTTTCGGCAGTTTCACGACTACCTCTTTTGTCTTGGATCTCTCGTACACAGCTGACACCTCCGGAATACCGTTGTTCTCTCTGTTCTATATTTCTATTCTATAATCTTAACATCCCGGCTGCCTTATGGAAAGACAATTCTAGAAGTTCTTTATACCTCAATATAGAGTCTTGGCACCCGTTTTGTCAGAATGCAGGGGATTTCATAAGGAATTGTCCCCAATTTCTCCGCCCATTCATCTATTAGAATTGTATTATTTTTTTGAGAACCGAGCAGCTGCACTTTTTCTCCCATAGGGAATTTGCGCGGCAGTCTGATCATGCATTGATCCATGCAAATGCGGCCCACAATCGGCATTCGCTCTCCGTCTACAAGCACTTCCTGTCCCTGCAGCCCACGGATCAACCCATCCGCATAGCCGATCGGCAAAGTCCCGATCCACTCGTCTTCCGCGCTCGTATAAGTCGCTCCGTAACTGAGCGTTTCCCCCTTCATCACTTTCTTCACATGGACGATTTCCGTCTCCAGGCTCATCGCCTGCTTTAATTCGAAGGGCATTTCGTGTTTCACATATGCCGAGGGAGCAATTCCATATATTGAAATACCGACCCGCACAGCGTCGAAAGCCAGCTCCGGATGCATGATTGTAGCGGCACTGTTCGAAACATGGAAAATCAGATTGCCGCCGTTCCATTTTCTCCTGATGCCATTAATTCTTTCGACCTGTTTCAGAAACAAAGGATTGTCCCCTTCATCGGCGGTTGCAAAATGCGTATACAAACCTTCCACCTGAAAAGGATGCTGCCCGACAAAATCAAAGGCCGCTTCAGCTTCCTCAGGCTGAAAGCCGATCCGCCGCATTCCCGTATCGAATTTCAGATGAATCTTCAGCGGGCCGCTTCCGTCTGCCGCTCTCAGCTCTTTTGCAGCTGATTCCAGCCATTCCATTGAATAGGCTGTCAGATTCACATCATATTTTATCGCCGGTTCAATAAAGTTCACGGGTGATGCCCCAAGAACCAGAAGTTCAGCATCTATATGGTTACGGCGTAAAAAAAGCGCTTCGTCCGGCGTCGCCACCGCCAGCATTGACGCACCGCTTTTCAATGCCTGACGCGCGACTTCGAGTACGCCGTGCCCGTAAGCATCCGCTTTGACGACCGCCATCAATCCCGCTCCATTCGCCATTTCTTTCAAAGCACATATATTATGTTCAATTGCCGCTAAATCGATTATCGCTTTTGTCGGTCTATAGTTGGTCTCCATCTTTTTCCTCCGCCTGTATCTTTGATTGCAGCAGAATCTGCGCAGCCGCGTATTCTTTCGTATGTGTAATGGAAATCAAACCTTCCTCCTCGTCTTTATAATAAACAGAAGGTTTGCCATTCAAATCTTTCCTTATTTCAATATCTTTAAAAGAACAAACTTTGCCTATCCCTGTCCCTTTTGCTTTTCCGAAAGCTTCTTTCGCAGCAAAACGCCCTGCAAGGAACTCTGTTTTCCTGTTGATTGATAATAGTTCGTACTCAACCAATTCGTTGTCGGTCAATACGCGTTCGCGAAATTTTGCCGACTTGCCGTCAAGCCGCCTGATGCGCCCAAGTTCGACAATATCTAAGCCGATTCCAGTAATCATAGATGCTTCTCCTTTCAATCACAAACAGGAAAAAGGTATAATAATCAGTATGAAACAGAGGTGACGAAATGTTTATTCGCAGAGAAAGTTTTTCCGAGTATTTACGCTTGTATCCTGTCGTGTCCACATTGATCGCGATTAATGTTTTGATACATATTTTATCATGGATTCCTATACTCGGTGTGTATATCTTCAATTACGGGGTCGGTTACAATCGACTCATCGCTGAAGGCGAGTGGTGGCGTTTCATCACGCCGATGTTCCTGCACGGCGGTATGATGCATCTATTGTTCAATATGTTCTCGCTGTTCCTCTTCGGACCTGAGCTTGAGCGATTGACCGGTAAAGTCCGATTCATCACGGTTTATGCGCTGGCTGGACTATTCGCGACTGTCGCAACATACTTCCTTCAGCCACTGGAATATCTGCATGTTGGCGCCAGCGGAGCAATCTTTGGTGTATTCGGTGCTTACGGCGCGTTGTTGTATTATGGAGGCCGTGCGCTGCCGCAATTAAAGCAGATCATTCTTCCGATTCTGGTTATCAGTGTCATCATGACATTCCTGACACCGAACATCAATGTTACCGCGCATATTGCGGGGTTGATCACCGGCTTCCTGATTGGCCTCGGATTCTTCCATCCGAAACGAATTGTCAGCTGGAAAAATAAAAGGTAGACAAAAAGATAAAAGGTCAGCCGGAATCATTTCGGCTGACCTTTTCAGCTTGTTGAAAAAAAGATAAAGGTAAGTAATCGATATTGCGCAAAACAGCTTCGCTTTCCTTGGGGCTCGCGCTGAGCTAACTCGGTCTCGGTCCCCTTCGCCCGAGTGGATCTCAGCACTTCGCTGATCCCTTGGGAGTCTCACTGTTTTGCTCCATATCTCAGAATCGCTTTCTATGAAGATGAAATCTAACTAATTTGGTTTTCTGAGAAAAATATTCCCATGTTTCTACAGATATAAAATGTAGCAGCAGGCGGCGAAGGGCAAAGATGTGCTCCTGCATCGCTGCGCTGCTTCGTCGCAAAGACTTGTCCTCGCCAGCTTCGGCCAATGTCTTTCCTGCAGGAAATAGAGCGAGTCCTGAGACCCCGCAGGGAGCAACGCGACTGAGGAGGCTCAGGCAGCTCCCTGCGGAACGCGTCCGTCTGTCTCTGCATCGCTTCGCTAGCTTCGAGACATTAAAAGATTTGCAGCGAAATGATTGAAGCAGATAATGTTTCTCGACATCCTAAAAAGGTCAGCCCGAGTTATTCCGGCTGACCTTTTTGTTTGGGTGAAATCGTTGTTGGATGGTACCAGTCAAGAATGCGGCTGGCATCATCTTTCTCCATGTAATTGATGCGCGCTGAGTAGCCGAGCATGCCCGACTTGATTGTCGCCTGAATGGAAGCGAGATCTTTCTTCCGCTGGAAATACGTTTGCAGCACGTTGACCGCCTGCACTCTTTTTTTCCACACAAAGAAAGTGTGTTTGCTGAAACCCCTGAATTCCATCGTCAACTGTCTGCCTGTCAGTGCATATCCTGTCGTGCGATGCTGCCAGACGCCGATTAAAATAACTGGCGGCACAATAAGCAGCGACAGCAAACCATACGGGTAAAAGAAATAGCTCAAGAGACCGATTACCGGCAGCATCCACAGAAAGTCGAGCCGATAGTAAAAATGGACGCTTCTCTTAGGCGCTTTCGTCAGTTCCGGCTGAAATTCCATATCCGGGAATAATTCTTCCAGAATCGGCAGCATGCGTGCTTGTTTGACAAGCGGGAACAAACGGATCTTCTCATCTTTTCCGCCCATCGACCCGCCTGCACTTTCAACCGTCACTACAGCGTAGCCAAATAATTCCCTCAGTGGATTTCTTGATACTTTTATTCCTTGAATACGTTTAAAAGGCACGGAGATTTTTTTCTTCTCCAGCAGTCCTCTCGTGATGTAAATATGGTCATCATCCACTTGGATGGTGAATTGGTAATTTGCCAGTAAGGTTAATATCACTGAAATGATCCAGGCGATCAGAAGGCCGGCGAACACCGCCAAAGCCACAATGAGGTAGCCGAAACGCAGAAACAGCATCACTTCTTCATAGATTGTTTCATAAGGAATCAAATCGCTGAACTGCGATAAAAATACAGCGACCGCTGAAATCACTACGCCTATCCCACCGGAAGTCGTCGCAAGAATCAACAATTCCTTCATCGACATCCGGTAAAGGGTTTTCAATTCTTTTTTCGGCACAATTGTTTCTTCGACAGATTCTTCAACCGCTTCGTGCGGCCCCATGGACGGGGCGACCCGATGCTTCGCATGTTCCATTTCCATTTCAATCCGATCCGCATCTTCACGGTTGATTGCCGTAAGTTCCGCTTCGGCTTCTCCGGCTTTGCCGGATCCTGCAGTTTCGACACGAACTTTCACAAGATTGAACGGCCGGTGGAAGATTCCTTCTGTATAATTCAAGCTTTGAATTCGTTCAAAAGGTATGTATCTCTTTTTCTTCACAAAAAGGCCGTATTCGATGCGCAATTCCCCATCTTCAAACCAGTAGACAAACCTCTTCCATTTAATGATTCCGATGATTAAGGAAAACAATACAACCACCAAACCGATCAACAATGGCAACAAGCCGAGCCATCCCTGATTGAACATAGCGCTGATGCCGCCATCCCTAAAAATGTTGACACCAAAAATTACGATAAAGGGAATAATTAATTCCTTCAGGCTTTTCATGAAATTAATAAAAGCGGAAACCGGGTGGAGTTTATAGCGAATATCAGACATCATCTTCCGCCACCCTTGCCAGCGCCGAAATCATGCCTCTTAGCTCATCAGCTTCAGCGGTAATCAAAGCCGGAATGGTATGTGTAGTCGCAGCTGTCGAAATGGAAATTTCAGCTAAATCATAACGCCGGAGAATCGGTCCCTGCTCCGTGTCCACATGCTGCACACGAACCATTGGAACCAATGTGCGCGTAACGATGAAGAGACCATGCTGCAATTCGATTTCCTGCTCCCGCACTTCATAACGCCAGCGCTGCCAACGGATTTTTGGAAATAAGTAAATCAACAGAAAAGCAAACAGTAAAATTACTCCACCATAAATGGCATATAGCCAAACCGGCCATTCAAAGAAATAAGTAAGTGCCGCTGCACCTCCTGCCAATATTGCGAGAACAGCAGTTTCAATGATTCCGTAAAGCCGCCAAACTGTTAGCCCTTTTCTTGATATCCTGTTTTTCGGCTGATTATTCATATCCGATTCCCCATTCCAATATTCTTATCTTCAGTCTTTCACATTCTTCTATACGATTCAATAGCGGGAAAGATTCGGCAGGTTTTATTTTAATGAAGGCGCGCCCAGCCTAATGCAAAAAAATAACCCGCCAGCAGTTTCCTGCTGACGGGCTATTTGAAAGTTGATCTTAAGATTCGTGACGGCGAGTGCGTCCTGGACGTCCTCCGCCAGTTCCACCAGATCCGCCTTCACGGCGGCGGCTAGCGCCTGAGCTTGCGCCGCGGCTTGCCGGACGGCCTGAGCCTGAAGAACGGTTGCCTTTATAGCCACCGCCGCTTCCGCTGCGTGATCCACCAGATTTCCCTTTGTAGCCTCCGCCACCGCGTGATGGCAATGGACGCTCTTCAGAAATAGAAACTGGAACATCTTCCGGTTCTTTCGTCAATGTTTTAAGAGCTGCTGCAATCAAGTCAACTGCATCATGCTTTTCAAGCATTTGCGTTGCGAATTCGCGGTAGTCCCCAAGATTATTTTTATCTGTCATTTCAAGCAATTGTTCCATTGCGACGCGTTTTTGGCCAAGTACGGCTTCATCAGCAGTCGGTGGTACCAATGCTTCCATTTTTTTCTTAGTTGTGCGCTCAACAATAGTCAAGTAGCCCATTTCACGTGGTGTAACAAACGTGACTGCGACTCCTTTTTTACCAGCACGGCCAGTACGGCCGATACGGTGAACATAGCTTTCCGGATCTTGAGGAATATCAAAGTTGTATACATGTGATACGCCTGAGATATCAAGTCCGCGGGCTGCTACATCAGTTGCAACAAGAATATCGACTTTGCCTGCTTTGAATTGCTTCAATACAGACATACGTTTTGCCTGGCTCAAGTCACCGTGAATTCCTTCAGCTACGTAGCCGCGGATATTCAAAGCTTTAGCCAACTCATCAACCCGGCGCTTAGTGCGTCCGAAGATGATTGCAAGTTCAGGTTGCTGAACATTCAAAAGGCGTGAAAGAACGTCGAATTTTTCGCGTTCAACAGATTTAACATAGAATTGTTCGATGTTTTCAACTGTCATTTCTTTTGATTTGATCTTAACGATTTCTGGAGTCTTCATGAATTTCTCTGCAATACGGCGGATAGCATCCGGCATAGTTGCTGAGAACAATAATGTCTGGCGTGTTTCAGGAACACTTGACATGATTGTTTGGATGTCTTCGATGAAGCCCATGTTCAACATTTCGTCCGCTTCATCAAGGATCAATGTGTTAACATTGTCGAGTTTAAGCGTGCGGCGGTTGATATGGTCCAAAAGACGTCCCGGCGTACCAACGATAATTTGCGGGCGGTTTTTAAGCGCGCGGATTTGACGGCCGATTTCCTGTCCGCCATAAACGGAAAGAATACGTACGTTTTTATCCTGCCCGAGTCTGTAAAGCTCTTCAGAAACCTGAATAGCGAGTTCACGAGTTGGTGCAATGACCAATCCCTGTACGTTACCATCTTTAGTGTCGATTTTTTCAATCAACGGAATACCGAAGGCAGTAGTTTTACCAGTACCTGTCTGTGCCTGGCCGATGATGTCCTTGCCTTCCATACCAAGACGGATCGTACCTTCCTGGATTGGTGTTGCTTCTTCAAACCCCATGCGTCTTACAGACTTTAAAGTTGTTTCGCTGATATTTAACTCTGAAAATTTAACCAAATTTTTTCAATCTCCTTTTGTCTTCATCTTATTTACAAATGGTACACATTTTAGATGAATTCGTGACAAGGTCGAGCCTTTATGAGGAAGTTTCACGTCGAAAATCATACTCTGTAGTTTTAAGTTCAGAGGGATGTGTGAACAGAAAAAGCTCGGGCTTTGCCGAGCGGTCTGATCGGCGGGTGTTTCATGCCCAAAATATAGAACAAACCGTTTTGCTCAAAAAAATACTCTTCACAGGGAAGAGTGCTTCAAAAATGTATCCATTGCTCTAAATAGAATAACACGCTTCATAGGCACTTGCAATCAATACGCAAAGGTTCCATTAATCAGTTTATTCATGTGCTTTTGCCATAAAAGCCAAAACATGGGCAAACCATTCTTCGCAATCGTCGCTGTAGCATATGAGGTGTTTACCGTTGTCGGAATGAAAGATTTCTTTTTCCACAGAACCGATTTGATTGTATATATGTTCCGCGGCGCTCACGGGCACGATGCCATCTTTCTTCCCCTGCACGATGCAAACCGGAAGCGTCAATTTGTCGTAGTATGGTTCGACCATCTTCACTACCCGTAAAAATTCAAAAGCCGAACTTACCGGGGTGTTCAATAATTTATATTCATACAAATGAAATAACGGATTCTGTGCAATCTGTCCTTTGACGGCATCAGCAGCAGCCAGCCGGATTTCCTCCAGCATTTGGCCAGCGCTGATGTATTTCACAGCTGCGCTCAACAAAACGATTTTTTCAATTTTATAGCGCATCGCCAAATACATGGCAATCAGGCCGCCCATTGAAAAGCCGACAATCATCACCCGGTCGGTCTGCTTCTTCAATTCCTTTAAAGCCAGTTCAGCTGCCATCATCCACGATTCCGCAGATTTATTGCGGAGATCGAGACTTTCTCCATGGCCCGGAAGAGTAGGGATTTTTACCACCCAATCCGTTTTTTCTTCTATATAATCAGCAAACGGCTGCACTTCAAAAGGCCCTCCGGTGAAACCATGGATCATTAATACTCCGATTTTCAAAGTGCTTCCTTCTTTCAATCAGTTTCCGATAAAGGGTTCGATGATGTTCTCAAGAGCCATACCACGCGACCCTTTCACTAAAATGACAGATTTCGCAGATATTGATTTGTCGAGAAAATCAATAATCGGCTGGTATTCATCTTTGCTCCAGATCAGCTTCCCTTCAAACGTATCCTGAAGTTTAGTATAAAGCCATTCCATTCGCGGACCATATAAGCAGACGCCGTTAATATCCGAATTGATGGATTTTGCAATCGCTTCATGGTATTCCTGCTCCTGATCGCCAAGTTCCAGCATATCGCCGAGCACAACCCATTTATCATCTTTCATCGTCGTTTCACGGATGAAGTTCAATGCCGCTTTCATGGAAGAAGGCGCAGCATTATAGGCGTCATTGATGAATGTTGCTCCACTTTTCGCGGGAATCATCTGCATGCGCATATCAGTCAAAGCTGCGTCTTTGAGGGATTTCCGAATATCTTCTTCCGTTAATCCTGCCTCCAGCGCTATTAAAATCGCCGACAAAGTATTTTTCACCTGATGTTGGCCAAGAACCGGAATGGTGAAGGTGGCGTCGATAATGCCGCTGACCATGAAAGTGCTGCCGTTTTCGGTTGCGCGGATATCCGTCACCGTCAATTCGTTGTTATCATCAAAGCCGAATGAAACAGCTTGCGGGAAATCTTCAACAAAAGGTTTCAGCAACGGTTCGTCACCGTCATAGAACAATTTGCCGTGAGTTTCGAGGCCGGCTGTAATTTCGAATTTCGCCTGGGCGATTCCTTCACGTGATCCAAGGTCCTGCATATGCGCCTCACCGATATTGGTGATGACCGCATAATCCGGCCGCGCCAATTCCGATAAGAATTCGATCTGGCCATAACCGCTCATCCCCATTTCAAGGACAGCAAACTTCGTATCTTCCTCGAGCGACAGGATCGTAAGCGGCAAACCCAGTTCATTATTGAAATTGCCTTGGGTTTTCTGCACCTTGAAATAAGGCTTCAGCACGCTTGCCACTAAGTCCTTAGTCGAAGTCTTGCCGTTTGAACCCGTTATACCGATAACGGTAACAGGCAGTTCATCACGGTAGGCCCGCGCCATTTCCTGCAGCGCTTTTTGGCAGTCGTCGACAAGCAGAATTGGCAGATCATCCGGTGGTGAAGGTTCATCGCTTTGCCAAAGAGCCGCAGCCGCCCCTGCTTCAATTGCATGGCGCACATATTGATGGCCATTGACTTTTTCTCCACGAAACGGCACAAAAAGATCCCCTGTTTTAAGCGTTCGGGTATTGATCGATACGCCGGTGATTTCAATGCCTTTTAAATTCGTTTTAACATCCAGCCACTTGGCTACTTGTTCTATCGTCTTTTTCATTAGGTTTCTCCACTCAATCCATTTTTACTTGTAGTAATTGTTTTTCCTCATAACGTTCTATGGCAAGATCAATCAGTTTTTCAATCAAATCCGGGTATGCCAGTCCGGTGTTTTCCCATAACAACGGGAACATGCTGAATGGCGTAAATCCTGGAAGGGTATTGACTTCGTTGATCAAAATATCGTTGTCAGCTGTCACAAAAAAGTCTGCGCGCACGAGACCTGAACAATCCAGGATCTTGAATGCCTTCTTGGCCGATTCCACCAATTGTTCGTAGACTTCTTCCGGAAGTTCCGCCGGAATGATCATCGCCGTATTGCCGTCTTTATATTTTGCCTGGTAATCATAGAATGCTTTTAAAGGTTTGATCTCACCGGCAACTGAACATTCCGGTGCATCGTTGCCAAGGACGCCGATTTCAATTTCGCGTGCAACGACACCCTGTTCAACGACGATTTTACGGTCGAATTTCAAAGCTTCGTCAATTGCCGCAATCAATTCCTCTTCGTTTTCGGCTTTATTGATGCCTACGCTCGAACCCAGATTCGCGGGTTTCACAAACACCGGCCAAGCCAGTTCAGACGCAATCTTAGCCACTAATTCCGTCTGGCTGTTTTTCCACTCTCTTCTTATAAAATACACGTAAGGCGTTTGTTTCAAACCAGCGATCTCGAATAATTGCTTCATAACCACTTTGTCCATGCCGGCAGAAGAAGCCAAAACACCATTTCCGACATATGGAAGGTTCATCACTTCAAGCATGCCTTGCACTGTTCCGTCTTCGCCGTTTGGTCCGTGAAGAAGCGGAATGATGACATCAAGCCCTTTTTCAGGCTCTGCCGGGAGAAATCCGGAGATATCGTTAGGTGCCGAGCCTCCTTGTTCCAGCTGCAATTGCTCGATGCTTCCTGCCGGTCCTTCAAGGGAAGCGCCTTTACGCCATTCCCCTTCCTGAGTAATGTAAACCGGATATACTTCGTATTTTTCAAAATTCAAGGCTTTCGTTACCGCCTGTGCCGTCGAAAGGGAAACTTCATGTTCTGCGGATTTACCGCCATATAATAAACCGATTCTTTTTTTCATCCCAATAAACCTCATTTCGTTTTCCAATATGCTTTAGTTTATCACGAACAGGATTAGACGAAAAATTTTTTCCCGTATGGATTGAAATAATCCGTCATTTTATTGTCCGGTTTTCTTCTATATGAATTAATGCAGCGCCATCGTAATTTGAAAGAATTCACACTTCAGGAAAATGAAAAAGCTGCCGATGTTGATCGACAGCACCTGGACATTCATTTTATTTCCATTGTTTGAGTTTGCGGTCATATATCACTTTCCGCTCAACCTTTTGCTTGGTGTACTCATTAATATCCGACCAGAAATCATCCATGAAAGAGACCTCTTCAATCTGGCGGATATGCAGCTCCACCGTGTTCTTGGTTTTTTCGGGATCGGCGAGCGAAATCAAGATTCCTTCCCGGTAATATCCCTTCATTTCCTTTAGGATATCAGCCGGCAAATCCGGGATCATGTCTTTCGATTTGCGCCGCCAAAAATTCTGGCCATGGGCTTCGCGGCGA
Organism: Planococcus sp. RAB007_Raresut; assembly: GCF_057369535.1. Taxonomy (NCBI): domain Bacteria; kingdom Bacillati; phylum Bacillota; class Bacilli; order Caryophanales; family Caryophanaceae; genus Planococcus; species Planococcus sp. RAB007_Raresut. The sequence continues at coordinate 19,295 of NZ_JBXYIF010000005.1, forward strand.
ATCGATTGGATAAAATAATTCCCGACCAATTCGTTCAAGCGCTCCAGATTACGGAAATAGATTTTGGTTGTCTGTTCTTCTTCACTCGATAAATAAACAAAATCATTTAATAAAGTTGAATAAAAAGGCGGCCGCATCGGTTCTTTCTTATGGCCTATATATAAAAGTTCAGCTTGTTCCTGCGGGGTCAGAGAATTGACTTGTTTTTCACTGCGGAAATCAATCCAGCAAAATTCACCTGTTTTTGCGGTCCGGGACTTGCGCAGTTCCGGAAATTCCTCCTGAGCAGCAAACTCCATTTGAGTATGCATATTATATGAAGCATCCGGATAGGAATGCTTCAGCAGCAGCAGATTCTTGGGCATCCGGGTAGCGTCCATAAACTGGGCGAAGGTCAGGCCACTGAACAAGGCAAATTGGTCAGCATCGTTTAAATAGATGTAAAGATGCTGAACATAATGTTCTGTATTATTCACTTTCTTCACCATTTCCTTCACTCCATTCTTCCCTTATTATACGGGTAGCCATATTAAATATGAAACATCTAAGCTTGAGCGGCGTCATTACTTTTGTAATGCGCATAAACTGTAAGAATAAGTTATAATGTAAATCGACTCTCAATAATAAAAAAGTACAGGTGAATCTAAATGCAGACAAATAAAAGCTTTGCCGACCGGATCGACTGGTCGCTCGCTTTCATATTATTCCTTTTTTTCATTGTCAGTCTGATCGCGATTTCTTCCGCACAGACTTCAGGACAATACGCTGTTAATTTTGTACCCCGTCAAGGGTTGTTCTATATAATTTCCATCGGCATGATCGGGGTCTTAATGTATTTCGACCCGGAACAATACAAGAAAATGGCTTATTACCTTTACGGCTTCGGTATTCTTTTACTGATCCTTTTGATGATTGCACCAGCAGGGCCAGGTCAGATCGGCGAACCGGTAAACGGCGCGAAAGCTTGGTTCCATACCCCCTTCGTTAATATCCAGCCGGCTGAATTCATGAAAACCTTCTATATACTTGCTTTGGCAAAAATGATTTCAGCCCATCACGAGAATAACGCCTTGAAAACAATTAAAACCGATTTGTTTTTATTGGGGAAAATAGGATTTTTCCTCCTGATTCCATTGGCCTTCATCCTACAGCAGCCCGATATGGGTACAGCTCTTGTATTTATCGCTATTACGCTGGCAATCATTGTGGTAGCGGGCATTTCGTGGAAAATCATCCTGCCGAGTTTCGGCGGAGTCGCTGTTATCGGCGCGACCTTGTTATGGATGACCATCAATATGCAGGAATTTTTAACAAATACATTCGGTATCCAACGATACGCCTTTGCCCGTATTTATACGTGGCTCGATCCTTACTCGTACGCGGACGGGGAAGGCTATAACCTGATTGCCGCTATGAATGCCATCGGTTCAGGCGAAGTTTTCGGAAAAGGCTACCAGGGGCGCGAAGTTTACGTACCGGAGAATCATACCGATTTCATCTTTACCGTTATTTCCGAGGACTTCGGCTTTATCGGCGCCAGCGCCGTAATCATCCTGTTCTTTATGCTGATTTACCACCTGACGAAGATTACTCTTCAATTGAAGGACACTTTCAGCACTTACGTGTGCGCGGGGATTATCGCTATGGTGACGTTCCACGTGTTCCAAAACATCGGAATGACCATCCAGTTATTGCCGATTACCGGTATCCCGTTGCCATTCATCAGTTATGGCGGCAGTTCACTGATCGGGAATATGCTGGCAATCGGAATTGTCTTCAGTATGAAGTTTCACCACAAAACTTATATGTTCGGCAATGATAAAGAAGACCAATAAAAACTCCGACGCTGCTCGCGTCGGAGTTTTTATATATAGATAAATAACAAATAATTTTTTTCAATCAAAAAAGCTTTGGAAAGGGAGGTTCCCTGTCCAGACTCCAGCACCTAGCTCTTCGGGTCATAAGCCACCCCAGCTGCGTGGCAAAGAACGCCACTTCGCTGGTTCGTCTTATGCCTTTCAGAGCTGAACAGGCGCTTCCGCTTTTCTTTAGTCCAGACTCCAGCACCTAGCTCTTCGGGTCATAACCCACCCCAGCTGCGTGGCAAAGAACGCCACTTCGCTGGTTCGTCTTATGCCTTTCAGAGCTGAACAGGCGCTTACGCATTTCATATCAAGATTGTGTTTGCGGGGGTTGTGGTAATGCAAGTGCTTTCAATAATTCGGTGCGTGATTTAGTGATTTTTGCTTGGATTCCAAGTTTCGATAAATTTGAAACAATATTGCGAACCTCTGCTTCCTTCGCCATCCATATCACCTCTCCGTAGTCATTCATTTATAATAACGTATGTAACTCCAAAATAGATTCATCTAAACAGGTAAATAGTTGACTTTTCTGTGTCTATGTATATAATACCATCTTTTCGAGCTTTTAAACTTTTCATTTTCATTACAAAGTTGCAATATTGTAAATCTGCTGGTTCATCTAATGACAGTATCAGAAGAAGCATTTGATATGCCGGCTCTATTCCTTCATTTACCTTCTCAGCGAACAGGAGTAAACTGAAAGCACAGCCTTTTTAGAAAGCGGGAAATTATTTTATGAAGAAAACTATTTTGTTGCTGATGTCAGTCCAGTTTTTCGTGTATCTCGGATTCGGTATTATCATTCCGATTCTGCCCGAAGTAATCGTCCAGCAAGGTTACAGCGAAATCCATGTCGGCGGCCTGATAACCATTTACGCGCTCTCATCCTTTTTCACTGCGCCATTATGGGGGAAGCTGTCAGACCGCACCGGCAGGAAAAAATTGATTTTGACCGGGCTCGCCGGATTCAGCTTGAGCTTTTTCCTGTTCTCGCTGTTTTTGGATAACCTTATGCTTTTGTACATGTCACGAATTGTCGGCGGACTATTTTCCGGTGCCCTGTATACAGCGGTGACTGGGTATGTGGCAGATATAACAACTGATGAAGAACGCAATAAATACATGGGCTTCCTTGGAATGTCGATTGGCCTTGGATTCATTTTCGGACCGGCAATCGGAGGTTTGCTGGGGGCAATTTCACTGTCCTTGCCGTTCACAGTTTCCGCTGTGCTGATTTTGCTTCTGATGGTCTACGCAAGTTTTATATTGAAAGAACCTGTCCGGCAGGGCGAAGCGACAAAACGCGCTATTCTCCCGAAAGGGGCAAGCACTCTATGGCAATTCCGGATCCGCTATTTATTCCTGATGTCGTTTATGGTGACTTTCCTTCTGGCAGGTCTGGAGTCGACTTTCCAGCTTTTCCAAATTGACCAGATTGAAATCACCCCTCTGCAGCTCGGCTATCTTTTCATGGCCAGCGGTTTTGTTGACGCCGCGATTCAGGGCGGCGTTGTCCGCAAAATAAAAGACGGCGCTGAAACAAAGTGGATTATCGGAGCCCAAATCGTTACAGCTGCCGGTTTGCTGCTTTTACCTTTTACAACAAGCCTGATTTTTGCAGGGGTCGCCTTAAGTATATTCACAGCCGGAAATGCGCTTGCCCGTACCGCACTCGTTTCATTGACGTCGAAAGAATCCGGCGGGAAATATGGAACAGCTGCAGGAATGACCTATTCGATGGACAATATGGGGCGCATCATCGGTCCTTTGTTCTTCACTTGGCTGTTAACGATGCAAGCAGGCGCCATCTATTATTTATCCGGTGCGTTAGCGATTGCCAGCATCCTGTTGATCGTCCTTTACCGCGGTTCTTCTAAAACCGCATCAGAAAAAGCAAGCACACCTGCCTAACAGGGTGCTTGCTTTTTCTATCTTTATTAATAGGATGTTCCGCCGTTAATGTGCAGAACCTGTCCTGTTACATAAGAAGAATCGTCGGATGCAAGGTAGACATACCCTGGCGCCAGTTCGTCCGGTTGACCCGGGCGCCCAAGCGGTGTCTGGCTTCCGAAGCCTTCAACTTTATCAGCAGGGAACGATGCCGGAATGAGCGGCGTCCAGATAGGACCTGGCGCCACGCCATTGACACGGATGCCTTCTTCCGCCAGTGACCCCGATAAAGCGCGGGTGAATGCCAGAATCGCACCTTTTGTTGATGAGTAATCGATCAATGTCGGCTCTCCCCGGAAGGCGGTGATCGACGTGGTATTGATGATGGAGGCACCGCGCTTCATATGTTCAAGTGCCGCTTTCGTCAAATAGAACATACTGAAAACATTCGTGCGGAAAGTGCGTTCCATTTGTTCAGCTGTAATATCCTTCAACGAAGTCTGCATATGCTGTTCGGCTGCATTATTCACAAGGATATCCAGCCCCCCGAATTCATCCACTACTTTTTGCACACTTTCTTTGCAGAAAGACTCATCTCCGACATCCCCGGCAATCAGTATGCATTTCCGCCCTTCCTGTTCTATCAATCGTTTCGTTTCTTCCGCATCTTCATGCTCATCCAGATAAAGAACGGCAACGTCGGCTCCTTCTTTGGCGTATGCAATCGCTACTGCACGGCCAATGCCGCTGTCTCCGCCTGTGATCATCGCTTTTTTATCTGGTAAACGCTGTGCTTTACCGGCTAGATTTTTGGCGAAATCAGGTGCAGGATCCATTTCTGATTCAAATCCCGGTTGGCGTTCCTGCTCCTGACCGGGAACTTTTTTCGGCTTATCCTTATCCATTCAGAATCATCCTTTCCAGATTTATATGTCCTTGTGGATTTTCCCCTTTTGGATAATCATAAACCTGGCTGAACCTCCTCAATAGAGCACCCGCATTTTTATTTCTGCAGTTCCGGATTAACTGGGATAAAATTTTGATCCAGTTCAGGATGGGCTTGTTTCAAAACGGATGGGCGCATTAAGAAACTCGTCAACACCACCAGACAAAGGCTGCTGCCGATAACGACATACTCAGCGGGTACAGCATCATATAACAAGCCGAATATCAGATAGCCAAGCGGCATCATCGCCATCGCCATGGACTCCAAAATCCCAAAAACACGTCCCCGGTATTCTTCTTCGACATCTTTTTGCATCATGACGCCGATTGGTGTATTGACGAATACATTTGTGACACCAAAAACCAGCATCAGCACCAGAAAGAAAACGACTGAACCGGTGTATGATAAGTCAATCATCAATGGCAATGCCAGTCCTGCAAGGAGAACCGACATTACCAGAATCCCTCTTTTTGAAAAGCGCAATGGAAATTTCACTTCTTTCCCTACGGAGAAGTAAATGGATGCCAACAGCATCCCTACTGCAATCATCGCCTCGATAAAGCCAAAATGCGTCGCTTCGATGTTCAATTCCTGGACCGCGATAAACGGCAGTCCGATCATTAATGCGGAAAAAAAGAAATTGATGCCGACAGCAACCGTCACAATTACCATGACAACCCGGTTCGATCTTAAATAGGCAAAGCCTTCCTTCATTCCCGCAACCATTGATTTTTTCGCATCTTCAACAGTTTCGGCGACTCGATTCGTAAACAGCTTGAAGTTCATCGTCGATTCAAGAGCAACAGCCAATAAATAAGCGGCCACCTGGATAATCAGAAAAACATTCATTGAAACGAAGCCAAATAATATTCCGCCGACAACCGGCCCGCCGATTGTGGCAATTGCGATGGCTGATTGATTAAAGCCCATCGCTTTTTGTATACGGTCAGTATCGATCAGGTTCGCGATGGAAGAAGAAAAGGTCACACTGGCGAACATGGAACTGACGGAAATAAGCGCAGTGGTCGTATAGATGGCCGGCAGCGATAATCCCGCATAGATGCTGTAGACCAACAACCCGCCAACTGATAAAGCACTGGCCAGCTGCGCTAAAATGACAATCATTTTCTTCGAGTAATTATCCGCGATATATCCGGCAAATGGCGCAAGCAGCGTTCTCGGTAAGATGCTGCAAATCAAATTAAGCGCAAAATTGGCGGCTGAACCGGTGAGCGCAAGTACATATAAACTGATGCCAAACGCGTAAACGGAACTGCCGAACGTTGAGATAAGCTTGCTGATGGTAAACGTGTACAAATGATAAGTAGCCTTGCCGATCTTCGCTGCTTCACTCATTTCTTTCACTCTCCACTCCAAAAGTTTAATTTAATTAAACAAAATATATCACGCTCCTTCTGGCAATGCAAGCAAAAGTTTAATATAATTAAACCATACTGAAAAGCAGGTGATGACATGGCTTCATTAGGTGAGCGCATAAGGAAATTACGGAAAGAAAGAGGCCTGACATTACAGGCTTTGGCCGGCGAAGAACTGACCAAAGGAATGCTCAGCCTTATAGAAAATAATAAAGCCAACCCTTCCATGGAGAGTTTGGCGTATATAGCAGAACAATTAGGTGTCGATAAAAATGAACTGCTTGAAGAATTTTCGACGGGGGAAATACGGAAATTGCTTCAGGAAGTCGAAGAACTTTATAAAGTAGATGTCATGAGCAAAGATCTTATTAAAGAATATGAATCCATTGTTTTGAAAATACAGCCTTATAAGGAGAAGCTTCCTTTCCGGTATGAATCAGCAAGACTTCTTGAAATTTACAGCCGTTGCAGCTATCACGCCAAAATCGACGGATGGCAGTCCAGTCTAAAAAAGGCGGAAGAAATATATGAAGGGCTGCATATGATCAATCAAAGCGCAGAAATCCATATCTTCCGTGCAATGACGAGTTTCACCGAGCACCGTTACGCTGAAGCGCTTACGATGATTCAGGAGTCACGTAAGATTTTTGAAGAACGAGCTGGAGTTTTGGATCCATTGAAAAAATTGGATTTCGATTATTATGAGTCGATTCTTTATTCCGCGATTGGAGATGGCATTAACGCTTCGCGAATCATGCAGAATGCAATCGACTATTCAAAAGAACAGCAGGTTTTTTATCGGATTGACAGTCTTTACCGGCTCGCTGGTTTTCAGGCTGTATTGGATCAGGATATCGAAAGAAAAGACTATTTTTGTGAAAAGCTGCGCTTATTCGCCAACTTTTTGGACGATGAAGATATGGAAGCTTTTTCAGATGCGATTGAAATTCATTATTTAAATTCTGTCGCCCATGAGTTTGAGAAAGCCAACGAAATAATCGATCATAATTTAGCGAAACACGAAGAGATTACCACTTTTTTGTTTACACTTGAAAAAGGAAAAGCTTTATACGGCTTGGGTGAATTCGAAGAAGCGCTCACTTGGCTTAAGAAACACAAAACTTGGGAGTTTTTGCACCACCCTTATGATTTGTCCATGCATTATGAAAAAGATGCATATCTGGCTTTGGTCCATGAAAAACTGGGCGACCACCAAGCTGCTCTCGAACATGCAAAAATCGCCAAGGAAAACATAGAACCAATGCCCGACCTTCCGTATAAGAAATTCATCATGGACGTATATAATGAAATAACTTCAAAATAAAACCCGCCGATTGGCGGGTTTTGTCATTCCTTCTGATAATTGAAATAGAGTGTGAAGAATTTCTGCAGCGCTGCCCAGTCTTTTTCAAAGTCTGGCTGGATACAGGAAATCTGAAAGATGCCGCGCCGGCGCAGGTAGCCGCTTTGTGCGTGGAGTTCATATCCCGATAAATGCGCGTCCTGCGGAAATTTCTCGAATTGATCAACAGTCTTGAATGAGATTGCCGTGGGAAAACCTTCTGCTACTAAAGGCCAGTCGTTGATTTCCTTTTTAACCACTTCGAACCGCTCCTGCAGCAATTGATAACGTACCGGATATTGTTTCAGGGCTTTGCCAAAACTTTTCAGCAAGCTGTAAGGCAAAGTAAAAGGAATATCACGCTGATACAACCCAAGATCAAGATAGCTTGGCAATGAGTGGTCTTCCGTTATTTGATGATTGGCAAATACGATAGCGAGTCCGCTCATTGTGCCGACTGCTTTTCCGCTGGTCGCCGTCGCCAGCCAGCAACCTTCCAGCGAAAATGGAATAGCCCCAAAACTGCTGATGCAATCAACGCAAAATTTAACGTTGTTTTTTCCGCACAACTCGCCTATCGCTTCGAAATTATTCACCATGCCGGTCGATGTTTCGCCGTGGACCATCAACAGCCAGCCGTATTGCCCGCTTTTCATTAACTCGTTGATGGCACTCCCGGAAAACTTTTCTCCCCATTGATTTTCCACACTGTCGAATTCAAGCTGCCAGCGCTTCGCCTGTTTGATCAGGCGTTCGCCGAATTCTCCATTGGTGAGGATTAAGCCGCGCTCATTCAACCGGGAAATCTGCGCAAGCATCGCCTCATTGGCTAAGGTGCCGCTCCCTGACAGCAAATACGGAGAAGCACCGGACATAACGCGCAATTTATCTTTCACTTCCTGATAAATCGCCTGGAAGGTTGAAGACCTGTGCGACATCGCTTCTTCGGTGAAGGGGCGCGCCAATTCTTCAGTAAGCTTCAGCGGACCAGGCAAAAATAATCGCCGCTTCGCTTGCAGGCGCGCAGCTACAGACTCCGCATAATCAGCGCGTGTTGTAATCATCGGAATAAAAACCGCATCCCCGCTGCCAACTGGTTCCGCAAATTGACGGAAGCCAATTTGTCCATACAGTTTTAATTCGCGGACCGTGCCAGAAATTACAGCGGCATCAAATCCTTCTTCACAGCAATAATCGGACAGAGCCCGCGCCAGCAAGAAAAAGACCCGTCCATTGCGATGTTCTTTCCGTACAGCGAGCAGTCTGATTTCGCAAAGTTTACCGGGCTGATCGAGATGTTCTTCCACTCTCCCTATTTTTCGGTCCAAGGAGAACGGCCGATCGGAGCGAACGGCGATCATGCCCACCAGTTCCTCATCGGACAATACGATCAGATATGTATTCTGTTCATGGAAAGGATCCACTCGAGTTTCAGATTCATGGGCTTCGTGCTGAGGAATCTCTTCCACAAATGTGGTGTAATTCAATTTCGCTATTTTTTCATACTCAGCCGCAGTGCGGGCAATTTTACACCAATACACTCGTTTCTCCCCTTTCTATATTTTCTGGAAGACCTGATCAATCGCATAATCATCCAAATCGATATCCGGTGAAATCCCCATCGCTATCTTAGCCAGTTGCGCGCCAAGAAACGGCCCGGCCGTCAGCCCTGAAGAACCCAGCGCATTCGCGGCGAAAAGATTTTCGTGTCCCGGCACCTGGCCGATAAACGGCAAAGCACTTAAAGTCGATGGCCTAAATCCGGTGCTCGCTCCTGTCAATTCAGCAGCACCCAAGCCCGGAACCACATCCAGCACTTTATCAAGAATGTGATGGATGCCTCCTGCAGTCAATTTAGTGTCAAAACCAGCGTTATTTTCATGCGTTGCTCCCGCAATAATGCGGCCATTCGCAAACGGAACGATATATTGTCCGAACGGCACCATCGCCACCGGCCAATCGCCAGTCGCAGTTTCTTCAAGCTGCAATTGGAGAATCTGCGCTTTTTGCGGCACCACATCCATCTCCAGTCCAAGGGCTCCGAATAATTCAGGCGCCCAAGCGCCTCCCGCTGAAACAATGCTGTCAGCGTATATTTCCTGCTGCCCTGTTTTTACTCCGATCACTTTTTCGTTTTCAACAATCAGCTCCGCATCGCCTGCGATAATTTCAGCGCCCAGTTTTCTGGCGGCGCTGACGAGCGCATCCCGAACAGCTCTGCCATCGACTCTGGCCGCTCCGCTGACATACAGAGAGCCATATTCACTGCCTGCATGCGGAAATAATGCCTGAGTCTGCTCGGCATCCAGCCTTTCGATGACGCCCATTTCAGGTGCATCTTCTTTTCGCTCGCGGGCTTTCGCTTCCATCTTATCCAGTTTGCTGTCTTCATGGATGCTGACGATGCCCACTTGCTTATAGCCCGTATCTGTTTCACCGAGTTCTTCCAATTCCTTTATCAGCGACGGATAATATTTCGCGCCGCTTTTGGCCAGATGATACCAGGCTTTATTGCGGCGCTGGGAAATCCATGGACAAACGATCCCAGCTGCTGCTCCCGTCGCCTGCCCTGAATCTGCGCGATCCACCAAAGTCACTTCCGCCCCTGCCTTGGCCGCTTCGTATGCGGTCGACGCGCCCAGAATTCCTCCGCCTATAATAATCAATGACTTCATAATTTCACCTTTTTTCTGCTTCATCTGCATTTCATTCTAAAGCACATCTGCAAGAGACTCAACTTCACCGGAAACTGTGCCTTCCTGATTCATTTTCTGTATTTCGGGGTAAAGCAAGAAATAGAAACGATACGAGAACAGGAGGAACTAGCAATGGAAAAAAGCAAAAGCACTGAAGCCATCTTGCCGATGACTTCCGTTAAAAGCGGCTCCGGAGTGGAAGTTGCCCCGGATGTTTATTGTTACACCAACCAGATCGTCAATCTCTTCTTTATCGGTGATCCTCATGTAAGCAATGATTATATTCTGGTGGATGCCGGGATGCCGCGCTCTGCCAATAAAATTCTTCAGGAAGCCGAAAACCGTTTTGGCCCGGATCATAATTTGAAAGCCATCATTTTAACGCACGGCCACTTCGACCATGTCGGCAGCATTATCGATATCCTTGAAAAATATCCAGTGCCCGTTTACGCGCACCCACTGGAGTTCAGCTATTTAAAAGGCATCACGGATTATCCGCAACCCGATTCCTCAGTAGAAGGCGGAATGGTCGCGAAGATTTCAAAAGCATTCCCTGCGGAAGCAATCGATATTTCCGCTCACCTTAAAGAACTTCCAGCAGACGGTTCTGTTCCCGGCATGCCCGGCTGGCAATGGATTCACACTCCCGGCCATTCGGCGGGACATGTTTCATTGTTCCGCAAAGCGGGCAAATTGCTGATTGCAGGCGATGCTTTTGTAACTGTCAAACAGGATTCCCTCTATAAAGTGCTGACCCAGAAAAAAGAAGTTTGCGGTCCTCCGGTTTATTTGACTACGGACTGGCGTGCAGCATGGGAATCTGTCGTGAAGCTTACAGATTTGCAGCCGTCCATTGCTGTAACCGGCCATGGCAAACCAATCCATGGTTCAGCGCTGGCGAAAGGGCTTGTCGACCTGGCGAAAAATTTCCAGGAGAAAGCAGTGCCTTCCCACGGCAAGTTTGTTGATAATTAAGTTCACCTCTTTTGGAAATTAAGTGATTTAAAAACTTTTAACACCAGCCACTAAGCGCCAGTATCTACTGGCGTTTTTTGTGCTGATCCCCAAGTATTTACAAATATATTAATTTTCAGATTTAATGTTTATAGTCCCAAATCTTGGGGTATACATTAACCGTAGTCCCAATTTTTTTAGTTAATGATTTATGAATATAGAAACGGAGATGAACTCGATGATTAAGAAAGTGCTGTTTGTTTCGGATCATGGAGATCCATTGGCAAAGTTGGGCGGTAAGCAAGCCGGAGGCCAAAATAATTACGTAAAACAATTGGCACTTGCGCTGGAGGATAAAGGTCTGCAGGTGGACGTCGTCACACATTGGTGTGAAGAATCTGCACCCCGCATCGAAGAATTCGGAAACGCGTGCCGTGTAATCCGCATAGAAGCCGGATACAAAGGATTTGTCTCAAAAAACGAAATGCATTCAATGCTTTCCGCATTTTATAAAGAAATGAAAGAGACACTTCCCCTTGAAACATATGATATCGTCCATACCCATTACTGGCTGTCAGGATTAATCGGGATAAAATTGAAGGACGAGTTCAACCTGCCATTCATTCATACTTCCCATTCCCTTGGCTGGGCAAAAGAGGAAGCCACAGGAATTGAAGATGAGCGTCGTACTGAGGCTGAAACTGAGATATTGCAAAGAGCCGACCAGGTGTTAGCTACGACGAACAGTGAAAAGCATTTGATTAAAAAGAATGTCGACTCTCCTTCTCCCATCAGCGTAATCCCCATTGGTGTTGACGAAGCGTTTAAAGTACGCGGAAGCCGGACCCATATTCGCAAAAAACTTGGCTACTCAAGCCCTCTATTCGTTTTCGCTGGAAGATTAGAAGAAACCAAAGGTATTTTCACCTTGCTGAACGCATTTAAATTGCTCGCCGAAAAGACGACAGATACGTATCGTCCCCGTCTTGTGCTCGCTGGAGGCGAACCGGATGCAATTGATTCTGTAACGAACCTTCCAAAAAATCATAAAATCCGCAAAGCGTTACGCGGAATAGAAGATCATGTGGATTTTCTTGGTCCTAAGTCACAGGAAGAACTGGCGCTGCTCTTCAACTCTGCTACGGCGACCATCGTTCCAAGTTTCTATGAATCTTTCGGAATGGTAGCGGCGGAAGCACAAGCTTGCGGAAGCCCGGTTATCGCTTCAAATATAGGCGGACTTAAAAATGTCGTTCAAGATGGTGTTACCGGACTTCTCGTGGAAACAAAAAATGCAGTCGATCTGGCAGTTGCAATGGAAGTTATTTCTATCAACTCCCTTCTTGCCCAGAAACTCAGTAGACAGGCTGTAGAGTTGGCTAAAAAAGATTTCCATTGGCCGTCAATTTCGGAAAGAGTAATGAAAATGTATGAGGTGGTAAGCAGTGCACAAAGCAACACATTTGTTGGCAACCGATTTGGATGGAACGTTCGTCGGTGATCGTGAAGGACTCGATGAACTTTTGAAGTTTTACGATAGACAGGAATTCGATGTTTCCTTTATCTACATCACCGGACGGCATTACCATTCGGCAATGTCGTTGATTGAAGAAGAAAATTTACCAGCTCCTGATGTGCTGATTACAGATGTCGGCACAGAAATTCGTTTTGGGAATTCGTTCGAAAAAGACCTGGAATGGGAAAAGAAGATGCTGGGACAATGGCAGCCTGAAGCAATTGATAAGCTAGCAGCCACTATTGATGGTTTGCGGAAACAGGATTTACCGGTTACTAATCGCTGTTCCTATTACGCGGAAGACAGCCGGATTGTAACAGCCTTTGAAACACGTCTCAGTGAAGCAGGGATTCCACATAAGCTGATATTCAGCGGCGGACGTGACCTCGATATCCTTCCAGCTGGCAGCGGCAAAGGAACAGCACTTGAATACATCCTTGATAAATTCAGTGCTCGCGAAGCCAAAATACTTGTAGCTGGTGATTCGGGCAATGATAAAGAAATGCTGACTTTAGGCCATCCATCTGTAATGGTTGGCAATGCGCAGCCGGAATTGCTGGACTCCCCGGCAAGCACAATGATTTTTAGAGCCTCGAAAGCGTGTGCCGGAGGCATTCAAGAAGCCTGGACCCATTTCCATCCGGAATAACCTCCCCTTTCCAAACCTCGTGTTTTGGAAAGGGATTTTTCTTTCTGCTCAGTGCCAATACCGTATTATCATTTGTTTTTTCCGCCAGATGGTTTATATTTAAAGGGAAGGCAATTTCATTCTGAGGAATGGCTGACGCCAAGAGAATATACATATATACATAAATGCACGATGGACTATCCAAGCGAAAAGGAGGAATTTGAGATGAGTAAAGTTGCGAATCTGCAAAAAGAGTCAATGGTCATGCTGAAAGAAACGAGCCGTACCTTCTTCATACCCATCAGCTTTTTGGAACCCGTTCTAAAAAAGACTGTGGGCTCAGCTTACCTTTGCATGCGCGCAATCGATGAACTCGAAGATCATCCGGAACTGGAAGATGAAGTTAAAAGCAGGCTACTAAGGGAAACCAGCAAGATGCTTCACTTGCCGTTCGACCGGGAAGCTTATGAAGCGATGCTTAAACCTTATAAGCACATGCTGCCGGAAGTCAGTCTCCGACTGGCCGATTGGATCAGCGTCTGCCCGCCTGAAATCGCACCCAAAGTCTTGGAATCGACAGCGGAAATGGCGGAAGGAATGGCTAAATGGGTAGACCGGAAGTTTGTCATCCGCACTCGCGAAGACCTCGATGATTATACGTATTACGTCGCGGGACTAGTCGGAACGATGCTGTCCGATCTTTGGAAATGGCATGACAATACAGAAACAGATCCGCAGCTTGCTATCGGTTTCGGACGCGGTCTGCAGGCCGTCAATATGCTGCGCAATCTGGACGAAGACCGCGAACGCGGTGTCAGCTTTGTACCGGAAGGCTGGACACGCGAAGATATGTTCAATTATGCAAATGAAAATCTTGCACAAGCCGATTTATATGTAAAATCAATTACCAACAAGCGAATTCTAATGTTCTGTAAAGTACCGCTCGCCTTAGCGCACAGTACATTAAAAGCTTTGAAATCCGGCAAAGAAAAAATGAGCCGCACAGAAGTCGAAGGCATTGTTGAACAATTGAAAGAACAGGAACAAATCAATTAAGCCGGCAAGCCCGTTTCCTTTGAAGCGGGTTTTTGCTTTAAGAAAGAATTTTAAAATCGATTTTTACAATTTCTTCTTATAGAGAATTAAATGGTTTATACTGTAAATACAATGTATTTTGTATAAAAGGGGAAGTAAAATGACTCTCACCATCATCAGCGTCTTATCAGTCGCTATTTTCATATTGAATATCTTCCTTGCCGCAGCACTGGTTTTTCTTGAACGCCGTGATGCTTCTTCAACTTGGGCATGGCTATTGGTGCTGTTTTTCATTCCGATTGCCGGTTTCTTCATCTATCTTCTGCTTGGGCGGCGCCTCAGGAAAAAGACTTTATTCAAATGGGAAGGCCGTACCCGTGTCGGGATTGAGAATTTGATCGCCCACCAGATGAACGAGCTTCATGATGACACTTTCTTTTTCAGAAATGAAAATTCAAAAGAATATAAAGATCTGATTTATCTTCACCTTCGTAATAACGGTGCTGTTTTGACCCAAAACAATGATGTCCAAATTTTCAATGATGGACGCGATAAATTCGAAGCGCTGATAAAAGATATCGAGAATGCGAAACACCATATACATATCCAATACTATATTTTCAGGCTGGATCAATTAGGCAACCGCCTTCTGGATGCCTTGATCGAAAAAGCGAAGCAAGGGGTAAAAATCAGGTTATTGTATGACGATATGGGCTCACGTACATTGAGCAAAAGACATTTCAAGGAATTGGTCAAGTACGGCGGCGAAGTGGAGACTTTCTTCCCTTCCATTCTGCCGCTCATTAATCCGCGGTTGAATTACCGCAACCACAGAAAAATCGTCGTCATCGACGGCTGCATTGGATACATCGGCGGTTTTAACGTCGGCGACGAATATATCGGGCTCAGCAGGAAATTCGGTTATTGGCGCGATACACACCTCCGCATAGAAGGCGGAGCATTGCATCCGCTCCAAACCCGTTTCATCCGTGACTGGAACCAGGCTTCCATTCGCCAGGACATTGAATATGATGAAATCTATTTTCCTGCCATAGCTGAAAAAGGGACAACTTCCATGCAGATTGTCTCAAGCGGCCCCGACGAGGAATGGGAACAGATCAAAGACGGCTATATGAAACTGATCAATATGGCTGATGAATATATTTACATCCAGACCCCCTACTTCATCCCGGATGCCAGCTTCTATGACGCGATTCGAGTGGCGGCATTGTCAGGGATTGACGTGCGGGTGATGATCCCGAATAAACCCGACCATCCATTTGTCTATTGGGCAACCTATTCATATGCAGGTCAGCTGCTGCGCGCGGGGGCGCGTGTTTTCATCTACGACAACGGCTTCCTGCATACAAAAATGATTGTAGTGGATGATAAGGCATCGACTGTCGGAACCGCCAATATTGATGTCCGCAGCTTTAAATTGAATTTCGAAGTGAATGCATTCATCTACGATAACGATATTTCCAAAGAACTCGGCCGACTGTTCCGCCAGGATATGGAGTTATCGAACGAACTCACCATGCAGATCTATTATGAGCGGACTAAATTAATCAAAACAAAAGAATCGATTGCCCGTTTACTGGCACCGATTTTGTAAGAAAAGCGCAAGCGCCCGTTTAGACCTGACAAGCGCTGGAGGACTTGAAAGTAATGGCGTTCTTTGCCATTGCTGGCAAGTCCGAAGCGACTCGAGGGGCTGGGCCGCTGGAGTCTGGACAAGAAGACACTCATTGCAAAGAATCTTTAGATTCTTCATCTTTAAAAAAGCGCCGATCAGCATTAACTGCTGATCGGCGCTTTTTTTATCGTTTACTGCTGTTCAAGATATTCTTCCAAAGTGATATCCGCTTCGTAAATTTCTTTCGCAACTTCTTTTCCGACAAAGCGGAAATGCCACGATTCATGCATATAGCCGGTCAATTGTTCTTTGCCTTCCGGGTAACGCAGGATAAAGCCGTAGCGGTGGGCGTTTTCAGCCACCCATTTGCCAGCTTCGGTATCGCCAAAACTTGCCGCGGCCCAGTGCTCCTCCGCACCGGATTCGCCGATATCAAAAGCCAAACCTGTCTGGTGTTCCGAAAAACCGGGACGGGCACTGTAGCGGTCCGCTTTTTCCTGTCCGTCTTTAGCAACATATCCTTCATATAATTCCTTCTGGCGGGCAAAATCACGGAATGTACTGAAGGCGGTTAAATCGATATTTAATTTTAACGCGTCGGCACGCATCGCTTCAAAAGCGCTTTGCGCTTCCGGATTAACGCCCGGAGCATAATCCGAAGGCAGCGGATTCTGCTTGTTTGCCAGCAGAATGCCATCAATCACTGTAGGTTCGTCCGGCAATTCAACCGATTCGGGGTACACGGTTGCGTCTTTAACTTCCTCTTCCACAGCTTCTTCATCTGGTTCCTGAGTTACCGGAAGATTTTCTTCGACTTCTTCCTCTTTTTCTTCAGGAATGACAATATCATCTTCCTGAACATCCGCAATCTGCTCTTCCGCAGGTTGCTGCTGATTGCTGCCCCCTGTTAAAGCATCAAGGCTCCGTTCCATATCCCAGTCATGAAGATAAAGCCACACTGTAATTGATGCCGCAATTAGCAAAGCACCGATGATCAAAATCCATTTTATATAAGGTTTCTTATCTTTTTTATTCATTGAATAACGAGATTGCATAGTTCTCCTTCTTTCTCTCAAGTTCTTTATCATTCTAACACCTTTATGCTTTAAATTCTCCCTAAATCAATGAACTTTCGATATACTTGAAATGACTTTTTAAAGATTAGAGGGTACACGCATGAACAATCAAAAATGGCTGTCGCTTAACTTCTTTGCCTTCTTTTTCACCTGGGGCATATTTCTTCCTTACTGGACGGGCTGGTTAACCAACGATAAAGGACTCAGCGTTTCCGCAGCAAGCATCATCATGGGGGCCGGCATGATTGCCCGCTCTTTATCCACTTTGTTCTTTTTCCCCATGCTCACAAGGCTGTTTTCCCTTGGCCGGCTGATGCAGATTCTGGCCATCGCTTCACTCATCAGTATGGCTTTATACATACCTGCCAATTCTTATATAATGCTTTTTGCCATTACATTCATCTTCAACCTGATCTATCCGAATATCTTGCCTGCCATGGAAAGCGGCGCCACTGTATTGATGCAAAGCGACCGCATCCATTACGGAAAAAGCCGGTCTTTCGGGTCACTCGGCTATACGGTTGCTTTACTGATTGTCGGAGTAGTGACAGCTATCTGGCAGGAACAGGCGATTCTTTGGGTCATGCTTGCCGGACTGCTGTTCATGGCAGTTACGCAATCAGCCGTCTCCCCTGCACCTCTATCAATAAAACC
Source organism: Planococcus sp. RAB007_Raresut (assembly GCF_057369535.1). Taxonomy (NCBI): domain Bacteria; kingdom Bacillati; phylum Bacillota; class Bacilli; order Caryophanales; family Caryophanaceae; genus Planococcus; species Planococcus sp. RAB007_Raresut. Next base: position 36,909 of record NZ_JBXYIF010000005.1, read on the forward strand.
GGAGCCAAAAAACAAAGCGAGCAAAGGCGCTGTCGGAGAATTACTGAAATCCAAAGCATTTTTAACCATCTTAACGGTGTCGATTTTATTGCAGGGCGCTCATGCCGCTTATTATAACTACGGCTTCATCTATTTGCAGGACATCGGGGTCAACAGCTTTTATATCGGCCTGATCCTCAATGTCGCCATCATTTTTGAAATCCTCTTTTTTGCTAAAGCGGATACGTGGTTTGACAAATGGAGCGTCTCATCGATGTTTCTTCTGGCGGGCATCGGCTCGACTCTGCGCTGGATTTTGATTTTCATGTTTCCATCTGTATGGGTGTTCATTTTTTCGCAGGTGCTGCACGCCTTATCCTTCGGCGTCGCCCATTTTGCTTTCATCCGCTATATTTTTAAAAAGCTCGATCCTTTGCATATACCCGCTGCGCAAGGAATGTATGCCGCAGTTGCCATGAGCCTGAGCGTCGCTTTGCTGACTTTCATCGGCGGATTCCTGTATGAAATCTCGCCTGGCTTGTCATTCCTCGGAATGATCGCGTTTTCGTTCCCTGCCATTATCGTTGTCCTGATGACCCGAAAAAAATTCTCATATTAATTTTTTCATTCCACCCCCAAAAGCCTTAGATACCATTCGAATATATAGGTATCAAAGCTACAAGGAGATGGGCACAATGAAACAAATTTCACAAAGCGATCTTCTCAATCTTATGAACCGATTAGATCTTTTGCTGAATGAACGCGAACAGGATAAACGGCAAGCTCAAAATACTGCGGCTACCGCTTAAGAAGACTTCCAAGGAATATAATATAGCATGCAAAAAACAGCGCCTCCCTTTAAACGGGCGGCGCTGTTTTTGTGTTTTGGATGAAGTTTTGGTTTCTTTCATTTATAGCAGAATGGTTCCAAGCACTACGAAAAAGAGAATACCGAAGATGACTGCCATCCCCATCATCCATTTCGCTTCGCGGTCCATGCCCTGCGCTTTCATCTGCCGATACCTGAACATATTCGTCAGAACGAACAGTACGGTCATGAACAGTACTGCGATATCCATATATCCCATAATCAGGAATACAACCGCCAAAATACTAAGTGAAGCAATCCCGATTCCTTGCAGCATTTTTGAATTCATTCGTTCCACTCCCAAAAAAGAAAGCCGGCATTCGATGCCGGCAAGCTTTCAAAATTATTTTTTCTTTTCCAAAACCACTTTCTCATCGCCTTCATCTTCCACTGCTTCCAAAGCTTTCTCGGGATGGTTCGAATAAAACTTGCGTCCGATGAATGTTTGGATGATCAATAGAATACCGCCGACTGTCCAGTAAACCGGCAAAGCGGCCATTGACGTGAATGAGATGAACATGATCATGATCGGTGAAATGTAGACGAAAAGCTTCATCTGTTTCTGCTGCTGTTCCGGCATCGTCCAGAGGGATACTTTTGCCTGGAAGAAGTAAACAGCACCGGCGATCAATGTCATGACGATATCCGGTTCACCAAGGTTGAACCAAAGGAATTCATGCGAACGCACTTCCGGCGAATACAGGATGGCGAAATAGAGCCCCATAATAATCGGCATCTGGATGACTACCGGCAGACAGCCCATATTCAATGGGTTGACTTCATGTTTTTTGTAAAGCCCCATCATTTCCTGCTGAAGCTTCATCTGCTCTTCTTTATCCTTTGTCCCCTTCAGGCGCTTTTGGATATCTTCCATTTCCGGGCGCATTGCATCCATTTTCACTTTCATTCCCTGCTGGCGTTTATAAGTACGCAGCATGAAAGGCATCAGTACAAGACGGATAATAACCGTGATGGCTACAATCGCAAGTCCATAGCTGCCCCCAAAAAGATTTCCTAAATAATCAAGGGAAAAATCAAACGGCGCAACAAAAATGCTATAGAAAAATCCTTCTTTATTCTCTACAGCCGAACAGCCACTAAGGAAAAGCACCGCAGCCGTAAGCATCGACATTAAAATAAATTTCTTTTTCAAATTAGTCACCTTCACCTTTTTAAACTATTAAGAAGTATACCGCATCCGAAGAGTATATTTCAAACCGCGAAAAAGCCTGACACTGTATTGGACACAAGATTTGACAACATTATGGCGCAGCAGCGCATTCATACAGTCGAAAATGTCCAGAAAAAAAAGGAGAATTTCTTCTCCTTGCTAGTTACTTGGCATTCGGTAATGTATATCTGAAATAAGGAATATGCTGGCTGTCGCGGAATTGCTTCGGCGTAACCGTGGTATATTTCTTGAAGATGCGGGTAAAGTAGCTCTGGTTGCAGAAATGGAATTGTTTCGAGATCTCTGAAATTCCTTTGTCTGAATGGCGAAGGTAATGCTGAGATTCCTCAACACGGCGCACATTCAAGTATTCCACCAATGTGATGCCGGCATGCTCACGGAAAATCCGCGACAAATGGCTTGTTGAGATATGGAAATGCTTCGCTACATCTTCCACAGACAAATCACGTTCCACTTCATCGTTGATGAACATGACCACTTTGTTTACAGTCTGATGCCCGAAAGAAGGCTGTTTGCGTTCTGAAATCACTGAAATGAAGAACTCAATTAGTTCATCCGCTACATATAAAAACTCTGAATCATTCATGCGGTTATCGACAAGCTCGATACAGGCATTATTGAAAGCAAAAGCTTTTTTCGGCGGCACGCGCATTTCAAATAGTTTTCTTGCCATCACAGAAGAGAGAACTATGTAATAGTTTCGGATCGCGCGGATCGTATCTTTGCCTGCATGCAATGAAATCATATCGATCAAGGCACGAAGCGTCTCTTTCGCCTTCTCTTTTTCCAGGTGATGGATTTCATAAATTAATTGAGTTTCGGTTTCAAAAAACTTTTCCAAGCCATCATATTGGTTTAAATTTTCACTTTCTGTCATGAAAATCTTGGAAATGGTTTCTTGAATTGTTGGTACAGCAATTATATTCATCTTTTCCCCGTCTTTCTTTTCACAAGTTTTTGCACTCACTATGTTAACTATATACTGAAACAATAAATAAGGACACAGTTTTGCTTAAAATAATATAATTTTTTAAGCAATATGGTCTATTACCTATGCCCTATCCGTAAATTTTATAGGAAATATCTTCCCTAAATATATACTAAACATACCGCAAATGTCATAAAAAATCTCGCTTTATCTTTAAAAGTAACATACATTTAATATTTCTGAAATACGCCACATCTCCCCCAATATAATGCGTTTATTATTCTAGTCTTTTAATTCTTCTTTGTCTGGCGGAATGAGGGCACGAATATGCCGCGGCAGAACTTCGATTTTAAACGGTGTTGCACACCCTTCATCACCATCAATATTACAAATTAACGGTTCTTTCGTTCTGATGACTACTTTTGTTGTATGGATGGCTTCAACTTCAGGGTCTTCTTCCAGTTTTCCTCGCCATAAAGCTCCTGCCATTCTGACAAAACCGGCGAGTTTTGCATGTTCTATAATGTATAGATGAAGAAGACCGTCATCCGTTAATGCTTCCGGTGCCAGCTTTTCAAAGCCGCCAACTGAATTGGTCAATGCAACCAGAACCAGTTTGGCGTCTCCTTTCCAAACTCCGTGGTCATGTTCAACTTCGAAATAAGTTTCTTCTTCGGACGTAATCGCTTTGATTCCTTCAATAAAATAAGCAAGCGCCCCAAGGCGGGTCTTCTGTTCCGGTGACACAGAAGAAGTGGATTCCGCTATATCGCCGATAGCCAAAATATTCATGAAGTACATATCGCCCACTTTCGCGATATCAACAGCTTTTTCTGTTCCTTTTTTCAATGCTTCGATCGCTTCTTCCGGGTCCAGGGAAATTCCGAGTGCCCGCGCAAAATCATTGACAGTGCCAAGAGGAATCAGGGAAAACAACGGCTGATGAGGCTGCTCCGCCAGACCGGATACCGCTTCGTTTATCGTGCCGTCTCCACCCATCGCCACAACAAAATCATATTCCTGCTCACAGGCTTCACGAGCAAAAAGAGTTGCGTCCCTTTGTTTTTCTGTCTCTTTAGTATCGACAATATATCCCATTTCTTTAAGGGTTTTTTCCACATTTTCTCTATAATCGGCAGCTTTTTCTTTTCCTGCCGACGGATTCAGTATAAACATTGCCTTTTTCATCTTTCTACCTCCAGGTGGTATAATAGTTTCATTATTTCTATTTACCCTTTTAACACTCTCTCTTAATCCATAATCTTTTATTATTTCAGGGAATGAGGAACAGCAATGCAGCTTTTTATCTATCTCATCATCTTCTTTGCATTCTTTGATCTTTTTGCTCAATTGCCGATCATCAGCCCTTTTGCGATTGAATTGCAGGCAACTCCCTTTTTAACGGGATTGGCCGTCGGCATGTATTCACTGTCCAATACTTTTGGCAACGTTGTTTCAGGCATTTTCTCTGACAGAAAAGGGCCCTTTGCCATTTTAGTGGCAGGATTGCTGCTGACTGCGGCATTCCTCTTCACTTACTCACTTGCAGAAGGTCCATACAGCTTGCTCGCCATCCGTTTTTTACATGGATTGGCAGCCGGACTGATCGTCCCTGCAGCTTTCACCTATTTGGCCAACCGAACTGACCATAGCCGCCGTGGTAAAGGAGCGGCCGTTTCAGGCGCTTTTGTCGGACTTGCCGCCATTATCGGCCCCGCTTACGGCGCAATATTTTCCAGCCGCACAAGTGTACCGGAAACTATGGCAGTGACAGGTAGTATGCTGCTGATTCTCGGCATTTTATCTTTTTTCATGTTGAGCCGCACTATCAAAAAACGAAAAGAACTGCCCGCTGAACCTCTTACTTTTAATATGATCATTCTTAACTCAGGTTTATTGCGCGCTTTTCTGGGCGCCTTCTTCCTGATGTTTTCACAAGGCGTGCTGGCTTATATGCTGCCCCTGAAAGTTTCCGGACTTGGTCTGCCCGCTGAAATGAGCGGCCTGTTATTGAGCGTTTTCGGCATTGCAGCCATTTTGGTGTTCCTGCTCCCTGTAAATCGGCTGTTCGACGCCATTAAGCCTGTTTATACTTTAATAGCCGGTTTCTTCCTTATGGGCACTTCGCTGTTTCTATTGAGTGCTGTTTCTGCGGCTCCCCTGCTTTATATCAGTATGATTACATACGGAATCGGCTTTGCGTTCCTGTTTCCCTCCATTAATTCATTGCTGATTGATTCGACGACGGAACGTTCCCGGGGCAAAGCCTACGGCTATTTTTACGCCTTCTTTTCAATCGGTGTCGTAGCGGGTTCATCCTTTACAGGCGCACTGGCATTGAGCGCCGACAACGGTTTTATCACTAGCGGCATATTGCTGTTAAGCGCTGCAGCAATCAACTTTGCAACTTTACGGAAATAAAAATAAAGGGTGGTCCTCGGACCACCCTTTTAAATATTGTCTGTATTTATTTTTGGTTCGGGAGAAGCCGATTCGGTATCTTCCGCTTTTTCTTTGCTTGTATCGTTTGGCGATAATTTTGTTTTCTCTTCATTTTTGTCTTCTTTTTGCTGTTCTTCTTCATTATAATACTGCACTGAAGTCATCGCACCTTCTGAAACCATCTTATTTTCACGTGGTTCCTGCGGTTTCGATCCATCATGCGCTGTTTTTTTATTGTCGTCCAGGTTTTGTGATTCCATATATGAATTCACCTTCTCTTTCGCATTATTGAAAGCCAATGTCGCTTTTTCGCGATTTTCGGGGTTTTTGAAGTAAGTGTAGGCACCTACTGCAAGACCCGCCAATAACAATCCTTTTCCTTTTGCCATTCGATTCACTCCTCCGCGAATTGATGTCTTCTATAATATATACCCTTATTCCTTTTATTTAATCTATTTCGGGATGTTCAGACTATCCTTTTTATCCAGTTTCATATCCACATGCGGGATGCCGTCTTCATCGTAAACGTCTGATATCGGATCAAAACCGAACGATTGGTAGAATTCCTTTAAATAGACCTGCCCCTGCAGCCGAATCTCTTCGGTTTGCCATTCACTGAAAATAAAATCGATGCTTTTGTGCATCAATTCACGGGCTAGACCGCGTCCTCTGGCCTCTGGGTTGACGATTACCCGCCCTATAGAAGGAACGCCATATTTAAGTTCTCCCGGCACAAGCCGCGCATAGGCAAGGATCTTTTCATTTTCTTTATATGCCAAATGGACCGATTTCTGATCCAGGCCGTCCAGTTCAGGATACGGACAATTTTGCTCAACGACAAAGACATCCACCCGCAGCTTCAGCATGTCATAGAGTTCAGCTGCAATGAGTTCATTGAAATCATAAAATTCCCAAGTCAAATGCATTCCCTCCTTTTGTCTCTATTATTCCACAACAGTGGCTATTCATGGGGAATTTTGATATGATGACGAAAAGAATTTCCGAGGTGATTGCATGATTCGCACAGGTACACCCAAAGATATTACAGCTGTTCAGGAAATTGCCCATATCAGTTGGAATGACACTTACCAAGACATAATCCCAGTGAATATACAGCAACGTTTCTTAGATAAATCCTATTCCGTCCCAATGATGGAAATGCGCCTGAAAAAAACCATCCTTTTATTGGCTGAACACGAAGGCGAACCCGTTGGCTTTGCCAATTTCACGAAACTCGATGATGACGGGGACGCGGAATTGATTGCCTTGTATTTGAAACCTGAACACCAGCGCCACGGCTATGGAAAAATGCTGCTCAACAGCGGTTTGACTTATTTGCTCGACGGTTCCAATCTATTTGTTTATGTGGAATGCGAAAATAAAAAAGGCCGCAGTTTTTATGAAGCGAACGGCTTTGAGTTTGTGGAAGAATTTGAAGAATTATTTGAAGGCCATCCGTTGCAGACAGCCAAATATGTTTATAATTTGAAAGCACCCGCTCTATGAGCAGGTGCTTTTTAGCTTGTTTAGAAAGAAAACTGGGAAACCGATATTCCGCAAAACAGCTCCGAAGACATTAGCCGAAGCTTGCAAGGCTAAGTCTTTGCGACGAAGCAACGCAGCGATACAGGAGCACAATGGTTTTACCTGGTGGCTTAATCACCTGGGAGTCTTCGCTGTTTTGCTCCATATCTCAGAAATGGTTTCTATATAAGCAATAATTTATACAATCCATTTAGAAGTGAGAAAGCCGACAAACAGATTCTGCACCCCATCAAATCTACAGTTTCTCGACAGCTTGAAAAGCACCCGCTCTATGAGCAGGTGCTTTTCTTTGTACTGTTTATAGTGGACGATACGGTGTATCGTCGTCGCGGCGCGTATCATCGCGGCGGACTGTATCGTCTGTTCTGCGAACTTCGTCTTCGCGATATACAGGTTCATCCGTTCTGCGGATTTTCTCGTCACGGTATGCCCCGTCATCTCTTCTGTGCAACTCATCATCGCGCATTGGCGGTTTGCGTACAAAGCACATGATTGCAGCAATATAGAAGAGAATCGACGTCAGTGACAGGACGCCTGCCAACAGACCTGCAAGAATGAAGAATATGCCTGCCAGGCTCGCATTGCTTGTTTTCTTCAAGTTAATAAGAGCAACTACCGCCAAAATCGTGCTTAGTGCAAGCATCGCTACTATAGCCCAGCCGAATACTCCAACACCGTCCATAATGAAATCCACTACCATTTGAGCTTCTTCTGGACTTCCCTCAAAAGCGGGATCATTCATAATTTCCTGCTCAAACTGTTCAAACTCGGCAGTACCTTCCAAGCCGCTGAGACTAGTGATCAGCCATGCCAATAAAATGATTGTAATAATGTTAAATACAATTCCGATTATGCCGAGGACTCTTTCTCCTGTCCTGCTGATTGTTCCATTATTCATCTAACTACCTCCCTCTTATTTGCAGCCGCACCAATTTCTAATACGGCTCGCAGAAAACTTGTTCATAAATAAGATTCCCTGAAAAAATTTGCTGAAACATGTTTAAAATGCTTTTACCCGGGTATTTATTTAGTAACAAACAAAATTACAAACATTTGAGAGGGGTTCTATAAAATGGAAAAAAACTTAGTATTTAGCCAATCAGATTTCATGTACGGTGTAGGTGGAGCTTCAATTTTGACTGGTATCGTTTTCTTAATGACATTCCTATAAGAAATTGGAGGTAGTTATGAAAAATTACATAACTGAGACATAGAAAAAGCAATCCAAACCATAATAAATGGCGGATTGCTTTTTTGTTTTTTCTTTGTCCAGACTCCAGTGGCCCAGCTCTTCGGGTCATAAGCCATCCCAGCTGCCGTGGCAAAGAACGCCACTCTGCTGGCCTGTCTTACGCCTTTCAGAGCTTAACGGGCACTGTCGCTTTTCTTTGTCCAGACTCCAGTGGCCCAGCTCTTCGGGTCATAAGCCATCCCAGCTGCCGTGGCAAAGAACGCCACTCTGCTGGCCTGTCTTACGCCTTTCAGAGCTTAACGGGCACTGTCGCTTTTCTTTGTCCAGACTCCAGTGGCCCAGCTCTTCGGGTCATAAGCCATCCCAGCTGCCGTGGCAAAGAGCGCCACGGCAGTTGGATTCTTCGGTGCTCCTGCATCGCTGCGCTGCTTCGTCGCAAGAGATGGCCCCAAATTTCTTGGGGCCATCTCTCACTTTCGCTTTTCTATTTACACCTTTACATCCTCATATTCATCATACCGTTCGAAGACTGTCGCTACGTATGAGCAGACAGGCTCGATTTTGTATTCATTTTCACGTGCATATTCGACTGCGCGGTCAACCAGCTTTTTCGCCAATCCCTGATTGCGCATATTTTCATTTACAAAAGTATGTTCCACGACCATAACGTCTGCCATTTGGGTCCAGGTGATTTCAGCATTAACCGTTCCATTATCTTCATTGCGGAATGCAAATTCATCCTGGCCAAGCTCTACCATTTTAAAATCCATCTTCCATCCTCCTCGATTAGTGCTTATTAATACTCAACGGACGCAGCGATGCTTCTATTTCAGCTCTTTTTGGTTCCAGGAATGGCGGCAAAGCCAGTTCTTCCCCTAAACTTTCCATTGGTTCATCCGTCGCGAACCCTGGTTCATCCGTTGAAAGCTCAAATAGAATACCGTTTGGCTCCCGGAAATAGATGGCTTTGAAATAATACCGATCAACTTCCCCGGAAGTCATGAATCCGTTGTCCCGCAAATATTTATTCCATTTGCTGTATTCTTCAAAAGTCTTTACCCGAAATGCAACATGGTGGACACTCCCGCGCCCAGGACGTTCCGGCGGAAGATCCGGACGCTCCTCTACATGTACTTCGCCGGCAGGGCCGCCTTTTCCTGTCGAATAGACAAAAATATCTGCCATTCCTTCAACTTCAGATGGATAGGAACCGATTTCCTCGAAGCCCATGATTTCCGTCAACACCGCTGCCGTCCGGTCTTTTTTACGGACCGTCAGCCTTACATTTCCCAAACCGACAATCGCATATTCTTCCGGAACCCCAGCTTTCGTCCAAGGAATACCGTATTCAATGCCGGTGCCGTCATCAACCGTAAGCATTAACCTGGAACCTTCAAAGTCTTCAAATTCCAAAGTCCTGCGATTGAATCTTTCACGGATTTCACCGTGAGGCACCTGGAATTCCTCAAAACGCTTCAGCCAGTACTGCAATGCTTCCTCGCTTTTCACACGAAAAGCTGTATTGCTGATGCTTGAAACACCGGGATAAGTGCGCCCGGCCATCGGAATATCAAAATACGTCATATCTGTTCCCGGCGTACCTACCGCATCTGCGTAAAATAAATGATAGGATGATGTGGAATCCTGGTTAACGCTTTTTTTCACAAGACGCATGCCAAGGATTCGTGTAAAGAAATCATGGTTTTTATCTGCATTGGCCGTAATTGCTGAAACGTGGTGAATGCCTTCCAACTTCATAATAAATGCCTCCTTAAATTATCTTGAATTCGAGATATTAATTAAATAATAACATCCCCCGTCTCCTTCAGCAAGAAAACGGATTTAGATTAAAATGCAAAAACCCGACTCTTCTTGAATCATTTCGCTCTAGGCGGACGCGTTCCGCGGGGAGCGGCCTAAGCCTCCTCAGTCGCGATGAAAACCGATGCTCCTGTCTCTGCATCGCTGCACTAGCTTCGAGACATGAAAAACCGTTGCAGCGCCCTGCGCTTCGTCGCAAAGGTTCGACCGAATGTAGTTCGGTCAAACCTTCCCTGCAGGGTCTCAGGACTCGCTCTTTTTCCCGCAGGAAAGACTTTGGCCGAAGCTTGCGAGGAAAAGTCTTTGCGACGAAGCTAGTGCAGCGATGCAGGAGCATATCTTTGCTCTTCACCGTCTGTCACTTCATTTTGATTGCATTCTGAAATATGACATCCCCTCCTTTACTTGAAACAAGCTGAAGCAAATTTCTTAAATAGAAAGCAATCTAAAGATATGGAGCAAGACAGCGAAGACTCCCAGGGGATTAGAAACAGAGTTGGTTTGCCAACTCTGTTTCGAGCGAAGTGCTGAGATCCACTCGGACGAAGTGGAACGAGTCCGAGTTAGCTAAGAGTTGGCCGTAGCTTGCAAGGCCGGCTCTTTGCGACGAAGCTAGCGTAGCGATGCAGGAGCACGGGTTTTTGCAAGCCCCCAGGAAAGACTTGGCCGAAGGGAGTTCGGCCGGGTCTTTGCGACGAAGCTAGCGAAGCGATGCAGGAGCACCTGTTTTCGCGAAGCTGTTTTGTGTAATATCGATTATAAATAACTTTCAATTAAAAAATGCGGACAGCCAAGGCTATCCGCATTTTTGTGTCTAGACTCCTGCCGCCCAGCTCATGGGAGAAAAGGCTGCTCCTGCATCGCTGCGCTGCTACGTCGCAAGAGATAGCCCAAACTGGTTTGGGACTATCTCTCACAGTCGCTTTTCTTAGTTAAACCAAGAACGCACAGTGTTCGCCAGGTTTCTGAAGAATTCTTTGACGCTGTTCCAGAATCCTTCGTCGTTGACGATTGTGCCGATCTTGTCTTCGATCGTTTTGCTTAAGTCTTCAAGTTGAGTCGACCATTGGGAAAAATCGATATCCAATTGGCGGATCCGGTCCATCAAATCAATCAATAATTGACGGTCTTCCGGGCTCAGCTCAATTTGCAGCTTCGACAATTGCTCTTCTACAATCTGTTCCACATCTTCACGTGAAGCAGGGTTCTGTTCAGCAATCTGCTTTTTGATTTCTGTCAGCAACTCGCTTACTTTCGCTTCATCTACATCTTCAGCGAGTTCAGTAGCTACTTCAAGTTCATCGTTTGCAACGTCTGTCCGTTCAGGATCTAATTGTTCGCCATTTACTTCATAAGCTTTGTAAATACCTACAAGTGCTGAGTGGCCTGTTACCGGTTTTGGTGCGGCAACTTCAACTGTCGCATTTTCGATTCCTGCCGTCAGCATCGCATTGGCATACATTTCCGTTGTTACTTGTGTGATGTTATCCGGTGTTACGATTTGGATGACCAGGCCTTCGCCTTCATCTTTACGGGTGATTTTTGCTGAAGAAAACATACGCGCACGCGCGTCCCCATCTTTGATGTAAGTGACAAGGTCTTCGCCAGTGACTTCGATTTCTTCCACTTCTGACTCTTCTTCAACACTCAGGCTTTCAGCGACGCTTGCTTTTTCGTCTTCAGAGAGATTTCCTCCGTATACTACAATCGGCACTCCGTATTTTTCATTGATGCCGACGTTCGCTGCAGCCCAGGAAGGGATGAGCGTCGATACCATTAGAATCATTGCTATGGTTGCTATCAGTTTCTTCATCTTTTTAGCCCCTTTCATAGAAATAATACGAATCCGCTTCAGAAAGGTTGCATCAATGCTGCTGAAGTTTAGTCCAGCCGTCTTCCTGCACAATTCGGCGGTCTTTATAAAGGCGTCCCAAAGCGCGTTTGAACGCCGCTTTGCTCATGCCGAACATTTCCTGGATTTCTTCGGGAGAAGATTTATCGCCGAATGGCATTTGGCCGCCTGATTCGGTTAAATAACGCATTATCGTTTCAGCGTCATCCGATAAACGTTCCTGCTTACGTGGAAGCAGTGAACCATTCAACGTGCCGTCGTCTTTCACTCCGATGATGCGTACTGTTTTTTCTTCACCCAGACGCGGCTCTTCTTCCCGCTCTGTTTCATGGACAAAGATCCGGTACATTTCCGGAACGGAAATCATGAAGGTCCCGACTGGCAGCAAGCGATAAGCCCGCGCTTTCAAATCCTGATTATAGACAGAGGTCGGCGCCTCAACATACAATTCGTTGACCTTTTCTTCTGTTGCCAAGCGTCCGTATAAATCGCCGTAACGGTCTGTCCGGATCGTCATGAAAATATGGTCGCCTTGTTTTGGCCACAGTTCTTCAAATTGCGGCAAATCTGCCGGCAATAAATAAACTTCACGCGTAGTGCCGATATCCACTACCGCTCCTTCGCGCTTGGAAACTTTCAACACTTTCGCCCAGCCATAAACACTTGGCAAAATATGCGGAATCATCGGCGTCGCTGAAATGCCGCCTTGGCGGTTGCGGTAAAGGAAAACTTCAATTTCTTCTCCTATTTCACGGCCTTCTTCGATTTCCGACTCGTTCATCAGAACTTCATCGCCTGAACCGTCTGATAAGATCCACTGGGAACCCGACCGGTCCTTAATTTGCAATACTGCTTTTTCACCTGGATGCAATGCCATAATGAAACCTCCTGTTTCTTTTAACTATTCTTTTCTTCGTTTTTCAGCTTTTCCAGCTTTTCGATAAATTGAGGGTTTTCCTCAAGTACCTGGACAAGATCAGCAATTCGATTGATCGAATTCCAGCTCAAATGGTGTTCAATTCCTTCCACATCATTGTAGATGCGTTCCTCATCAACACCAATAAGCCGTAAAAACTGCTCCAGCAAATCATGTCTTTTAACAAGGCGTTTGCCTAATTTCTGTCCTTGCGGCGTCAGTACAAGTCCCCGGTAACGTTCATAAATCAGATAACCGTCCTTATCCAGCTTCTGCACCATTTTTGTTACGGATGAAGGCAGCACGGATAACGCCTCGGCTATATCTGAGACACGGGCGTAGCCTTTTTGTTCGATTAATGAGTATATGATTTCAATATGGTCTTCCATACTTGGAGTAGGCAAATTTCGTTCCTCCCTAACGTAGCTAACCTTAAGTTTACTATACCCTCCCCCTGTGAACAACCGAGCCTTGCCGACACTCATTACAGTTTTTTTCCACGAAAGGTTTGCGGGGTATTTTTTGAGGGTACATATTACTATCTAAGCAGAAAGGTCGGTGAAAACACATGGCTCGTATTTTATGGATTATTCTTGTAGTTATTTTAGCAATTTGGCTTATCGGATTTTTAATGGACGTAGCAGGCGGATTAATTCACCTACTACTAATCGTAGCAGCAATCATTCTTATCGTTAACTTGATTTCCGGTAGGAAAGGGATATAGAAGAAGAGACGGCGAGGGTCAATCCTCACCGTCTCTTTTTCTGTTTATATACCTGCTACTCTCTGATTTTCGAATAAACGCATGTATCGCGCAATTTATTGTCGAGACGGGAGATCGTCTCATTGCGCAGGATGCCTTCAAGTTTAAAATCGAGCCTCTCCGCAACGGCACGGCTTCTGACATTGTCAGGATCGCATTTGATTTCCACACGGTTCGCCCCAAGTTCCTCGAACGCGAAGCGCGTTATGCGCTCGACCGCTTCCGTCACATAGCCTTTTCCTTCAAAACGATTATCGACCCAATAGCCGATTTCAAACTTACGCACTTCCCAGTCGATGCGGTGAAGTCCGCTGGATCCGATGAATTCCCCGGTTTCTTTCTGGAAGAAATGAAGACGGAGATCTTTTCGCAATTGGAAATCGGCTGCCGCTTCAATGAGGTTCGCTTCAATCTGTTTCAGGTCAGGTTTTTTCTGCGCAAACGGCATCCACGGACGCAGCGATTCAATGGAATGCTTGATCGCTTCATAGCTGTGGACAGCATCTTCACGGCGTGGCGCACGGATCAGCAATCGCTCAGATTCGAATTCATCCGGGAAGTCGAGCAATACGGGATTGAATGGCGACACGGATGGTTCCGCAATCGTATCTTCCCATAATACAGGCGTTGTAACACCCTGCTGCCAGTCTTCTCGGGTCATCCCGTACGTGACCGCATCGAAATAACGGTTTTCTTTTGCAGAAAACCAGGCTTGGCGGATATGGGCTTCTTTTACAAACCCCGTCCGTTCAAAAGCCTTGCGCATTGCAAAGTTATCATGGCGCGTATGGCCTTCGAGGCGGATTTTCTTTTCAGGCAATGAGAAAACGAAATCCGCTGTCATTTTCAACGCTTTAGGCCCGTAGCCTTTTCCCCGGTAAGGATCGGCAATCCGCAAATCGAAAAGCGGGATGTCATCCTGCAAGTCAAAGATCTTCACAAGCCCCACTTGTTCCCCTTCATCATTTTCCACCCAAAAGGTGGTCACCTGATCAGACTGGTAACCGCCTTCTTCTATCGTCTTCTGTATTAAAGCACGGACAGGGTGTTCCTGTCCGTGATATGGCCAGGAATTCGTTGTCATAAAATGGATCAGCTGTTCTTGCTCTTCCATTGTCCATTCAGTTAATTTCAAAACAAATCCTCCAAGCATGCATTGCTTACTTTTGAACCTTTACGAGGCGCAGAGCATTCAAGATTACGAGCAGGGTCGCACCCATGTCCGCGAAAATCGCAATCCATAAAGTGAGCCAGCCCGGAATGATCAACAGCAAAGCAATTACCTTCAGCCCCAAAGCAAACATGATATTTTCCTTTATTATACGCAATGTCTTGCGGCTTAGTCGAATCGTATAAGGAAGTTTTTCAAGATCGTCTGCCATGAGCGCAATGTCGGCTGTTTCAAGCGCCGCATCGGTACCCGCTCCTCCCATGGCAATGCCGACTGTAGAGGCCGCCAGTGCCGGAGCATCATTGATGCCATCGCCGACCATCGCGACGCGGCCATATTGCTTCTGAAGTTCACGGATTGAGGATAGTTTGTCCTGCGGCATCAATCCTGCCCGTACATCGGTAACACCGATTTCTGCTGCAATGGCATTGGCAGTCGCGGGATGGTCACCTGTCAGCATAATAGTGCTGCCGATGCCCATCTCTTTTAGTTTCTGCACAATGCCCGGGCTTTCGTTCCGAATCGCATCAGCGACAGCAATGACCCCGATAATTTCTTTTTCTTTAAAGACCGCCATCACCGATTTGCCGCCCTGTTGCAGACGTCGTGCTTCGTCAGAGACCTTAAGCCCAAATTCTTCTGCCCACAGCAGGCTGCCGATATGGGTCCGCTCGCCATTAACCAGGGCATAAGCACCTTTGCCGGTAACCGAATTAAAACCTTCGGAAGGAAGGAGCTGTGTTGCTTCCTTGACGATAGCGCGCGCCAATGGATGCTGGGACATCGATTCAGCTGATGCGGCCAATTGGACAAGCTGCTCTTTCGTATAGCCATTTTCGGGAATCGCATCCGTCATTTCGGGATACCCTTTTGTCAGTGTGCCAGTTTTATCGAACGCAACAGCGTTGATGCGGCCCGTTTCTTCCAAATGGATGCCGCCTTTAATGAGAACGCCCTGTCTCGCCGCATTGCCGATAGCTGTGACGATGGCAACTGGAGTTGACACGACCAGCGCACACGGACAGCCGACGACCAGAACAGCCAAACCTTGATAAATCCATAGCTGCCAGTCGCCTGTCACATAACCCGGCACCAATGCCACTAAAAAGGCGATGGCGATGATGGCGGGTGTGTAGTATTTCGCGAATTGATCGATAAATTTCTGCGATGGCGCTTTTTCCGCTTGCGCTTCTTCCACCAAGTGGATGATTTTAGCGATGGTTGTATCTTCAACGCGTTTGGTGACGGTCACCTCAAGCGCGCCTTCCTCGTTCATCGTGCCGGCAAATACGTCAGCTCCCGGTCGTTTGACTTCCGGAATCGATTCACCGGTGATGGCCGCCTGATTGACAGCAGATTCTCCGCGCAGGACTACGCCATCCATTGCAATTTTCTGTCCCGGTTTGACGATCAGGACATCGCCGATCCGCACTTCTTCCGTATCCATTTCAAGCAATTCACCGCCCCGCTGGATCAAAGCACGTGCAGGCGCAAGATCCATCAGGCTTCGTATTGATTGTCGTGCTTTATTCATCGAGAAGGATTCAAGCGCTTCACTGATCGCAAATAAAAACACGACCACTGCCCCTTCACGCCATTCACCGATAATGGCTGCACCGATGACCGCGATCGTCATCAACGTTTTCATATCAAATTCGAGACGGCTAAGGTTCATCAAGCCGGTGCGGAACATATGATAGCCGCCGACAAGCATGGAACTGCCGAACAGTCCGATGGCCCACGGGTTGCCTTCGCTCGTCTGGAAAGAAAGGATGACACCGGCAATCAGCAGCACAAACGAAATTGCGGTTTCAATCGTCTGCCGCCGTTTGTAAAAAGGCGTATGCTCAATTTTCGCTTTTTCCGGATAAACCCGGATGTGGTCAAACGCCCCGGCGCGTTCCAGTTCTTCGATGGAAACATTGCCGTCCACAGTTAATTTTGATGCGCCGAAATTCAATTCAACATCTTTGATCTCCGGCAGGCTGCGTATATTTTTTTCGAATTTCGCCGCGCAATTTGTGCAGGACAGGTTTTCAAGACGATACGTTTTAACCAATCTCCACACCTTCTTTCGCATGTTCATGTGCAATGGTCACAAGCTGATGGACATGCTTATCCGATAGTGAATAGTAGATTTGTTTGCCTTTTCGTTCGGATTTCGCAAGTTTGCGCTCACGCAGGTACCGCAAATGATGGGAGGCAGTGGCTGTTGACCCTCCAATTACCGCAGCAATATCACAAACACACATTTCTTCTTCTATTGTTAACGCAAAAGCGATTTTCAGACGTGTCTCATCGGCCAATGCCTTGAAAAGAATCGCCACATCAGTGAGATCCGTCATTTGGTTTTGAACATTTTCCACTCTTTCGGGATGGACTTTTGTAATTTCACAAATCTCTTTCATGGCACTTCCCCCTGTTCAATCAAATAGACATTTGATTGTTTCTATCAGTTTACCTCTTCTTTTTTTCATAGTCAAACCTTCATTTGAATGTTTACATCCTTCATTGCTGAAAAGGAATTCACACTGATTTTGTCGAATAAAGACTTAAGCTTTTTAACTAAAGGGGGTAGTGGGATGTATCAGAAAATACTTTTGGCAGCTGATGGTTCTGAACACTCAAGACGGGCTGCGGCTGAAGCATTAAAAATGGCGAAGATGTTTAAAGATGCCGCTGTGACATTGCTTTATGTAGTCGATTATGAAAAAGCACGGACGGAAGTGCAGCACGATAAACACAGCGGTGAACTTCATCATTACCGTCGCCAGCTGCTTTTGCCGCTTGAAGAAATTTTCAGTTCTGCCGGGGTGCCATTTGAAACCACGACCCTGCATGGTACGCCCGGCCCGACAATCATAAAGCATGCCAACGAAAACAATTACGACGTCATTTTTATCGGCAGCCGCGGACTCAATTCCTTTCAGGAAATGATGCTTGGCAGCGTCAGCCACAAAGTGGCAAAACGAGTGCATGCGCCTGTGGTAATAGTTAAATAGAGAAAAGCGGAAGTGCCTGTTCAGCTAGATTGCCTTATGACCCGAAGAGCTAGGTACTGGAGTCTGGACAACAAAAAGCTGGAACCGAGGTGGCAATCGCCTTGGTTCCAGCTTTTTTCAAAAAATCATATATGCCGCTACGAATAAACCCAATCCGCCGACAAGGTTTGCGAGCAGGTACGAAACCCCTGCAAGCCATTTGCCGTCTTCAAAATCCTTCACCGCATCCAGTGCCATTGTTGAGAAAGTGGTGAATGCACCAAGAAATCCTGTCAGCCAAAAAACGGACAGATTGCCGCTACCAACAAGCGCACCCAATGCAAAGGAACCGAGGATATTCACCAGCAGCGTCGCAATTTTCGGCTGTCGCCAGCGGACTTCCGCAACCATGTAAAACAGGTAACGGGCCATAGCGCCGAGAAACCCGCCAAGCGCAATTTCAATCAGGCTCATTCCCTCACCCCTTTCCGGCCAAGCCACAGCCCTGCGGCAGCTGCCGCCGTTGCCGCAGCTGTCATCCCGAGACCGTACAGAATTCCTGTAGCCAGAGATGACTCAAGCGCCCGGAACCAGTCATTCGAGAAAGCCGAAAAAGTTGTAAATGATCCAAGCAGCCCAGTCGAGATGAACAGCCGAAGTTCAGCGGATTTTCCGCTGAGTTTCATGACTGCGAAACCGATCAGAAAACTGCCGATTATATTGATGATCCAGAGACTGACAGTGCTCGGAACCGCTGCGTAAATCCACGCCCGCAGCAGCGAACCGGCCATGCCCCCGAATCCGACCGCTAACATCTTATTCAAGTCAAACGCCCCATATCTTTTTTCACCATTATAACTTACTCAGCTTTGAGTGTTAAGGTCGATCCTTCCGCTGAACCATCTATCGGTGTTTCATGATAATCGCCCTCTGCCCATTTATCGACCTGATTATGGAAGAAGTCAGATTTCATATGACCGCTCAGACCTGGTCCTACAATATGATAGGCGCTTGACATATCGGAGAGATCCGCAACGAATCGCCATGCCGCACCGTGGTCGACATTGCCTTCTTCATCGAATGCCGCCGCTTGCACGGTTATATTTGAACCGCCGAGCGCCACCGGATCCGGATTCAGGATACTTTCGAATATCGGGGAAGCCCCCGCCAGCGGATGCGGGAAGGTCAACTGATGGTATTCTCCCCATTTCCAGTCTCCTGCATCATTGCCGAATTCATCTTCGACTTCCGTTAAACTCGTTTCCAGCGCATCCGTCAGCCATTTTCCGACGCCGCCATATTCACTGACCCACGTTCCGTCATTGCCGGCAAACGAGTCGCGCATCATCGCATCAGTAATGTGATTTTTGCCGGGCATCAAATCATAGACATCCTCGGGGAAACTGTCTTCCAGCAATGTATGCGGCAGCTGTTTCATCCATTTATGGAAAATCAGCGGCGCCGCCTGGTCTGCGCTATCCACTTGATCCCAGCTCTCGAGTACCGAAAGCACTTCATCATATTCATCGCTCTCTGCCCTCACTGTGCCAATCATCTCCGCCAGAAATTCTTCAGCGTACAGATTTTTCTTATCCATCTGCAGCTCCATCATATCTTCCGGCGTTAAATCGTCAGATGCTTCAAGCACTTCCGCGATTCGCTTGTAGCGATAAGGCTGAGCCCAAAAATCAGTGATGTGGTAACCATAGGAATCATCGACCACTTCATTGTTCGCCGTAGCAATAAAACCGTTTTCCGGATTCACAACAGTCGGCAATTCGTTGAATGGCACATAGCCTTCCCAGCCATAATCCGCGGAATCACCGGGAACCGGCAATTGGCCATCACCCGTTTTGCGGATTGGAATGCGTCCGTTCGCTTTATAGGCGATCGTGCCATCAGTTGCCGCAAAAACAAAATTCTGGGCAGGTGCCTGGAAATCTTCCAGCGCCGTTTCAAAGTCTTCCCAGTTTGAAGCTTTATTGAACCCCAGCACTGCCTGCAGTTCCAGAGTCGGCTCAAGTGCAGTCCATTGCATTGAAAACACCGCACCCGGATCTTCCTCTTCATAGAGCAGTTCGGAAATAACCGGACCGTGGCGTGTGACCACTACTTCAAAATCTACCGTCTCGCCGTCTTTCACTTTAATCGGCTCATCCCGTACTTCAGCTTGTTCCCACTCACCTTCGTAACGGAATTGAGTCGGATCTTCCGGATTCGGCGTTTCGATGTATAGATCCTGTACATCTGGGCCTACATTGGTAACACCCCAGGCGACTTCTTCATTGTGTCCGAGAATGATGCCGGGGACACCAGCGAAAATGACGCCGCTGACATTCTGTTCCGGTGATTGCAAATGCATCTGATACCAAATTGACGGCGTACTCAACCCAAGATGTGGATCATCCGCGAGAATCGGCATGCCGCTTTCTGTCTTATCACCGGATACAACCCAGTTATTGCTGCCATTGAATTCATTCGGCACGAGCGATGCATCGAATTCGCCTGCCACTTTTACCTGGTTGTTGATATTGGCTTCGATAATCGACGGTGCATCTTCCGGATATTCGATGAACAATTCTTTAGCTTTATCTTCCGGAAACTCACCGAGCGCCCAGTGCCTGACAGCAAGCGATGACCAGTTGCCGCCAAGATCGTAAGCCATGAACTTGCCGATGGCCAATGAATCGACCGGCGTCCACTCCTCCGGTTCGTAGCCGAGCAGACTGAATTCATAGCTCAGCGTATCACTCTCTTTTGCTTCATCAATAAAAGCATTTACCCCTTCAGCAAACCATTCCAGCACTTGTTTCGAATCTTCGTCATAACCTTCCCAGGATTTTTCAGCCGCATCACGCAAACTGAAAGTGCGGAAAAATTTATCGGTGTCGACAGCCGCAGCGCCGACTGCCTCCGCCAATCTTCCGCTTGCCTGCCGCCTTGACAAATCCATCTGGAACAGCCGATCCTGTGCCACAACATAGCCTTGCGCACGGTAAAGATCTGCATCCGATTGCGCTTCAATATGCGGCACGCCGATATCATCGCGTACAACCGTAACATCCTCGTCCAGCACGGAGACATCAAGTTCTCCCGTAATCGTCGGTTCTGATTTCCCTATGTAAGCGTTAACATAAATAAGCCCGATAACGACAACCGCCACCAGCACCCCAAGCGTCCCCCACACCCATTTGAGCCATTTCCTCTTTTTCTTCTTTTTCTCCATTTCTCTTTCTCCCCCTTTTCGATATCTTATTTTATTCGACCATAAAGCTGGTAATTCCTGCTATAGAAAAAGCCCGCAATTTGCGGGCTAGTTTACAATGTCCTCTTCACCAAGGACCATTTTCACTTTGGATACTTGTTTTTTCTCTGTCAGGACATAAAGTACGTCTCCGACTTTGAGTTTCGTTGTGCCGGTCGGCATGACCAGGCGGCCTGAGCGGATGATCGCACTGATCAGCGTCTGTTTCGGCAAACCGATTGTCTGCACCAGCTGGCCGGCAAACGGTGATTTGCTGGTCAATTCAACTTCCAGCATTTCCGCATTCGCTTTGTCCATCGACACTAATTCAAGTGAGTGGATACGTTTAGGCGATGGCCGCCCATTCAATTTCAATTTATTCGCAAAGAATGGAATGGTTGAACCCTGCAGCAAAGCGGAAGTCAAAACGATAAAGAATACTACATTAAAGAACAGGAAACTGTTTTCAAGACCTGCGAGCATCGGGAACGTCGCCAATACGATCGGTACGGCACCGCGCAGCCCTGCCCAGGACATGAACAGTTTTTCATTCAGTGAATAATCAAAGAAAATCGTCGACACAAATACGGCAATCGGCCGTGCGATAAAGATCAGCACAAGCGACAGCACAAGCCCTTTCCAGATCAAGTCCCAGTCAGCCAACTGGCTCGGGAAAACGAGAAGTCCAAGGATGACGAACATCAGGATCTGCATGAGCCATGCAAGGCCTTCATTGAAACTGATGATCGAGTAGCTGTGCGTCAAATCGCGCGTTCCGATGACGAGAGCCGCCAGGTAGACCGCCAACAGCCCGCTGCCGCCCAGAATAGCTGTAAAGCTGTAGATGAATATCGCAAAGCCGACAGATAATACAGCATACAGACCTGAAGCGTTCAGTTTGATCCGGTTAATCGTCCATGAAGCGAACAGGCCAAGCACCACGCCCAGAATCGCTCCCACACCCATTTGCAGCACAAAGCTGCCAAGCATTGTAAAGACTGAGGATTCCGGAGTCAGGATCAATTGGATAAAGGCGATTGTCAGGAACATCGCCATCGGGTCGTTGGTACCGGATTCCGCTTCCAGCGTGGAAGAGATTCGGCCTTTGATGTTTTGTCCGGCAAGAACAGAGAAAACGGCTGCCGCATCGGTTGATCCGACGATCGAACCGAGGAGCAGGGCTTCCAGAACCGTAATGCCCAGCACATAATAAGCTGCAACTGCCACTACCGCAGTTGTAATCAGAACGCCAAGCGTGGCCAGAACCAGAGAACCGCCAAGAACAGGGCGTATATTTTTCCATTGTGTCTGCAGTCCACCTTCAAACAATATGATGATCAAAGCAACTACACCGACAAGTTGGGCAACTTCAGCATTGGAGAAATAGATGAGGCCGGAAATATCACTGCCAAGGATCATTCCGATGATCATGAAGAGAACGAGGGAAGGAACTCCAGCGCGTGCTGAAACTTTGGTCATAATTACACCCATTAAAAGAAAAGCACCACATATTAATATAATTCCGTTAATTGTAAAGTCTATCACCATCAGCTCCCACCATTTTTTACTATTCAATTATAGCATGATATTACGCCATTAAAAAAACGGGAGCCCTTGGAAAAAGGCTCCCGTCGTTTATTCACACTGTATCGTCGCCGACAATCTTCACTTCAAGTTCCAGATCGATGCCGAATTTTTCACGGACAGCCGATTTCACCATTTCAATGGTCTGGATATAATCGTTTGCGGTCGCATTGTTTTTATTGACTATGAATCCCGCGTGTTTGGTCGAAACTTCCGCTCCGCCGAATCCTTTGCCCTGCAATCCGCTTTCCTGGATCAGCTTGCCCGCAAAATTGCCCGGCGGACGTTTGAAAACACTGCCTGCAGAAGGAAACTCAAGCGGCTGTTTGGATTCGCGCTGATAGGTCAGATCAGTCATCTTTGCATCGATGACATTTTGGTCGCCTTTTTCAAGGCCGAATTCAGCTGAAAGAACATAATAACCTTTTTTCGTAATGACACTCTTGCGGTAATCCAGTTCCAGCTCTTCTTTGGACAAGACCAGTTTTTCACCCGTACTGGTCAACACAGTCGCCCGGACGATGATGTCTTTAATCTCGCCGCCATATGCACCGGCATTCATCGCCATCGCACCGCCGACAGAACCGGGGATTCCACAGGCAAATTCAAAGCCTGTCAATGTATTGGATGCTGCCGCTTTTGAAACTTCTTTGATATTCGCGCCGCCCTGGGCATAGACATGCAGCCCATCGATGCGGATTTCGTTGAGGCTTTTCAGGTTCAGCACAATGCCCCTTACCCCTCCGTCACGAACGACCATATTTGAGCCATTCCCCAATAACAATAGAGGAATATTATTTTCATATGCATATTTCACTGTATAAGCAGTTTCATTTTCATTTGTCGGTGATACAAAAATATCAGCCGGTCCGCCCATTCTAGTCAATGTATGGAGATGTAGCGGCTCGTCGATTTTCACGTGGCTGTCCGCCACAAATCGGCGAAGGTCTGATAACCATCTTTCTTTCGTCATTCCAAGCAAATCCCTTCTAAACTTTTAACTCCTAATAGTATCCGATTTTATTGTGCTTTTGACAAGCTTTTATGGTCAGTTACGTTCAAAAGTCCAATAAAAAATATATCTCGAATTCGAGAATAATTAATTAAAGTATATTGACATCATAGTTTTATTGCTTTATAGTTTGGATAGACATAAAATATTGGAGGAAATTAAACATGAAAAAATGGACAGTAGACACAGCGCATTCAGAAATCGGATTTTCAGTAAAACACATGATGGTTTCAAAAGTAAAAGGCTCTTTCGCATCATACGATGCAACAGTGGAAGCTGACGAAACAGATCTTCAAGGCGCTTTGATCGATTTCAAAATCGACGTGGCGAGCATCAACACAAATAACGAAGACCGTGATAACCACTTGCGTTCGGCAGATTTTTTCGACGCTGAGCAGCATCCTCATATCACATTCAACGCAAACGAAATCGTTAAAAAAGGCGATGACGAATATGAGTTGACTGGCGACTTGACGATGAAAGGTGTTACTCGCCCAGCTACTTTCGAAGTGGAATACGGCGGCAAAGGCGTTAACCCATGGGGCGTAGAAGTTGTAGCATTCAGCGGTGAAGGCAAAGTAAACCGCAAAGATTTCGGTCTTACTTGGAACCAGACGCTTGAAACAGGCGGCGTACTTGTCGGCGAAGACATCAAAATCACGTTGGAACTGCAAGCTAATCCGGCGTAAGAAAAGCGACGGCACCCGTTTAGCTCTGAATGGCATAAGACAGAACAGCGAAGCGGCGATTAGCCGCGCAGCTGGACTGGCTTATGCCCCGAAGAGCTGGGTCGCCGGAGTCTGGACAGCGAAAACTCTTTTCTACAAAATACTTAAAGAATAAAAAAGGAGCTGCAGATTTAATTGCAGCTCCTTTTTAACATCGTCGAGAAGCCGTTAACTTCTTAAATCATTTCGCTATAGGCGGAAGCTTTCCGCGGGGAGCGGCCTAAGCCTCCTCATCCGCTTCGCTCCTTGCGGGGTCTCAGGACTCGCTCTGATTCCCGCAGGAAAGACATTGGCCGAAGCTTGCGAGGGCAAGTCTTTGCGACGAAGCAGCGCAGCGATGCAGGAGCACATCTTCGCCCTTCACCGCCTGTCGCTCCATTTGGGATTTGTGTAGAATTACGTTACTACTTTCTTATTTAATACAGACTTAAATAGATAACCTTTGTAGAAAGTAACCTGAGATATGGAGCAAAACAGCGAAGACTCCCAGAGGAACAGAAACGGAGTTGGCTTTCCAACTCCGTTTCGAGCGAAGTGCTGAGATCCACTCGGGCGAAGTGAAACGAGCACGAGTTAGCTCAGCGCGAGCCAAGCGCGGCCCAGGTTCCTCCGGCCAGCGCTTTGCGACGAAGCTAGCGCAGCGATGCAGGAGCACGGGTTTCAGGAACGCGAAGCTGTTTTGCGGAATATCGGTTTTATTTTATTTTCTCCATCAAAAAGGAGCTGCAGATTCACTGCAGCTCCTTTTACTTTTATACCTGAAATTGATTACTCTTCAATCCGCTTCAGCGGTTTGACGGCCGGGCCTTCTAATACTTCACCGGTATAAGAGAAGCGCGAGCCGTGGCACGGGCAATCCCATGACCGTTCCGCATCATTCCATTTCGTTTCACAGCCCATATGCGTACAAGTCGTGTCAACGAGGTGAAGCTGGCCGTATTCGTCCCGATATCCACCCGCTGCGCCTTTGGAAGTTTTGACGCTTGCTCCTTCTCCTTTTTCCAGCGAATCCGGAGTTTTCATCGGTTTTTTCAATTTGCCCGTGACCAATTCTTTCGCCACCGAGGCATTGTCTTTTACGAAACTTGCCATGTCCACCGCTTTCATCTTCGTACGGGTCGGATCGTAAAGAGACGCGTAGCGGTTTTCATTGCCCAGAATCTGATCGCTCAATAACATGCCCGCGAGTGCGCCATGGGCCATCCCCCATTTCCGGAAACCGGTTGCCACCAGGATATTTTCATAACCGACAGTGCTTGTGCCGATATACGGGATCTTATCGAGCGTCGACTGATCCTGCGCTGACCAGCGGTACGGAATGTCTTCCACGCCAAAATGTTCATCTCCCCATTTCGCGAGTTTTTCATATTTCTCCATCGTCTCGCCTTTTTGCTTGCCGACTCCGTGGCCTTCGCCGCCGATGAGAAGAAGGCGCTCGCCGTTGTCGTCTGTCGCGTAGCGCAAAGAACGCATCGGCATATCCGTGCTGATATACATATGTTTGGGAACTTCACCTTTCACTTTGGCCGCCACAATATAAGAACGCTGAACAGACATTCTGGCGAAATACATGCCATCCGAGTCGTTGAACGGATAGTGGGTGGCCACTATCACTTTTTCACAAGACAGGTGTGACATGTTCTCAGTTTGAATCACCGGATTCTTTTTGCTGAGAATTTTCTGGGCGCGCGTCTGTTCATAGATGGTGCCGCCGAGTTTTTCAAACTCTTTCACTAGTCCCGCGAGGAATTTCACCGGATGGAATTGCGCCTGGTTGCGCATGACGACCGCTTCTTTCACCGCAAACGGCAGTTCCACTTCCTCTTTCGCCAAACCTCCCGGAATACCGAGCTGCTGGTACGCCTCCGCTTCCTGTTCGATCAGTTTCGCGCCGATTGCCGTATTGGCGTAGACAAACGCATCCTGATGCTCAAAATCGCAGTCGATGCCGAGTTCTTCAGCAGTATTTTTGATGAAATCCAAGCCTTCCATATTGGCATCGTAATACCTCTTCGCGTCGACCTCCCCGGACATTTTTATCAGCGGAAAATAAAACAGGCCATGCTGTGCCGAAATTTTCGCAGTGGTATAGCCGGTTACACCATCAATCAATTTTCCGGCATCGAGCAGCACCACCCTTTTCCCCGCTTTCGCCAATAGATATGCGCTGATGATACCGGCTATGCCTCCACCGACTACCCCAACTTCCGTTGACTCGTTTTTCTGGAGCTGAGGATAATCCGGTATGTCTTTGAATTCGCGCCAATAGGATTCTTTCGATTCTGGAATGTTCGTGTGTTCATTCTTCATCGCCGCATGATACCTCCTAATATTTTCATTTACTCCCTATGTACCCTTCCATCCAAAAAATAAGCGCATATAAAAACCCGGAAACGCATTTGCGCTTCCGGGTTGGGTTTCGTTCTATTAAACTCTCACTTTTTCAAGTGACTGAGCCATTTCTTCAACGCGTTTCATGCCATCTTCAATGATTTCCTGTGCTTTGTCAGGATACATATTGTGGCCTTCGATGATTACTTCCTCGATATCTTCGATGCCGAAGAAGTTCATGATCATACGGATGTAATTTACGCTCATTTCGCTTGGCGCCATTTCCGGCGTTGAGTAGATTCCTCCGCGAGCGTTCAAAATGATGACTTTCTTTTCCGGTACAAGGCCTTGTGGACCTTCTTCCGTATATTTAAATGTTACACCAGCACGGTAGATGTAATCGATGAAAGTTTGCAGTGGAGCTGGAATTGTTTTATTCCATAATGGGAATGCGAATACGACAACATCAGCGTCAAGGAAAGCATCCATCGCTTTGTTCGCAGCCGTCAAAATGCGCTGTTCGATATCATTCAATTCTTCAGCTTGCGCAGATTTTTGCATAGCATCGAAGAAATCCTGACCGAAATATGGCATATCTTCTTTGAATACGTCGAATGTTTTTACATTCGCTTCACTTCCTACATTGTCCATAAATACATCGTACATTTTACTTGAAACGCCCTCAGATGCGGGACGGTTATTGGCTTTTACTACTAAAACGTTCATAAAAAACAAAACTCCTTTATTTCTAATTTATTATTTATCTCAAATTAAAGACTTCCTAATTCTAATTAATAATCGGAACCCAGTCAATTAAGTTGCCTGTCTGGATCAATCGGAAGAACAGGAGTCACCTGTACAATAAGTTGTTTTCTTGCTGCCCGTTGGTTTCAATGCTGGACGCAATCCTTCTTCATCAGCGATTTGCTTGATGGAATCGATGAATGCTTCCAAAGGCTGTGCGCCGGAAATCGCGTATTTTCGGTTGATGACGAAAAAAGGAACTCCCTGAACGCCCAGTTGACCGGCTTCCGCAATATCCTGTTCGACATCAGCAATAAATTCATCAGAGTCCAGGACTATCTTAGCTTCATTGCGCGGCAATCCAACTTTTTCCGCATGATCCAATAACACATCGTGTTTGCCGATATGCTCAGCTTCTACAAAATATGCGTTCAGCAGCTGTTCGGTTAAAACTGCTTCTCTTCCTTGAGTTTCTGCCCATTTTACCAGGCGATGCGCGGCCAGTGTATTTGCCTGGACCATATTATCAAAGTCATATTTCAAACCGACTTGTTCTGCATGGTCTGCTACACCTTTCGTCATCTCTTTTGCCTGCTCTATAGATTGGCCAAATTTCGCAGCCAGACTTTCATATACGGGAATACTGGAATCTACAGGAGTGGCTGGATCCAGTTGATATGCCTTGAAAGTGACTTCGGCCTGATTATTAAAGCCTGTTTTCAGAAGTGCCTGTTCCAGTGTGCGTTTGCCTATGTAACAAAACGGGCACACATAATCCGACCAAATTTCAATTTTCAACATCGTTGCTCACCTCGCCCTTTACTATAGCAAGCAAAAATGGCATCCTCAACGAATCTGCTTATGGAATACCATTTCCAATTCTGTTTCGAATTTTCGGAATAAAAAAACTGACTCCCTAAAGGGAATCAGCTTAATGCTTCGGTAATGACCGGCACAATTTGTTTTTTTCGTGAAACGATACCCGGCAACAGAACGCGGTTGTCAACTACACTCGATTTGAATGCGCCTTCGATAATGCCAGACCGTCTTCCAAGAACAATCGCTTCCGAATTATTGTTCAGAATATCCGTCACGACGAACACGAAAAGATCGAGGCCTTTGTCCGTGACCAATTGATTCATCAGCACTTCAAGCTCCTGTTGGCGATCAAGTACTTCAGATACATCAATGGCATTTACCTGAGCCACTTCAAAGCGGTGATCTCCTGCTTCAAATTCCTTCGAATCCAGCGAAATCAAATCTTCAAGTGTTTTATTGCTTAAATCTGCTCCCGCCTTCAGCAAGGACAATCCATACACATCGATATCCACACCGGCGATTTCAGCCAGTTCGCGCGCGGCACGAATATCCTGCTCTGTGCACGTAGGCGATTTGAACAATAACGAATCGGAAATAATGGCAGACAGCATCAAACCAGCGATGTTAGCTGGTATTTCTACTCCGTTCTCCTTAAAGAGCTTCAATAGGATTGTCGTCGTACAGCCGACCGGCTCTGCTCGGAAGAACAACGGGTCCGTTGTTTCAAAGTTTGCGATCCGGTGATGGTCGATCACTTCGATCACTTGTACGTCCTCAATGTCCTCGGCGCTTTGCTGGCGCTCATTATGGTCGACAAGAATCACCTGGGACACTTCTTCTGAAACGCGCGTCACAAGACGCGGAGCATCAAAACCGAACTCCTTGAGGGCGAAAATCGTTTCGTTATTCATCTCGCCAAGGCGGATAGCTTCCGCTTCCATACCTGTTTCATTTTTAAGATACGCATAAGATAAAGCTGAACAAATTGAATCCGTGTCCGGATTTTTATGGCCTAATACAAAAACTTTTGACATTTTTATGCCTCCTGATCAATGTTGGGTTCTGTGTAATTCTACCATAACTGTCCTCACAGCTAAACTTCCTTTACAGAAGTAGGCAAAAATTGAGGCACTCACAACTTTTTTCAATTCAAATAAAAAATAAAAATAAAAAGCATAGTGCAATTTTCTGTTTTATAGTATTATGTGACTACGCCTTTATAATTACTAAAATTGGTTTAATTGTTAAAATACGTGGTTCATTTGGAATTCAAAAGTAAAATATCTCTATATTTGAAATTATTATTATTCTGAATAGAATTTTTTTAGTATTAAGGAACAAATCAATATACTTAGCAATAGTACTAATGGTATAATTAATACAATTAAGCCATAAATTTCTGAAGGGAAGTGAAAATATTGACTATAATTTTGGAAAAGAAATACATTCCTTTAGCAAATTACTTTTCGTCTGCCACGAATCCAACAATTAAACTCAGCTTCAATGAAATCGAACAGATTATGGGCCAGCAATTGCCAAATGCTGCTTACTTGAATAGAAGCTGGTGGAAAAAGACCAAAGCACCCGCCAAGCATTTCCACGCCTGGATGGATGCCGGCTATTTTGTAAGTGAAGTGGAGACGAACCGTTACGTCGTATTCGAAAGAATCGATGCTTCCAAAGGCAGAAACGCAAAGGATGGCAACGGGGACGAAGACATCCTATTAATCCGCAACGCCGAACACGGTGACGCCCGGTCTCTTGCAGCTTTGATGAAAACGGTCGAAGCTGAGTCCGAATTCATGCTTTATGGAAAAGATGAACGCACCCAGTCTACCCAAAAAGTCCGTAAACAGATTATTGAGTGGCGTCAAAGCGGCCACTCGACCATCTTCATCGCTATTTTGAACGGCGAGCATGTCGGCTTTCTGACGATCGTCGGCAACGCAGCGAAACGCGCAGCACATCGCGCTGAAATTTGCGTAGGCGTCCAAGCCGATGCCCGCCGCAAAGGCATTGCCACCAAACTTCTCCAAAAGGGCGAAGAATGGGCAGCTTCGAAAAACATCAGCCGCCTCGAATTGACTGTGGTTGAGAATGATAAACCAGGCAGAAAATTATTCGAAAAAGCCGGTTATGTTTCCGAGGGGATTCGCCAGGATTCCATGCTTATCAATGGTAAATATTACGATGAAATCTTCATGGCCAAGTTTTTGGATTAGACACAGGACGATAAGAAGCAGGCTTCCTTTTTTTAGAGGGCGCTTGTTTTTCGTTTGACCGCCAATGAAGTGGAGCGAATTCGCTTTTATTCCCAACTCCGCCAAAAACCATAAAAGAGGCTCACCTTAACAGGCAAGCCTCTTTTATTATTTCAGTTCAAGATTATCAGCCACAAATACAGGCCAGTCAATGTGATGAACAAGGTCGGAATCGTGAGGATGATCCCGACTTTAAAATAATAGCCCCAACTGATGGTGACACCTTTCAGTTTTAGAACGTGCAGCCATAATAATGTGGCAAGTGATCCGATCGGCGTGATTTTCGGACCGAGATCCGAGCCGATGACATTGGCATAGATCAGCGCTTCCCGCACGACGCCTGTCGTATTGGTTTCATTGATAGCCAACGCATCAATCATTACGGTCGGCATGTTATTCATAACGGATGAAAGAATCGCCGCGATAAAACCCATGCCGATCGTCGCTGCGTATAAACCATGCCCTGCAGTCCACTCGATCGCAGTAGCCAGGACCGATGTCAAACCGACATTGCGCAAGCCGTAAACCACCACATACATACCGATTGAGAAGAAGACGATCGCCCAAGGTGCACCCTTCAGTACAGTCATCGTCTCGACCGCTTCGCTTCTGCGCGCAATCGCCAGGAAAATGATGGCGACCGCTCCGGCGATGAACGATACCGGAATACCCAAAGTCTCACTCGCAAAATACCCGATCAGCAATACCGCCAGAACCACCCATGACAGACGGAACATTTTCAGGTCCTTAATAGCGGAGGCAGGTGTTTTCAATACACTGGCATCGAATTCCTTCGGGATATCCTTACGGAAATAAAGATAAAGAACAAGCATACTGGCAAGGATACTGAATAGATTAGGCACAACCATACGGATGGCATATTCAGTAAAACCGATATCGAAAAAGTCCGCAGAAACGATATTCACCAAGTTGCTGATGACAAACGGCAAAGATGCCGTATCCGCAATAAAACCGGAAGCCATGATAAACGGCAGGATCATCGCATCCTTGAATTTCAACGCTCTGACCATGGCAAGGACGATCGGCGTCAAAATCAGCGCCGCTCCGTCATTGGCGAAAAGCGCTGCCACGATGGCGCCAAGAACAGTTACCAGAAAGAACATCCGAAGCCCGCTGCCTTTGGCCAAGCGAGCCATATGTAAAGCTGCCCATTCAAAAAATCCGATCTCATCGAGAATGAGGGAAATGATGATCAAAGCGA
The DNA here is from genome assembly GCF_057369535.1 of Planococcus sp. RAB007_Raresut. Taxonomy (NCBI): domain Bacteria; kingdom Bacillati; phylum Bacillota; class Bacilli; order Caryophanales; family Caryophanaceae; genus Planococcus; species Planococcus sp. RAB007_Raresut. The sequence continues at coordinate 68,504 of NZ_JBXYIF010000005.1, forward strand.
CAAACGTCAATGTCGCATTCCAGACGATGCCGGTTACATCCCAGACATCACCGAAGTCAACAACGCCAAATAATAGCGCTACCGCTGCCCCGGCAATCGCCGACCAGCCGATCGACAACCCGCGCGGCTGCCATATAACAAAAATCAATGTGACGATAAATATAAAACTGGCTAATCCTACTTCCACTGTTCGAACAACTCCTTATTCACAAACCACTCTTTTTCCTTCCGCTTCCAGAGATTCCACTGTAATCTCCGGTTCCGGCAACAGGCTGAGCAGATGGATCAGCATCGGGTAAAGCGCATGACGTACGTTTAGCGACCAAATTGTCCAGCGCCCCCGCTTTTCCTCTGTCACCAATTCAGCTATTTTTAATTTCCGCATATGCTGGCTTACCGCCGGCTGCGTCATATCCAGCAATTCCGTAAATTCACATATGCAAAGCGAATCCTTCGATAAATACTTGAGGATGAGCATCCGATTATGGTCGCTGATTGCTTTCAAATAGGATTCCATATATACATAATCCAAACCATTCACCTTCTTTCAAGAGTTCCGCCATTCATTATATAAGTGATTGCTTATTTATTCAAGGGGCGATATGGTTTACTTTTTTCCATTAAAAGAACCCCATCAGCTGCAGCTGACGGGGTTCGCTTATACAGATATCATCTTATTTTGCTGAATATTGTTCCAGCACGCGCAATGACTCACGGTTGAATGCCGGGATATCATCCGGTTGGCGGCTTGTCACCAATTGATCCTGGCACACAGCCACTTCTTCATCCACCAGTTTGGCACCGGCGTATTCCATGTCTGTTTGAATCGATTTATAACCTGTCGCTTTGCGGCCTTCAAGCGCTTTTGCTGAAATCAGCAATTGCGGACCATGGCAGATTGCGAAGACCGGTTTTTTCGCATCCATGAATGCTTTCGTGAAATTGACGAAACGGTCATCCGCACGCAATTGGTCTGGCGAGAAACCGCCAGGAAGGAATAAAGCGTCGTAATCATCCGGGTTTACGTCATCGATGCCTTTATCAATCGACACGACCGCTTCGCCCTGCTTGCCTGTCACTTCTTTGCCAGCCTCTTTTTCAATCGTGAAAACTTCATGACCTGCATCGTTGAATGCTTTCGACGGGTCGGTATATTCTACATCCTCAAACATATCAGTAATTAGCGTTGCAATTTTTGCCACTATCCTTCACTCCTTTAGTTTAATACTCTCCCTTATTATTCCACATAAAGAAAATGCTAAACATGGAGCTTACCGGAACTTTGATACGTACGGATTGTCCTGTTCCCAAAATCGGTAAGGATAATGTACGGCTTCCCTCGAATTGCCGATGCCGACTCTCGGGCCGACCGAAACCGCATGCACGGGATCCCCTTCCGCGATATACAATGGCCGATCTGTAAAATGATGGCCATAATAATCCATTGAAATTCCCATCGCTTTTGTCAGTTTGCCGGGGCCGCTCGTCCATTGCTTGATCGGCAGATGACGGCCGCGCAGTTCCGCCATCAAATCGATTCCTTCAACCGGTTCCACCGCCCGGATCAGAATGGCGCGCGGCGTATCCACTGGACCACTGACAACATTAATCAGCGTATGGGTATGCATTTGATACGTATAGACAAGCCCTGCTTGCCCGAACATAATTTCAGTCCGTTTGGTGCGTCTATTGCCGAAGCTGTGCGCCGCCCGGTCCTCCGCTCCCATATAGGCTTCCGTCTCGACGATCCGCCCTGCGACTATCCCTTCAGGCAGCTCATGCACAAGCAGCTGCCCCAACAGGCTGCGCGACAAATCGAGAGTGGGCATATCAAAAAAATCAGCTGTGACTGGTTTGAACATCTTACATCCCTCCGGCATCCATTATACCGGGTTGCGCTGGGTCACTGCATGGATGAGGGGCTCGATGTCTTCGATTTTATTGTCGTGAAAAGCTTTTACAATCGCCGACCCCACGATGAATCCATCGACGTCTTCCCGCAGCATTTCAATATGTTCGATTTTCGAAATCCCGAAACCGGCGTAAACCGGCACTGGGCTCTTAGAGCGCACCGTTTTCATGAATTCCTGCACTTCCTGCATCATTTCGTCGCGTACACCTGTGATGCCGGTTACCGTAACAGCATAAACGAATCCTTCGGCCGCTGCCAGAATGTCTTCCAGGCGTTTTTCGGTAGTGGTCAGCGTAACAAGCTGGACCAGCGTAATGCCGGTCTTCTTCAAATAAGGTTCGACCAGCTGCTGATGTTCAAACGGCAGATCCGGAATGATGACAGCTGACACGCCCGCTTCTCTGCACGATTCTGCGAAACGCTCCGCACCATAACTGATGACCGGATTCAAATAAGTCATGACGATCAACGGAATCTTTAAATCGAAATTCCAGCTCTCCATTTCAAGTAAAACCTTATCAAGTGTGACGCCTTCCGCGAGCGCACGGTTTCCCGCCTCTTCGATGACCGGGCCATCTGCCACCGGATCGGAAAAAGGAATGCCGATCTCAATCGCCGTTACACCCGTCGTCTGCAAATATTCCACTTGGCCGCGCAATTTACCGAGGCCACCATCTCCCGCCATTATATAAGCGACAAATGCTTTATCTCCGTTATCCTTCAAATCTTTCAAGCGTTTCATGCCAGTCCCTCCAATTTTTCCGCATAGGTCGCCATATCCTTATCGCCACGTCCGGAAACGCAGATGATCAATATTTCGTCCGCCCCCATTGCGGCAGCAGTCTTTTCCGCTTCTGCCACTGCGTGCGCCGATTCCAGCGCAGGGATGATGCCTTCGAGACGTGATAATTTGATGACCGAAGCCAGTGCTTCTTCATCCGTCACCGCTTTATATTCAACCCGGCCGATGTCTTCCAAATGGACATGCTCGGGACCTACACCCGGATAATCCAGTCCTGCTGAAATTGAGTGCGCTTCCTGGACCTGTCCGTTTTCATCCTGCAGAAGTTTCATATAGGCTCCGTGCAGCACGCCTTCCGTTCCTTTTGTCAGCGTCGCGGCGTGTCTGGCTGTGTCGACGCCTTCACCCGCCGCTTCAACTCCGATGAGCCGGACGGCTTCATCTTCCACAAACGGATGGAACATGCCGATTGCGTTCGATCCGCCGCCGACGCAGGCCAGGATTACATCCGGCAAGCGCCCTTCCTTGTCTAAAATCTGTTTACGTGTCTCACGGCCGATCACACTTTGGAAATCGCGGACCATTGTCGGGAACGGGTGAGGCCCGAGTGCGGAGCCGATGAGGTAATGAGTGTCTTCGACATTCGACACCCAGTAGCGCAGGGCTTCATTCACCGCATCTTTCAATGTTGCGCTGCCTTTTGTCACGCTTTCCACTTTCGCTCCGAGAAGCTTCATCCGGAATACATTCAATTGCTGTCGTCTGATGTCTTCTTCTCCCATGAAAATGACACATTCCAAGTCAAGCAGCGCACAGATCGTGGCAGTCGCCACACCGTGCTGGCCGGCGCCTGTTTCTGCCACAATTTTACGTTTGCCCATTCTGATCGCCAGCAGCGCTTGTCCGATTGCATTATTGATTTTATGGGCACCGGTGTGATTGAGGTCTTCCCGCTTCAGATAAACTTTCGGACCACCCCAAGCTTCCGTCAGTCGCGCTGCATATGTCAGCGGCTGCTCACGGCCGACATATTCTTTTAAATACTTATGGTAATCCGCCTGAAAATCAGCATCATCTTTTGCTTCCGCATAAGCCGCTTCCAGTTCCTTCACAGCTTTCATCAATGTCTCCGGCACAAATTGGCCGCCGAAACGCCCGAAAAATCCTGTTACGTTCTCTGTTCCCGTTGCTTGCTGCATCGAATCACCCTTTACAGTTTTTATGAAACTTTTTATTTTATCTGCATCTTTCTTTCCTTCCGTTTCGACTCCGCTTGAAACATCGACCATATACGGAGCCAGAGAACCGATTGCCTGTCCAACATTTGCGGAATCCAGTCCACCCGCCACAATCAGTCTTTCGGGGTCTATCGATGCTCCTTTCAGCAAGCTCCAATCGAAGGTCCTGCCGCTCCCCCCGCGAAAATCGATTCCAGGTGCATCGACCAGCACATAATCCGCAATCGATTGTTCAAGTTTTTTTACATCTTCAACGTCACGGACCGAAAATGCCTGTATGACTTTTACGGGAATACTGCGAATAAATTCATCCGTTTCATCTCCGTGCAGCTGTACCATCGTCAATGGGACTTCTCGAACCGCTCCCAGTACTTCATTCAGCTCTGCATTGACAAAAACACCTATTTTTTCTACTGATTCGGGCAGCACTTCAGCCAAGCGGGCAGCCCGTTCAATCGAAATTCTGCGCCGGCTCGGCGCAAAAACGAAGCCTGCTGCATCAGCTGCAGATGCAGCCTGCGCATGTTCCACTTCCTGCAAGCCGCATATTTTCACTTTCGTCATTTTTTCACCCCCGGCGAAGTCACCGCTGAAATCCAGGCGCCGGCATCTTCCGAACGCATCAGTGCTTCGCCCACCAGAATACCGGCCGCACCTTTGCCGAATGCAAATGCCGCGTCACTTTCTGTAAAAATACCGCTCTCACTGATCAATAAAGAATCGCTGTCGGCCGGAAAATATTCGGCAATTTCCGCTGTCTGCTGCAGCGATACTTCGAACGTTTTCAAATTCCGGTTGTTGACGCCGATCAATTCCGCTCCCAAGTCCACCGCTATCTGAAATTCAGCGGGATCGTGCACTTCAACGAGCACTTCCAGCTTCTGTGCCTGCGCATATGAAAACAGGCGCTCAAGTTCTTCTTGCTGAAGAGCTGCAACAATCAACAGAATAATAGTCGCACCAGCATCTTTCGCACGGTCTATCTGAATTTCATCTACGATAAAGTCTTTACAAAGCACCGGCACTGAAACGAGCTGCGCTACATTTTTTAAATCTTCAATCGATCCTTTGAAATAAGATTTATCCGTTAAAACCGAAATCGCGGCAGCTCCTGCCTTTTCATAAAGTTTCGCTTGCGCTGCCACATCAACATCCAGTCGGATATCTCCTTTTGACGGTGAAGCCCGTTTGATTTCCGCGATGACGCCAGGCCCTTGTCTCAAACGCTCGGCCAATCGAAATTTCTGCGGAAATGCATTTCCTTCAACCCGCTCAGCAGATGAATAGTTTTTTACTTCTTCGCGTTTCACCGCAATGATTTCATCCAATATATTCATACCAGCACCCCCACTGCCTGACGATGTGATTCGAATACACGACCCGTTTCTCCGGAAAGAATGGATTTTCTTGCTGCGTGAACACCTTCTGCAATCGTTCCGGCGTTGCCGCTCGCAAAAAGTGCCACTCCGGCATTCAGAGCCACCGTGTCCAGATAAGCAGTATCGCGGCCTTCCAGCACTTCCATAAAAATTGCGGCATTGCGCTTCGCATCTCCGCCTCTGATTGCTTCGACCGGCGCCGGCTTCAAGCCCGCTTCTTCCGGATGAAACTGGACCGCCTTCTTGCCATCTTCATCAAAAAACAACAATTCATTGGCGCCCTCCAGCGAAAGCTCGTCCATCCCGCCTGCTCCGTGGACCATCACACCGCGTTTTCTGCCGAGCCGCATCAAAGCTTCTGCCATCGGCTCCAGCATATCCCGCCGATAAACGCCGGTCATCTGCACTTCAATCGGCAATGGATTAGCGAGCGGCCCGACGAGATTGAAGATGGTCGGTGTCGCGATGCTCTTCCGTACTTCCCGCAATTTTCCGAGCGCAGGATGGATGGCAGGCGCAAATAAAAACGCAATGCCAGTCTTATCGATCAATTCCGGAATAGTTGCCGGATCCGCTGTCGTCCCAATCCCTAGTTCTTCCAGCACATCTGCGCTGCCGGTCTTGCTCGAAACACTGCGGTTGCCGTGTTTCGCGACTTTCATGCCGCACCCCGCAAGTACAAAAGCCGTCAGTGTGCTGATGTTAAAGCTGAATGAACGGTCGCCTCCTGTGCCGCACACATCAATCAGCATCCCATTCGTCTCCGGCAAACTTACTGCTTTTGAGCGCATCGCCTTTACCAGGCCCACCATCTCATCAGCTGTTTCCCCTTTAGAATGCAGCGCCGTAAGAAATTCTTTAATCTCATGGTCTGTCATACGACCGTCCAATATCTCCATTGATTTACTGTACATTCTGTGTTCATTTAAGCTCTCTGCTCGTCTCATCTTCATCTCTCCTCAGCTCTTTTGGAATACAAAAATCCCCGCAACCGGAAAGATATCCGGTTGCGGGGACGGGTTAAAAAACCGCGGTACCACCACGCATTAATGCATTTCTGCACTCACTCAAACAGGCTTTTCGCCTTTCCCTTTAACGCAGGGCATACGTCTGCCTTACTCATTTCCATTTTCAGGCCAGCTCTCCTAAGTCCATTCGCGCAGTTTCCCCAATCAGCTTCCACCAGCCGCTGACTCTCTATTATGGAATCCACTGCCTACTCGTCTCAATCCTCGATTTTGCTCTCTGCTATTCTCATCTTCTCTGGGCTCTTCTCTCAAATAGACTTGCCACTCTACTAACAAGTTGAAGTTTACATTAAATTATTTTGTTTATTCTGTCAAGCTTAAGGTTTACAGGCCCATTCGCTTTGCAACAATCGTTTTCATGATTTCATTGGATCCGGCATAGATTGCTGCCACCGGAATATCGCGGTAACGGCGGGCAATTTTGTATTCTTCCATATAACCGTAGCCCCCGTGCAATTGCATGCACTCACCCGAAATTTTCTTGGCGGTGTCCGTCAGCCAGTATTTGGCCATCGACACTTTGGGAACGATATCCTTGCCGGCCATATGCTCTTCAATCAGCGATTCAAGGAATGAATGCCCCAGTTCCACTTCGGTCGCTATTTCAACCAGTTTGAACTGGGTATTCTGGAAAGCGCTGATCGGCTTGCCGAATGCCTGTCTGGATTTTACGTAATCCACTGTCATTTCCAGCATATCTTCCGAAGCCGTTTGAGCGGCCATCGCCACCACGAGGCGCTCCTGCTGAAGTTTTTCCATCAAATATGTAAAGCCTTTGTTTTCTTCACCAATCAGATTGGCAGCCGGTACGACACAATCTTCAAAATATAATTCGGAAGTATCCTGCGCGTGAAGGCCGACTTTATCCAGTTTGCGCCCTTTCGTAAAGCCCGGCATCCCTTCTTCGACCATCAGCAAGGAAATTCCGCGGTGCTTCGGTTCCACTTTTGAGTCGGTTTTTACGACAACGACCACATGCGTCGAATTGATGCCATTAGTGATGAACGTTTTTTGGCCATTGACGATGTAATTATCGCCGTCCCGGACGGCCGTTGTGGAGATATTCGCAAGGTCAGATCCCGCTCCCGGTTCCGTCATCGCAATCGCCGTGATGTAGTCACCGGAAATGCAACCAGGCAGCCAGCGCTGTTTCTGTTCTTCATTGCCGTAGGATTCGATATACGGCACGGTGATATCGTTATGAAGTCCAACGCCCGTCAAACTTGCGCCAACGCGCTCCATTTCTTCGCCAATGATGACAGCGTAACGGAAATCAAGTCCAAGGCCGCCGTATTGCTCTTCCACCTGCGGACATAGAAAGCCCATGTCCCCGAGCTTCTTCCAGAATGATTTCGGAATCAGGCGATCCTGTTCCCATTGTTCATATTGCGGCACCGCTTCTTTTTCAAGGAATTTCCGCAACGATTTACGGAACATAACATGTTCATCTTCTTCAAAACGATATTTCCCCATCAGTTCATCCCCCTATTTCGGCTGCATCCGGATTGCTCCGTCCAGCCGGATTGTTTCACCGTTCAGCATCGGATTCTCGACGATGCTTTCCACTAATTGCGCATATTCATCCGGCCGTCCGAGACGCGCCGGAAAAGGCACTGCCGATTCAAGAGACGCGATTGCCGCTTCCGGCAGACCGTCAAACATCGGCGTCTTCATAAGCCCCGGCGCAATGGCCATAACCCGTATGCCATCGCGCGCAAATTCTCTCGCAATCGGCAAAGTCATGGAGACGATGCCGCCTTTTGAAGCGCTGTAGGCTGCCTGGCCGATTTGCCCTTCATACGCCGCCACCGAAGCAGTTGAAATGATGACACCGCGTTCCCCGTTTTCATTCGGTTCATTCTTTTGCATGGCTGCCGCCGCAACACGCAGCACATTGAAACTGCCGATCAGGTTGATGCGGACCACTTTTTCGAATTGCTCGAGCGGCTGTGGCTCTCCTTTTGAAACGACTTTTCCCGGCGTCCCCACACCCGCGCAATTGACGACAAGGTTCACGGAACCAAACCGTTCAATGACAGCGGCGGTTTGCTGCTCCACTTGGCCAGCATCCGTCACGTCCGTTTCCGCATACCAGACCGACTCTTCGCCAAGTTCTTCGATAAGTTTCTCCGCTTTTTTGGAATTCAGATCAAAAATTGCCGCTTTCCCGCCTTTTTCCACGATGCGGCGGACGGTTGCCTCGCCAAGACCCGATGCTCCGCCCGTGATGATCGCTTTCACTTCACTGGTTTTCATCTCTTTGCCCCCGAACCTTTTATAGTCGTTCAATGATTGTCGCGTTTGCCATACCCATGCCTTCACAAATTGCGAGCAGTCCGTAGCGTCCGCCGCTGCGCTCCAATTCATGCAATAAAGAAACCATTAATTTCGTGCCGGTTGCACCCAGCGGATGCCCAAGCGCAATCGCTCCGCCGTTGACATTCAATTTTTCAGGATCTGCCCCCATATCATGCAGCCAAGCCAGTGGAACAGGCGCAAATGCTTCATTCACTTCATAGCGGTCCATGTCCTCAATCGCAAGTCCCGCTTTTGCCAGCACTTTTTTCGTCGCTGCTATCGGACCTGTCAGCATCAAGGTCGGATCCGAACCGACAACGGCGCGTGCAATGATGCGCGCTTTCGGTTTCAGACCCAGTTCATCCGCTTTTTCACGCGACATCAAAAGAACCGCGGATGCCCCGTCACTCATTTGGCTGGCGTTTCCAGCTGTTATGACACCATTTTCATCAAACACCGTTTTCAGCCTGCCAAGAACTTCCATGGATGTTTCTGGCCGCGGCCCTTCATCTTTATCAACCAAGCGTTTTTCGCCGCTTTCATCTTCCACTTCGACACCGACAATTTCCTTGTCGTATCGGCCGGAATTTATGGCATCAATTGCACGTGTATGGCTCTGTAGCGCAAATTCATCCAATTGCTGACGGCTGAATCCCCATTTTTCAGCGATGCGTTCCGCCGATAGCCCCTGGTTGATGATTTCGTATTGCTCAGTCAGCTTAGGACTTGGTTTAGCGCCCTGCATATTCGAAAACATCGGCACACGCGTCATACTTTCGACTCCGCCTGCGATGACAATGTCCATATCTCCCGCAAGAATCGCCTGGGCGCCGAAATGGATTGCCTGCTGGCTCGATCCGCATTGTCGGTCAATGGTTACGCCTGGCACATAATCCGGAAAACCGGCGATCAGCGCAGCTGTCCGTGCAATATTTCCGCCCTGCTCACCTGATTGTGAGACACATCCAAGAATGACGTCTTCAATATCTCCTTTGCCGACGCCTGCACGCTCAACCAAATCACCCAGAACCAATGCCGCCAGTTCATCCGGCCGCGTTTCTGAAAAAGACCCTTTTCTCCGTCCGACTGCTGTTCTTACCCCTTCAACGATTACCACTTCGCGCATATCTTTCCACCCCATCATCATTTATCGTCAACCATATAAATCAAATTAAATTGAATGACTATTCATTCAATTTAATTGTACTCGAATTACTCCTTTGAAACCATATAAAAATCCCGCAGAGAAGATGTGGACGAAATTAGTTCAGTCATATCTTTACAACCAAGCTAGCGAAGCGATGCAGGGACTGAGACAGGAGCCTCGGCTTTTGCACACTACTTGTTGAATACCAGTTATTATAAGAATCTTTTTAAACAAATTAAAATCCCGCAGATCCATCTGCGGGATTGCCTTGTTATTCTTCTATTAATCCCTTCTCAATCAAGAAGTCTCTCGCTATGTCCTGCGGCTGGTCTTGATCCACGTCGACACGCGCGTTCATCGCAAGCATATCTTCTTCACTGATCTGCCCTGCAAGTTCATTGAGTAAATCTTCAAGCTCCGGATATTGTTCCAAAGCTTCCATTCGCACTACAGGCGCAGCGTCATATTTCGGGAAAAAGGACAGGTCATCTTCGGTCGTTTCCAAATCGAACAACCCGATCCGGCTGTCTGTTGTAAATGCCGGAATGACGTCTACCTCGCCGTTATTCACAGCCTCATACATAATGGCGGGATCGAAACTGTCAGTCGCTGAAAATTCAAATGGATAAGTAGCGATCAAATCGTCATAGCCGTCTCCCTGGCGCTCATAGAACGGATGTGGCGCACCAAAGCTCATATCTTCCGACTGTGAAATTTCCGCCAGGTCAGAATAGGTTTCAGCATCATAGCCGCTGTCTTTCGAATAGGCTAATGTATATCCATTTTCAAAGCCCAGAGGTTCCAGCCATGTGGCATCCAGTTCTTCCTCATAGCCTTCACGAACGCGCTGCAATACTTCTTCGGAAGACTGGCCAGGTTCTGATTCCTGCTTCAAGACGTCTTTTAACCCTGTTCCGGTATATTCAACATACAGGTCGATATCACCCTGTTCAAGCGCCGGCGTCAAGATGGAAACTTCTCCAAGCCCTTCTTCATATTCCACTGTATAATCTGAATTCGCTTCGATATACTGACCCAGTATATGCGGAAGAATGTACTGCTCCGTCCAAGGCTTGCCACCAATGATGATCGGTTCCGATTCATCTCCGCCCGTTGAGCCGCAGCCCGTTAAGATTAAAGCTCCTGCGGCAAATACCCCAATTAACTCCTTTTTCATCATTCATTCCCCCTCTTAGTTTTTCAAGCCTTTCGGCGTCGCTCTTTTCTCAATCCATTTAAGGATCAAATCGAAGCCGATCGCGAGCAATGCCACCGGCAAAGCACCGGCAAGAACCAATGAATTATTATAGGATTGCAGACCGCGGTAGATGATATCTCCCAGTCCGCCCGCCCCTACAAATGTCGCCAGAGTAGCAATTCCGACTGTCAAAACAGTAGCCGTCCGGATTCCCGCCATGATGAACGGCAGCGCCAGCGGCAGTTCAATTTGCCTGAGTATTTGAGTACGGGTCATGCCCATGCCCCGGCCCGCTTCAATCGTCGAGCCGTCAACACCTGTGATGCCAGTATACGTATTTCGGAGAATCGGCAATAAAGCATATATGATAAGTGCGATCAAAGCTGTCGGAGAACCGATTCCGAGAATAGGCACCAAAAAACCGAATAACGCCAGACTTGGTATAGTTTGAAATATAGCGGTTACACCAATGACCGGTTCCGCGTAACGACGATAGCGCGCTATGATAATGCCTGTCGGCAAAGCAATCGCTATTCCGATCGCCACGGCCACAAAAGATAAATAGATATGTTCCAAAAACGCATCTTGTATCATGTCCTGCCGGCTGACCAAAGTATCCAAAAAGTTCCTCACACTTTTTCACCCTCCTCTTTCCGGAGAGCGGCTTTCACCAAATCACGATCACTGGCATAAGCCAATACCCTGCCGTCATCCACTATTTCCAAATTGGAATATCCGCTAGATTCGAGCTTGGAGAATGCCTCATCAATTGTCGTTTCTCCTGAAATCTGAAGCGCGTCACCGGTCTGTTCCACTCCAAAAACAGATAAAAATTCCTTCAATTTGCGTTCTCCGAATGTACGTTGCCGGTTAATGCGATCCAAGCCGATAAAACTGCGCACAAAATCATTCGCAGGCTCGTTGATCAATTCTTGAGGTGAACCCACCTGCTCAATTTTCCCATCGCGCATAACAACAACCATGTCCGCTATTTTCAGCGCTTCATCCATATCATGCGTGACAAAAACGATTGTTTTTTGGATTTCCTGCTGCAGATTCCGTAAATCATCCTGCAGCTGTTCACGGCTGATCGGGTCCAAAGCGGAAAAAGGTTCATCCATAAGGATGATATTCGGATCTCCCGCTAAAGCACGGACAACTCCCACCCGCTGCTGCTGACCACCGCTCAATTCCAACGGATAACGCTCCTTATAGACTTTCGGTTCCAATCCGACAAGCTGGAGCAGTTCTTCCACTCTCTCCGCCGTTTTTTCCTTCTCCCATTCCAACAGACGCGGCACAAGTGAAACATTATCTTGTATCGTCATATGCGGAAAAAGACCGATCCGCTGTATTACATATCCGATGGATCGACGCAGCTTAACTTCCTCAAGACCTGTGATCGACTTGTCATCAATAAAAATATCGCCTTTAGTCGGCGTTTCCAATTTATTGACCATTCGCATCAGCGTCGTTTTTCCGCAACCGCTCGGTCCGATGACGACCGTCAGTTTATGGGTCGGGAATACCACCGAGACATCTTTCAACGCTTCCGTCCCATCGGGGAATTGCTTTGTCACTTGTTCAAAACGGATCATAGCATCCGCCCCTTCCTGTAACTTTCCTACTACCTTTTCCATTACCCTATTTACTTTCATAGTATGCCTGGATTTTTTGGAAACCCTCCTTAGTAACCAATAATCTCTACACGAATGGGGATGCAGCAGATTAAATAAAAAAAGCGGCTGCAAAATAGCAGCCACTTTTTAAATTACGTTTCTTCCCTTTGAATCATTTTAATAGAAGCAGTCAAATCTTTAAAACGCTGATCCAATATTCCATATTCCTTATCTACCGGTTTCATAAAACTCAATTTCCCCAACACTTCCTGCCGTTCCCTTTCCATTTGCAATAAATCATGCTGCTCCTCAGCACTGCCCCGATCTATCCACTCCGAATAACCGCCTTCATATTTAGACAAATTACCACTTTCGAAAACAAGTAATTTATCGCTTAGTTTTTCCATGAAATAGCGGTCATGAGTAGCAATCAGCATCGTCCCCTCAAAAAAGCTGAGCGCACGCTCCAACTCTTCCCTGGACGGTAAATCCAAATGGTTCGTAGGTTCGTCCAACAGCAATACATTACATTCTGACAACATGAACTCCATCAACTTCAGCTTGACGCGTTCGCCCATGCTCATATTCAGAATCGGCTGTTCCCAATGCACTTTTTCGAAACCCAGATGATCCATTAAATTACGGATCTTGCCTGTTTCTTCAAAACTTGGAGCCCAAAACAGCTCAGATGGCTTTTTTTCTTCCGGCAAATCGAAGACATCCTGACTCAAGTAGCCGATTTTCATGCCCCTGCTCAACCACACTACGCCTTCGTATTCCGTCATGCCCAGTATCATTTTAAGGAGCGTCGTTTTCCCGCTGCCATTAGCGCCGAGCAGGCCGACCCGCTCACCATGCTGAATGGTCAACGTCGCTTGGTCAAAAAGCGGTTCTTCCCCAAAGCTTTTGTGCACATTTTTCAACTCAATGACTCTGTGGCCTTTTTTTGCCGCATCATTGATATCAAATGAAATTTGCAAATCTTCTTTCGGTTCAGCTACCTGCTCCTGATCAAGTTCCGCTTGCAGGCGCTGCCGTTTGCTCCGGATCTGAACATCCTTTTTCTTTGCTTTCATGCGGAAATATTCTTTTGCCCCGTCTTTTTTTGTTGATTCGGCGTGCGCTTTGTCAGACCACGTTTGTAATTTGGCAATCTGGCTTTCCACTCGTGCAATTTTCGCCTGTTGTTTGTCATATTTTCTTTTCTGGGTATGCCGCTGGTGCTCTTTCTCCACTCTGGAGGCGGAATAATTGCCTTCATACTCGGTCAGGACCGCATCTTCTATTTCCCAGATATGCGTGGCTATCCGATCTATAAAATGGCGGTCGTGTGAAACAAAAATCACCGTTCCATCGATTTTTTTAATCTTATCGGCCAATACTTCCAGGCTCTCTGCATCTAGATGGTTGGTCGGCTCATCCAGCAGATAGACATCCGCCATCCGTGACAGAACACGGGAAAGCCGCAATTTCATCGCTTCTCCGCCACTCAGCTCCTCTCGCTTCCCAGGAACACGCCACTTCCGCTCCAGCATTCTTGACTGTGCATCCACATTTGCTAGATCCAGTTCCCTGACTTCTTGCTCCATATAAATAATCTCAGGATCATCTCCTATCCAATGAACTCCTTGTTCACTTCGCGCTATCGCTTCAAGAAGACTGGTTTTCCCCGATCCATTTGCACCGATTACCGCAATTCTCGCTTGCATATAAATCGCCGCTTTCGCATCTTCTAAAATCACCCGATCCTTATATCTGAGTGTCATTTTGTTTAACTTACCTAAGATGGCCATATCAATCTCTCCCTTTTCGGAGAAACAAAAAAATTCCCCCGATTGATTTTCGGAAGAATTCGGCAACCCAAATAAACTGCGTTGAAGCGGATTAAATAAAAAAGGGCAGACGAATCCTATTTCTTTCAAGCTGAAAAAACTTCAGTTGCTCAGAAAAAGGATTTTATTTCATCGTCCACCCGTCACCTCGTTTTCGTTGATATATATATTTTATCATTATTCAGATAATTTTCCAGAATTATTTAAAACCTAAATGTACCGGATTCGCAATTTGCTCGTAGCCGATTTCACTGTAAATTTTGTTGGATGTCGGATTTTTCAAATCGGTGTACAGCATAACAAAGTCGAATTCCAGCAGCAATTCTTCTGTCACCTCTGCCACCAACGACCGTGCATAGCCTTTCTTCCTGTAGTTCTCGGGGGTGAAAACAAATCCTACAGAGATTCCGTGTTTCGAAGGGCGGGATTTTTTCATACAGGAAACCACTTCTCCTTGAACTTCCCAGACATAAATCTCCTTGTCATCCAGAAATTGCTCGATTTTCGCTGCAGCTTCCTTATGGCTGGATGAACCGATGCCCGTATCCTTTTCAAATAGAAGGTACCACTCTTCCAATAGTTCAGCATCGCGTTTATTGGCGACCCGCCATGTTCCAGGACTTTTTTCAAGCCCTTTTGTCACCGCATCGATACGGTACAGGCCTTCATCCATATGAAGCTCCAGGGCATTCCCCGTTTCAGTCGCCCACGCTTCTGCAAATTCCTGAGCCACGGCTTTATCACCAATCACTCCTGGAATCTCCACATTTTCTTTTTTCAGCTGCATTGCAAGTTCTGTTGCCCAGTTTTCCGCTTCCTTGAAGACGATCAATTGCAGCGGATGCGGCGGCGTCATCATGACCGCTGCCAGCATTTCACTGTCTTCGGTTGCCAGACCCAGGAAAAATTCCTCGTATCTGCCATTTCTTATCTGGCTGAGTATTCCCAGAAACAGACTGTTTCTGTCTTCTTCTTTATATAGCAGCGCTTCAAGTGCCTCGCTGAAAGCTATTGGATCTTTATATATTTTCCATTCCATAAATCCACACTCTTTTCTTATTAATTCATCTACTAAGTATTGGCTATCGCCTCAATTTTTCCTGCTAATTTCCAGAAAAAAATAAAAAAATAGCCGCCGGCAGCTTCAAGACTGCCGGCAGCCGTTTGAGATTTTAATCCAATTCTTTCTGCTTGGTTTCAGTGCCGAGAAAAGCCACTGCCAATGCCGCGATAATGATGGCACTGCAGAATATTGTGAATATCACGTTGACGCCATAACCTGCAGTCAGCATGAATCCGACAAGGAGCGGTCCGAAAATACCGCCGATGCGACCGAACGAAGCGGCCATACCTGTGCCTGTTCCTCTGATGACTGTCGGATATTGTTCCGGTGAATAAGCATACAGTGCTCCCCATGCCCCGAGATTAAAGAAGGACAGGAAGGCACCCGCTGTAATCAGCATCGCAAGCGACTCCGCGTTGCCGAAAGCAAGCGCACTTGCCGCAGTACCGAGAAGATACGTGACGAGCACAAATTTACGGCCGATTTTTTCAATGAGCCAAGCTGCCGTGAAATATCCCGGAAGCTGAGCCAATGTCATGATCAGCACATATTGGAAACTTTTGATCAGCGTAAAGCCTTTCAGCACCATGACGCTCGGCAGCCACAGGAACATGCCGTAATAGGAAAAGACGACCATGAACCAAACAATCCAAAGCATCAAAGTAGCTTTGACATATTTTTTTGACCAAACATCTTTGATGTTGACCGAGATTGAGCGAAGGACATTCTTTTTCGCGGTAAACTGCGGTGAATCCGGAAGATTGATCCGCAGGTAAAGCGCGTATAACGCCGGCAATGCCGTGATCAATAAAGCAATGCGCCAGCCATATTCTGAGGCCGGAATAACGAAATAAGAAATGATTGCCGCAAGCAGCCAGCCAGCCGCCCAGAAACTTTCCAAAAGAACGACGACGCGCCCCCGTTCTTTTGCTGGAACACTTTCCGATACAAGCGTCGATGCCACAGGCAGCTCGCCACCGAGCCCCATGCCGACGAAAAAGCGTAAAATCATGAATGCCGCCAATGTCGTTGTAAAGGCGGATACGCCGCTTGCCAATGAGAACAGCAGCAAGGTGATGATGAATATTTTCTTTCTCCCTACACGGTCTGCGTAAATTCCGAACACGAATGCTCCCACAGCCATCCCGATGGAGTTGATGCTTCCGATCCAGCCCATCTGATCAGTCGTCAGATTCCAATCCTGCTGGAGAGCCGCGATGATGAAGGACAGAATCCCGACATCCATTGCGTCGAACAGCCAGCCGAGCCCTGCAACCCATAATAACCTGTTGCGTGAAATCGGCGCAGTATTTTTTTCATTATCAATAATTGCAGACATTTGCATTCTCCTTGTCATAAGTATCTACCTAGGTGTCTTTACACCTTATTACTATAACCGTAAGGAGAAAATGGCACAAGTTTGCATTTCTATTTATGGCTGAACAAATAAAAAAGACGCTTCCCTCCCCTTAAACGGAGACGGAAGCGTCCAGTTTTATTACGTCAATAATACAAGGCTCACAGCCATCACAGCCATGCCGGCTACCAGGCCATAAATCGACAAATGCGCTTCATCGTAGCGTTTCGCCGCAGGCAATAATTCATCCAAAGAAATAAAAACCATAATTCCCGCCACAGAAGCGAAAACGATGCCGAAAAGTGTATCGCTCAAGAACGGCATCAAGAACAGCCAGGCGGCAATTGCGCCAATCGGTTCCGAAATTCCGGAAAGTACACTGTATAATAACGCTTTCTTTCGACTGCCGGAAGCGTAATAAATCGGTACAGAGACCGCAATACCTTCCGGAATATTATGGATGGCCACAGCGATTGCAATCGCGATGCCAAGTGCCGGATCCTGGATAGCCGACATAAAAGTGGCTATCCCTTCCGGAAAATTGTGTATCCCAATGGCAAGCGCTGTAAAAATCCCCATTTTTCGAAGACGGGCGTATTCATCGTTGCTCGGTCCTGTATCCATGTCCTCTATCGTCTTTACTTCATGCGGATTCCCAAGCTGCGGCAACAGCCGGTCCAGGAGCGCCATGAAAACCATGCCTCCAAAAAATCCGGCAAGCGTCAGCCAATAGCCTGTCGTTTCCCCATGGGCGCCAGTTAAAGAATCTTTTGCTTTAAAGAAAATTTCTATCATTGAAACATATATCATTACACCCGCTGAAAACCCTAACGAAACGGATAAGAATTTTGTATTGGTCCGTGAGGCAAAAAACGCCAGCAAACTGCCGATACCGGTAGCCAATCCGGCAAAAAGCGTAAGCCCCAAAGCAAATAAGACCGTACTGTCCATATTCCATGACTTCCTTCCACTTCTACTGAATATGGTTATTGTACGCCTAAAGTTTCCTTAGTGCAACATTTTTCAACAAAGAAAGATATTCGATTATTCCTTCACCTTTTCATCTTCAAAATCTCGCCCAGTTTCCGCCAATCATCTTCTTTTAAATAGCGCACTGGCGGATTGTAAAAAACACTGGCTGGATGAAAAGTCGGGAAGATGTGGTAATTTTCCTTAGTTTCCTTAAAGGATCCTTCATCTTCATCCCACTTTAATATAGGCGTTTCCAAAAGCACACCATGCAGTTCCGTTACTTTCGCTTGAGGGCCAATCAGGCGCTGAAGCCCCACATTGCCCAAAGTCACAATCAGCGGCGGTTCGATATCAGCGATTTCCGCATCAAGAATCGGTGCATGTGCGATAATCTCTTTTTTCGTTGGCGCGCGATTGTATTTTCTTTCGATTGTTTCTCCGTTCCGCTTTTTCTTCGTTCCCCATTTATACGGCCGGCTTCTTACAGCACTGGTTATATATACGTCATCCCGGCTCAGACCGACACTCGATAAAGACTCCATTAATTCTTTTCCGGCTCTTCCGGTAAAAGGGATACCCGTTTCCAATTCATTTTCACCAGGCGCCTCCCCCACAAGCATGACTGCAGGCTTTAATGGGCCACTGCCTCTAACAAAGCCTTCCACTGGAAATCCTTCGATTCGCTTTAAACCAAGGGCGACAAGTTCGTCACTGATTTTATACATAGGAATCACCTCAATTTTATTTTATCATATTATCAATGTTAACTTTCCTAACATTAATTTAAAATAAAACTTGCATTATCTGAAAACTTTATTTAATATGTTAAGAAACCTAACATTAGTTAGAAAAAATAAATAAGGAGGAGAAAAAAATGAAGAAAATCGAGACAATTATTCGCCCGACCGTCTTTGAAAATGTTCGGCAAGCTTTGGCTCTCGAAGGAATCGATGGACTGACCGTCACTGAAATTGCCGGCATCGGCAAACAAGAAGGCCGCATTGGCATGTTTAGAGGTAATCCCTATAAGATGGAATTTTCGCCGAAGTTGAAACTGGAAATGGTTGTTGATGATGTAAAAGTCGAAGCCATAATTGAAGCAATACTTGAATATGCGGGTACAGGCGAAGTGGGTGACGGAAAGATATTCATCTACCCTGTGGAAGAAGCAATCAGAATTCGGACGAAGGAACGCGGCAGAGTCGCGATCGGATAAGGAGGAGATTAGATGGAAGCAGTACAAAGTTCAGTCGATATGATTTGGGTGATGCTCGGAGCCATGCTCGTCTTCTTTATGCATGCCGGCTTCGCCATGGTGGAAACCGGATTTACACGTTCAAAAAACACATTGAACATTTTAATGAAGAATTTGATCACTGTTTCACTTGGTTCTATTTTATATTTCATCATCGGATTCGGTTTGATGTTCGGCACCTCCGCATTTGGCATGATTGGAACGGAAGGATTCGCTTTATTGGGACGTGAAGATATTGGATTCTTTGTCTTCCAGGCTGTCTTTGCCGCAACATGCGCCACAATCATTTCCGGGGCCGTTGCAGAGCGGATGAATCTCGGCGCTTATATTTTATTGACTGTAGCGATGACCGCGATTATTTATCCAATTGTCGGCCACTGGGTATGGGGCGGCGGCTGGCTCGCTGAAATCGGCTTTATCGATTTTGCCGGTTCTACTGTCGTTCACTTGACCGGTGCTGTTGCAGCTTTTGTAACTGCATGGAAAATCGGTCCCCGGATTGGCAAATACAGCGGCAAGATTGTCAATTCAATACCGGGCCATAACATTCCATTGGGTGCCTTGGGTGTCTTCATCCTGTGGCTCGGCTGGTTTGGATTCAATGGCGGCAGCACACTGGCGGCAGATCCTGCATTAGTGCCGCCGGTTATTGCCAACACACTTCTTGCCGCTTCCGCCGGCGTACTTGCAACAGCTGGTTATACACGGCTTCGCTACGGAAGAATTGATCCATCGCTTACTTTGAACGGCGCTCTCGGCGGCCTTGTCGGAATCACAGCCGGAGCAGCCAATGTATCCTTCATCGGAGCGATTGCCATCGGCTTGATCGCCGGCATCATCATGACCGAAGCAATCCATCTGCTGGATACTAAAATCCGCATCGACGATCCGGTTGGCGCAATTTCTGTTCACGGCATCGCCGGTATTTGGGGTACGCTTGCCATCGGACTCTTCGACACAAGCGGCGGCCTTCTTTACGGCGGCGGCGCAGAGATTTTGGGGATTCAAACAATCGGCGTTCTGGCAGTCGTAGCCTGGACCGCCGCTGCCACTGGAGTGGGCTTGATATTGATCGGGACCGTAATTCCACTGCGTGTAACAGCGGAAGACGAAGAAAACGGATTGGATTTTGCCGAACACGGTTCACAGGCATATTCCATGCAAGGCGTATTAAAAGGGAATTCATCAGTACCAGAGAGCTCCTTTGCCCATCGTCTGAATCAATTGGGCGATGATCCAGAAATTCAGAAGTCCTGAAAATCTATATCTAAAGAGACAGAAAAAGGGCGACCCTATTGCGGGCAGCCCTTTTTCATTTCCAACTTATTCAAAGCTTTCTTCTTCAATTTCTTTCCTGAAACTTCTTTCCCTCATCTCATACCAAACCGCTACAGCCGCGAATAACGAATAGCCGATGAACCAGCCGGCAAGCACATCCGAGAAGAAGTGCTGCCCGCTTGCGACTTGTGATAACCCGATTCCAATCACGAATAATGTTGTAACGATCCAAATCGCCCAGCGGACAACATTACTGTAAATAAGGCCGGTTATAAAATAAACGGCTGTGAACAGGTACAATAATCCCCCCATTGCATGGCTTGATGGAAACCAAAAAGTTTCAAGCCCCCTCGGAAGATCAGGTCTTTGTTCGGTGAAAAAATATTCCATCAGCTCGCTCAAAGCGTTCCCGACACCGACTGTCAGGAACACAAATAACATGCCCCTGTAATTCTGTCTTTTAAGCCAAAGGAAAATCATCAAGCCCAAACTGACAATAAGGATTATCCATCGCTCACCGAAAACCGACAACGCATTCAGCAAACCATTGCCGTGAAGCCATTCCATCGTACGCAGATCAAGATTCAGAAAGCCTTCGTTCGTATAACTCGTCAAGATTGCAAAAAAACCGATCAAAGTCGCCATTCCCAGTGCGTAGAATAGACGTTTGATAGCCTTCACCCTCTTTCCTCAATACATCCAGTTTATCACAGAAGGACTTCCGCTTCATTCGGTTGAAAAGAAAAAGCATCATGAATGCAGCTGAAAAGTTTGCAGAGTGGATTTGCCAACGAGAAGTCTAGGAGCATCGTGGTTTATCGTCGATTTTTTGCTGTTTATCGTCGATTTTTTGCTGTTTATCGTCGATTTTTCATGGTTTATCGTCGATTCTCACTTGTTTATCGTCGATTCTTGGATTTCAACTCCAGCAGAATAGTTTAAAATCTCCCCTAATATAATAAGGGTGAACCGGAAAATTCCGGTTCACCCTTAAAACTGTTTATGCATGGACATGGTAGGTGTTTTGAGTGACTTCAATAATATGGTCTGGTTTCGGCTTGCCGATCTTCGCTTTATGGCCAGCGATATGATCAGGGTGCTTCTCCCAATTCTTCCAGTCCTCTTTGGATTCCCAGCGGACATACAGAACAACTTCTTCATCGCCACGGCGGACATCCTTTTTCAGGATAGTGCGGTCGATAAATCCAGGCTGTTCCGCCAATTTGTTCTGCCCCGCAAAACGATCCAACACGATCTGCGAAGTCCCTTCTTTTACAACAAAAGTTTTCATTTGTACGAACATTTTTATATCCCCCTATTCATAAATGCAGAAAATATTTCCTCTGCAATTTAAACTAATTATTTTTAGTAGTCGATATTCCACAAAACAGCTGCGCTTGCCTGGGGGCTTGCGCTGAGCTAACTCGGGCTCGTACGCTTCGCCCGAGTGGATCTCAGCACTTCGCTTGGTCCCCTGGGCGTCTTCGCTGTTTTGCTCCATATCTTTAAAGAGTTCTCTCAGCAAAGGCGCGGTTCCGGACTGAGCGGAGCAATAAGACGAGTGTTCTTCTCGGCTTATTGCGGGAGCTTTGTCCAAAGCGCCGAAGCGGAATATAAAAGTTATTACTTTCGATTAAATCTATATAGCTAAAATAATACTCAGCGGTAAGCAGCCCGCTGAGTATAATTAAGCATTATTCAAATGCAGATTGGATTTCTTTAACCATTTCGCTGACAGATTGCAGTCCGCCACCAGACAGGTACCAGTAATCCGGGTCAAGGTAGATGATTTTATCTTCTTTGTAAGCAGTTGTTTTTTGTACCAATTCATTTTCAAGAGAGTCTTTCGCACTTGCATCCGTACCGACTGCAGCATTGCGGTCGACAACAAACATCATATCCGGGTTTGTTTCCAGGATGTATTCAAATGAAATGCTTTGTCCGTGAGTAGAAGCTTCAATGCCTTCATCCGCTTGTTTTACTCCAAAAACGTCATGGATGATCCCGAAACGTGAAGCCGCTCCGTATGCACTTATTTTGCCTTCATTTGCCAAAACGATCAAAGCTTTTTCGTCAGTCGCGCTTGCTTTAACGTCTTCGATTTGCGTTTCAATTGCAGCGAGTTCTTCTTTTACTGCGTCTTCTTTACCGAAGATTTCACCAAGTGTATTCATATTGCTTTCGAAAGACTCCATGTATTTCGTTGTATCTACACCCAAGTGAACTGTTGGAGCAATATCAGTAAATTCTTCGTACATAGCAGCCTGACGGCCAGAGATGATGATAAGATCCGGCTTCATCGCATGGATCGCTTCAAAATCAGCTTCTTTCAAAGTACCGACATTTTCATATTTCTCAGCGTCAGCGAATTTTTCAAGGTATGATGGCATGTTTGCTTGTGGCACACCTGCTACAGCTTCAATCCCTAATTTATCCATTGAATCAAGAATACCAAAGTCGAATACGACTACTTTTTCAGGATTTTTATCAAAAGTCGTTTCGCCAAGTTCGTGAGTAACCGTTACCGTTTCAGTGCTGGCTTCTTTCGTGTCTGCCGCAGCTGTTTTTGAATCTGTCGCTTCTTCATCCGCGCCGCACGCTGCAAGGAAAGCAACCATCATTAATGTGAATGCAATCAATAATAATTTTTTCATTTTTCGTCGAGCTCCTCTTTTTTAAGAATTGAAATACACACAAATCCGGCAATTGTTCATCTGCTGAATCGGAATATCCATATCGTAGATTTCTTTTAATGCTGCACTTTGAATAATTTCTTCTGTCGGTCCGTCTTTTACGACGCGGCCGTTTTTCAATGCGACAATCCGGTCCGAATAGACCGAAGCGAAGTTGATGTCGTGCAGGACGATGATGACAGTCTTGCCAAGTTCATCAACGAGGCGGCGCAGAATTTTCATGATTTGCACTGAATGTTTCATGTCCAAGTTGTTCAACGGCTCATCGAGGAGCACGTAATCCGTATCCTGGGCAATGACCATGGCAATAAATGCGCGTTGGCGCTGGCCGCCCGATAATTCATCCAGGTAAGCATGTTCCATTTCAGCCAAATCCATGTAGGCAATTGCCTGATCAACCATTTTTTCATCTTCATCATTCAAGCGTCCCTTGGAATAAGGGAAACGTCCAAACGATACCAATTCGCGGATTGTCAGCCGCACATTCATGAAATTCGACTGCTTTAAAATTGAAACCCGCTTTGATAATTCATTGGATTTCATTTTTTTCGTGTTTGTCGAATCAATCAGCACTTCACCGGTGTCCGCATCCAGAAGCCGGCTTACCATTGATAAAAGCGTTGATTTGCCGGCTCCGTTCGGGCCGATGAAAGACGTGATCTGGCCCCTTTGGATATCAACAGAGACATTTTCCACGACTTGTTTTTTTCCGTAAAGCTTGCTCAATTCACGTACTTGGATCATTTAGCCCGACTCTCCTTTAATAATAGATAGATGAAATAAATTCCACCGATGAAGTTGATGATTACGCTGAGCGTTGTGTTGAAAGTGAAGAGCCTCTCCACTACCCATTGCCCGCCGACCAAGGCGAGAACGCTGATGACAATGGCACCAAGCAGCAGCACCGAATGTTTATAGGATTTGAAAAACTGATAGGACAGGTTCGCCACAATCAGGCCGAAGAATGTAATCGGACCGACAAGCGCTGTGGCAACTGCGATCAAAACCGCCGAAAGGATAAGCATATAGCGGACCAGCGAATCATAATTGACTCCCAGGTTCAGCGCTGTGTCCCGTCCGAGTGAAAGTACATCGAGTGACGCGTTATGCTTCCAGGCAAATACAATCAGTATTACGATTACAATCAATGAAAGCCAGACCAGATCCGAATTGACGTTGTTGAAACTCGCAAACATCTGATCCTGGACGATCTGGAATTCATTGGGATCGATCAATACTTGCAGGAAGGTTGAAATGCTTCCAAAAAACGTACCGAAAATGATGCCGATTAATAATAGGAAGTAAATCGGCTGGTTCCCTTTTTTAAATAGGAAATGGTAGAACAATAAAGCGAAAACGACCATGGCCGCTATTGATAAGACGAAATTGACTTGTCTGTTCATGATGCTGATGTGATCGGATCCAAGGAAGAAGATCAGCAAAGTTTGGAGCAGCATGTAAAGCGAATCGAGCCCCATGATACTCGGTGTGAGGATCCGGTTATGCGTTATGGTCTGGAAGACCACTGTCGCATAAGCGATCGCTATCCCTGTCAGCACCATGGCGAATACTTTAACACCGCGTCTCGGCAATGCATAATCGAAACTTCCGTTCAGGTCATGGAAGAGATAAACTCCACAAGCCGCCAGAGCCATGGCCACAAGTATGAGCATCTTATGTAAATCACGCATACGCCTTCCTCCTAAACAATAAGAAGAGGAAGATGAAGCTTCCAATGACACCGACCATCAGGCTGATTGAAATTTCATACGGGTATATCAAAACTCTTCCTAGAATATCGCACAGCAGCAAGAATATGGCTCCAAGCATCGCTGTGTGCGGCAATGTTTTCTGTAAATGGTCTCCTTTAAAAATTGAGACGATATTCGGGATGATCAACCCAAGAAACGGGATGACGCCTACCGTCAAAACGACCGTCGCTGTTATCAGTGCCACAAGTGTCAAACCGATATTGACAATGCTGCGGTATTTCAGTCCAAGGTTTTTGGAGAAATCTTCACCCATGCCCGCAACTGTAAACCGGTTGGCGTACAGATAAGCGATGATAAACACAGGAACACTGATATAGAGCAGCTCATAGCTCCCTTTCATGACCATCGAAAAATCTCCCTGCAGCCAAGCGGACATGTTTTGGATAACATCCGCCCGGTATGCGAAAAAGGTTGTAATGGAAGAAAGGATATTCCCAAACATCAAACCGACCAAAGGAATGAAAATCGCATCTTTGAATTTGATGCGGTTGAGAATTTGCATAAACAGGAATGTACCCGCTAAAGCAAATACGAAAGCTACAGCCATTTTCTCAATCATGGACGCATTGGCGAACATGAGCATTGAAACGAGAATTCCAAGCCTTGTAGCATCGAGTGTACCTGCTGTCGTTGGCGACACAAATTTATTGCGGCTCAATTGCTGCATGATGAGTCCTGCCATACTCATACCTGCACCTGCCAGCAAAATGGCAACCAGCCTTGGCAGACGGCTGATCAGGAAAATCTGTGTTTCTTCCGACCCAAAATCCAGCAGATCAAATGGACTGATACTGCTTACTCCGACAAACAGCGAAATGACAGACAGTATGAATAATGCTGGTATTAAATATCTTTTTTTCATGACTGACCCTCATCCGTGTCCAGTAAAAACTTACTTGACTGATTATGATAGTGATAATCATTATCACTCTCTCACAAATCTTAGTATAGCATTTGGGAATTCACTGTCAACGAATAATTGAGAATAATTTTCATTTAGACGAGAAAAAAGACATTTGTCGTTCTTTTGCCACAATTGATGTGCAATAGAAAAACCGCGTGCTTCACCGTATAAGGTGGAACACGCGGCTATTTGAACCGTTTAATCAGTAGCCATTCATTTCTTCGGCATTCTCAATTACTTCGGCAGGTACGATAATGGCATCAATTCCATTGAAATTACTGTACTCAGCTTGCATATCGCTTTGGATATTCACCGATTCGCCTTCCATTTCCATGTCAAAATCCATCGTCATATTGATCGTATTAGGCTGGTAGGTGTCTTTATCGATGAAAATCTCGTAATAGATTTTATTGATGGTCATGCCGTCCATGATTTCCTGCGCATCGACGTCAAGCTCGCCAAGCATCTGGCCCATTTCTTTAGAAATCAATTCTTCGTACTCCACTCCCGCCGCATCCAGTGTCAAAACGAATTCATCTCCGGTCTGTTCGAATGTGAAATCATCCTGAAAAGCTTCCAGCTGTTCAAATTGACCGGCCAGATCGCCCGACTGCTGCTCCATCATCATCATTGCTTCCAAATCTTCCATCTCATCCGCTGGCAATTTGACCCACATATCCATCATCGGATCGTAGCTGTAGAGGCCATCAGATGTATAGTACATTTCGGTTTCCATGGCCGGCATGTCCTCCATGCCTTCAGAGACAAAAGTTGATTGGGCTTTTTGATAAAACGCCAATGGCTCGACAGTCATATCCATTGAGATATCCATTTTCATGTCCATATCCATTTCAGGTCCCATAACCATCGTCTGGTTTGTGACCATGTCCATATGAAAACTTTTCGCTTCTTCAGATGCTGCAGTCGTTTTTGCAAACAGTTCTTCCAATGTGAGGTCGCTAGTTTCTTTAGGATCTGTTTCCTTCGACGGTTCCGCCGATTCTCCGCATCCCGCCAACGTTAGGGCAAGTGCTCCAGCTCCCATATAAGCTATCCATTTCTCCAAATCGCTCATCCTTTCCAGTTTCTGTGTTACTGAATAATACGAAGCAATCCTCAAGAAGTTTCATTAAATAGTTCTATTTCCGAAATTTCAATCGTTTATTTTCCTTTTATGGACTATACTTTTCTTTGTGAGAAAAAATCTTACTGCAATCAGTCTCGGCTTTAGCCGCTCTGTCCAATAAATACAAGAGGTGAATTTTTTGAATTTAAAACATTTTTTCAAGTACTACAAACCCCATAAACGCCTGTTTATCGTCGATTTCACAAGTGCGGTAATCGTCGCGATACTCGAATTGGCTTTCCCGGTAGCCGTTCAATACTTTATCGACGAATTACTGCCGAGTGGTGAATGGAGCACCATCGTTACCGTAAGCATTCTTTTACTGGCTGTGTTCCTGCTCAGCACGTTCCTCCAATATATCGTAAGTTTCCTCGGGCATAAGCTCGGCATCAATATTGAAACCGATATGCGCGAAGAACTTTTCACCCATGTCCAGCGGCAGTCTTTCCGCTTTTTCGACAATATTAAAACCGGACATATCATGAGCCGCATCACCAATGATTTATTCGACATCGGTGAATTGGCCCACCACGGACCCGAAGATTTCTTTATTGCCATCATGACGTTCTTCGGCGCGTTCGGCATCATGTTCTGGATCAATCCAAAACTGGCGCTTGTTACACTGATTGTGGTGCCATTCCTGATTTGGCTGATCACTTATTGCAACATCAAGATGAATTCTGCCTGGAGCAATATGTACGGCAAGATCGCCGACGTCAACGGCCGGGTGGAAGACAGTGTTTCCGGCGCACGAGTCGTGCAATCTTTTACGAATGAAGAATTTGAAATCAACCGTTTCAAAAAAGACAACGGCAGTTTTCGCCTTGCCAAGCTTGTCGCTTATAAAGTGATGGCTGCGACCCATTCCAGCATCTACATGATGACGCGTCTTTTGACCTTAGTCGTCCTTGTTTATGGCGCATGGCTGAATTATCAGGGCGAATTAAGCTATGGTGAACTCGTCAGTTTCGTGCTGTTCCTGAATGTGCTGATCAAACCGATTGATAAAATCAGTGCGTTGCTTGAACTGTATCCGAAAGGAATGGCCGGCTTCAGCCGCTTCCGCGAACTGATTGACCAGGATCCTGACATTGTTGACAAGAAAGGCGCCAAGCCGATTACCGGTTTGCAGGGCAATATCACTTTCGACAACGTCCATTTTGGCTACGATGAACATAAAAAAGTGCTTAACGGCATCGATTTGAATCTGCGCGCAGGCGAAACAATCGCTTTTGTCGGTCCATCCGGAGCCGGCAAGACGACCATCTGTTCATTAATCCCGCGCTTCTATGACATTCAGCAAGGTTCGATCGCCATTGACGGCATCGATATCCGGGACATGACCAAGCATTCCTTGCGTTCCCATATCGGCATCGTGCAACAGGACGTTTTCCTGTTCACGGGCACAATCCGTGAAAATATCGCATATGGCAGACAAGGCGCAAGCGATGAAGAAATTCTTGCCGCAGCCCGCAAAGCCCACTTGGAAGACTTCGTCAATAAATTGCCGGATGGCTACGAAACGCAGATCGGTGAACGTGGACTGAAATTATCAGGCGGCCAGAAACAGCGGCTTGCCATTGCGCGCATGTTCCTGAAAAACCCGCCGATTCTGATTCTGGATGAAGCGACTTCCGCTCTCGATACGGAAACCGAACGTGTCATTCAGCTGGCTCTTTCTGAGCTTGCCGAAAACCGCACCACTTTGATCATCGCCCATAGACTTGCGACAATACGCGACGCAGACCGCGTCATCGTGGTGACTGAAGATGGCATCGCAGAACAAGGCGGCTACAGCGAACTGCTTGAACACGACGGCATCTTCGCGAATCTGCATCGTATTCAGTTTCAGCAGTAATACCGAAAAGCGACGGCACCCGCTTAGCTCTGAAAGGCATAAGACGATTTGGCGAAGCGGCGTCTTTCCAGCCGCACAGCCAAAGTGGCTTATGACCCGAAGAGCTGGGTCGACGGAGTCTGGACAATAAAGAAAAGCGACAACGCGACCGGTCCTTCCGGTCGCGCTTTTTTGCTAGTTGGGCGTATTTCCTTCGAAGTTGGGCGTATTCCGGGTAAAGTTGGGCGTATTTGGACCATAGTCGGGCGTATTTGCAAAATAGCCCCAAAACAAAAGCAGGCTTCCGCGAAAGCCTGCTTTTTTTATTTCATTTACCTACAACAAATTCCTGATAACGGTCGTAATCCGCCCGGCTCAGTTCCACCCGCAGCGAAGTACCTTCTTCTTCGTATTCCGTTTCGCGGATGGTAGCTGTTTCGTTCAGATAAGCGACGATATCCCCACGGTCAAATGGAATGACCATCCGGCAAGTGACGTAGTCAGCGAAAATACGCTGCTTGATCATCGCCAGCAATTCATCGAGGCCCTTGTCATTTTTCGCGGAAATCCAGAGCCCGTCGCCATTTGTCCGCGGATGCGGGATGCCGGCAAGATCCGATTTATTGTAGACATAGATTGTTGGAATATTTTCGACACCGACTTCATGAAGCGTCCGATTGGTGACGTCCATCATATGGCGATGTTCTTCGTGGGAAACGTCGACAACATGGAGAAGCAGATCGGCATTGCGCGCTTCCTCAAGGGTCGAGCGGAATGCGCGCACCAAGTGATGCGGCAGTTTGCTGACAAACCCTACCGTATCGGTAAGGAGGAAGCTTTTATTGTCATTCAGCAAAATCTGGCGCACGGAAGTTTCCAAGGTTGCGAACAGCATGTCTTTTTCAAAAACCTGTTTCTCTTCCTGCTGTCCTGTTTTTTTAAGCAGTTCATTCATGACGGTCGATTTACCAGCATTCGTATAGCCGACTAGTGACACGACCGGCATGCCTTTTTTCGTGCGCTGCTTGCGCTGTGTAACACGCTGGTCTTTGATGTGCTCAAGTTCTTTATGCAATTTCGAAATCTGATCTTCGATTTTCCGGCGGTCGAGTTCCAGTTTCGTTTCACCGGCACCACGGTTTGCGACTCCACCACTGCTGCTCCCGCCTTGACGGCCGAGAGATGCGCGAAGTCCGATCAGTCTCGGCATCATGTATTGCAATTGCGCCAATTCCACCTGAACCTGCGCTTCACGTGTTTTCGCGCGGCGCGAGAAAATATCGAGAATCAGCATTGTCCGGTCGATGACTTTGCATTCCAAATCTTCCTCGAGATTCCGTATTTGCGAAGGAGATAACTCATCGTTGAATATAATCAGATTCGCTTCTGTTTCTTCATAGAAGGCTTTTAGTTCATCGACTTTCCCTTTTCCGACATAATGGGAAGGGTTGATGCGATCCAGATTTTGGGTGATTTCACCAAGCACTTCGACGTTACAGGCTTCAGCCAGGTTTTTCAGTTCATCCATTTCGTAATCGAAGTGCGTGTCCTTTTGAAGCTGCACGCCGACCAATACCGCTTTTTCAATCAATGTATCCATATGCACATTCTCCTTTACAGCAGTTTCACTATGCTGTTTCTACTGCCTTCATCTTATCACAGGGACGCCAGAGCTTTATATTCAAGCCATCAAATCCGGTAAATCCCTTTTTCGTATACTACCCGTTCTTCACCATTTTGATAACGGACTTCTTCCAGCCGCTCTTTAATACCGGTCTGTTTGCGGAACTCTATTAGACAATTCGGCAATTGCAGGCTGCCGCCAAGAAGCGTTTTCCACCTTCTGCTCGCCGCTTCTACATCTTCCACTCCGAATACACAGCGCTCCAATGTCCGGGTCTCATCTGCCGGGTCAATAGCTCCCGAAGCACGCAATCCCTCAAATCGTTCTTCATCGGTTTCATTCCATTCAATAAAGAACGGGTTCGGCAGACGATCGGAAAAATCCTCGTTGATGAACAGCATCTTCCACTCAATCAGTTTTCCTTCACCAGTCCGGCGGCTGCCATCCAAGATCCCGCTCGTCTGAAAACCTTCTGCCGTTAAACGCCCGTCCAATTCTTCAATGGATTCAACACGAAAACAAACCGTACCGAATCCTGCTCCATTATGCAGCAGCAATTGGGTTAAAGGATGAGAGGCGGACTCAGCAATTTCCCGATTCTCCAGTGACAGCCATTCAATATAGCTGTCTTTGCCATACCATAAAGCGTTCCGCGTACCCCAATTCTCATGGCGTCCGCCTATTACTGCATGGCGATTTTCTTGTTTCCAAAATTCCACCGCCTGCTCCGGCGTTTCTTCTATAAAATGTATGACATGATCGAATAACATGCATAAGCACTTCCTTTTCTTCAGCTTTGGAAACCCAATCTACCGTATAATTTTTTTCAAACTTTTCAATTTAATCCTGCCAAACTTCCCCCTATCGGTAGTCTTTAAAGGTTATTTTCGATAGGCTAGGGTATATAGAAAAATAATTACATATTAAAACAGGAGGTCATCATGGACAAAAAATTATGGATTAACCCCGTCTTTATTGTATCAACGCTTGTCATCCTGCTGCTGGTTGTACTTGGAGCATTGGCAAACGAGCAGTTCAAGTCAGTATCCGACACCTTATTCAGTTTCACAACTGATAACTTCGGTTGGTTCTACCTACTCGCTGTATTTATCATTACCCTATTCCTCGTTTTCATATCCATCAGCAAGTATGGAAGCATTCGTCTCGGGGCAGATACAGACCGTCCCGAATTTCCTTTTTTCACTTGGATCGGCATGCTGTTTTCAGCAGGATTCGGTGCTGGCCTTGTATTTTGGGGCGTAGCTGAACCGATGAGCCATTTCTTCACCACCCCTTTCGGCAATGAAGCACAAACACCCGAAGCAGCACGCATTGCGATGGGCTATTCATTCTTTCATTGGGGCGTCAGCCAGTGGTCCGTATTCGCGATTGTTGGACTGGTCATTGGATTCCTGCAATTCAGAAAGAAAAAATCAGGTCTGGTATCGACCGCTCTCGAACCCGTAACCGGTTCTAAACCACTGATTAAGCATTCGATCGATTCTTTGGCTGTAATCGCTACTGTCATGGGGATAGCAACTTCGCTGGGTCTTGGTGTATTGCAGATGAACGGCGGTTTGAATGCCGTGTTCGGAATCGAAAATTCATTCACCATCCAATTGATCATCATCGGTGTCATGTTCGCCGCCTATACATTATCCTCTTCAACGGGACTACATAAAGGGATTGCTTACTTGAGTAACCTCAATCTTGGTTTGGCACTTGTGCTAATGGTATTCGTATTCTTTGCGGGGCCGACCGTTTTCATTATGGAAACATTTACATTGGCGCTCGGTGATTACATTACGAACTTCATCCAGTACAGTTTGCGTATGGAACCATATGCGGACGGAGAATGGGTCCGCGGATGGACCATCTTCTACTGGGCTTGGGCAATTGCCTGGTCCCCGTTTGTCGGAGCCTTTGTCGCGCGCGTTTCCCGCGGACGTACAATACGCGAGTTTGTCCTCGGCGTACTGGTCATCCCGCCGGCAATTGCCTGTGTGTGGATTGCTGTTTTCGGCGGTACCGCTTTATTCTATGATTTGAACAATGGTACTGGCATCGCGGAAGCCGTCGACAATGATCTGACTTCCGCCCTGTTCCAGACTTTCGGTGTCCTGCCGCTGACAACAATCATGTCAGTTCTCGCGATACTGCTGATTTTCACTTTCCTTGTAACTTCAGCAGACTCCGCCACGTACATCCTGGCGAGCATGACGAGTTTCGGAAGCCTCAATCCACCGACAGCCTTTAAACTGATCTGGGGTGTATTGATGGCATCAATCGCAGCCGTCCTCCTTTATTCAGGCGGACTCGAAGCATTACAGACTGCATCTCTGATATCGGCGCTGCCATTTACTGTGCTCCTATTATTGATGGTATGGTCGTTCATCAAGCTATTGCGCACTGAAACACCGCCAATCCGCAAATCAGACTTGCGCCAGTTCAAGAGAATGGAAAGAGAAGCACGCAAAGACCAACGTAAATAAACAAGTTAAAGACAAACAAAAAAGCTCAACCCTATCCATACGGAAGGGTTGAGCTTTTTATTTTTTTATGACTTGTCTTCTTTGATCAAACGTACTGTTTCATCAAACTCTGTTTCAATTTCTTTATTTGGCTTGTACGTGACAAGACTTACCAACCATGCAACCAGTAGACACAGGATGAATCCTGGAATGATTTCGTAAACACTGCCGAAGAACTCTTGGGTTGGTGTCGCAGTGGCTCCTTCTTCAACTGTACCGATCAAATCCCATATGATAACAGTTGCGGCACCAACGATCATACCTGCAAGTGCACCCATACTGGTAAACTTGCGCCAGAACAATGACAGGAGGATCAGCGGACCAAATGCGGCACCAAAACCTGCCCATGCATAAGCCACCAGATCAAGGATTGTTTGATTTCTTTCCCATGCCAGGAAAGCAGCCAACAAAGCTACAATCAAAACACCGGCACGGCCGAGATTTACTACAACAGTGTCGGAAATTTTCTTCTTAAACGCAATTTTATACAAATCTTCCACCAATGCCGAAGAACTTACAAGCAATTGGGATGAAATCGTGCTCATGATGGCAGCCAATACAGCTGCAAGCATCAACCCAGCGATAAGCGGGTGGAACAGAATTTGTCCGAGCGCGATGAATACCGCTTCCGGGTCTGTCAATGTCGCACTTGGATTTTGCTGGAAATACGCAATACCGATAAGCGCTGTCGCCACAGCTCCGATAAGGCTGAGAATCATCCAGCCAATACCAATGCGGCGCGCAACCTTAACTTCTCTTAACGTTTTAATCGCCATAAAACGGACGATGATATGCGGCTGGCCAAAGTAACCTAGGCCCCAAGCTACCGCGGAAATAACACCGATTACTGAAGCACCGGTTGTGAAGTTAAGCAATGCCGGGTCCACAGCACGGATGCTGTCCGCAGTTCCCTCGAATCCGCCCGTCACAAAAATTCCGATCGACGGAATTGCAATCAATGCGAGGAACATCATGATTCCTTGAACAAAGTCAGTATAGCTGACGGCAAGGAATCCACCAAAAAGTGTGTAGGCTACGACAACTGCGGCTACGATGACCATACCAAGCTGATAGCTCAGCCCAAATGAACTTTCGAAGAATACGCCGCCAGCCACCATTCCAGAAGAAACATAGAACGTGAAAAAGATCAGAATAATAATACCTGATACAATTCTTAATAATCGTGAAGAATCTCTCAATCGATTTTCTAAAAAGCTCGGAATTGTAATCGAGTCTTTTGTTACGAGTGAGTAAATCCGCAAACGCGGTGCCACGAAATACCAGTTTAAATAAGCCCCGATTGTTAAACCAATCGCAATCCAAACTTCCACTAGACCTCCGACATAAATAGCTCCGGGAAGGCCCAACAATAACCAGCCCGACATGTCGGATGCTCCTGCACTAAGTGCTGCTACGGCAGGCCCAAGACCACGTCCTCCAAGCATGTAATCCGATAAATTGACGGTTTTGCGATAAGCATACCATCCGATAAATAGCATAGCGATGAGGTAAATAATTAGCGCTATGATTTGATAAGTTAAATCTGACATCTTATCTCCCCCTTCCACACCATTGTAACATTCTGAGTCTTTAATACCAGTAATTTTTTGTTTCGCATGCTAATAAAAGGGGGAATTGAGAGGCAAGGAGGCGATTATTGTGCCATGGAATAAAGACGATTATCCGGATTCATTCAAAAATTT
The DNA here is from genome assembly GCF_057369535.1 of Planococcus sp. RAB007_Raresut. NCBI lineage: Bacteria > Bacillati > Bacillota > Bacilli > Caryophanales > Caryophanaceae > Planococcus > Planococcus sp. RAB007_Raresut. The sequence goes on from NZ_JBXYIF010000005.1 coordinate 103,012, forward strand.
AAACGCTGACGTACGCAACAAAGCAATTGAAATCGCCAACGCTTTGCTTCGCGACGGATATGAAGAAGGAAGAGCGATTCCAATCGCACTCGACCGCGCTAAATCCAGTGTCCACGGCGATGAAGAACAACCGATTTATGAAATCCGCGCACATGATGAAGGCTGGCAATTAAAGAAAAAGGACAGCAAGAAAGCCATTTTAATCGAAGAAACAAAAGAAGAGCTGATGGGCGACGCCAAACGTTATGTCAATAAAAACAATGGCGAACTCCATATTTACACGGAAGATGGAAAACTCGAAGATAAATTATATGAATAAGCATGATTTCAGTTTTTTTGGAGCTGAAATCCCACAAAAAAGCCTGCGAGGAATAGAAGATTTCCTCACAGGCTTTTCTGTACTCAGACATCATTATTAATCGACCCTGCCGGTTATTTGAACCAGCCTTTTTCCTTGAATCGCGAAATGGCTTCTATCCGGTTGCCGACTTCCAGTTTATCAAGGATCGTCGAAATATAATTTCGCACAGTCCCCGATGTAATAAACATTTCTTTTGCGATTTCATTGGTGCTTCGACCTTGCGCAATCAGTTCCATCACTTGCTTCTCCCGCTCCGTCAGGGGGTTGTCACTTTCATAAGCAAGATCAACGAGCTCAGGAGCGTAGATGCGTCGTCCAGCCATGATGCTGCGAATCGAAGTGGCGAGGTCTTCACTCGGACTGTCTTTCAATAGGTAGCCGCTGACACCCGCGTTCCGGGCACGTTCAAAATATCCAGACCGCGCAAAAGTCGTCAAAATGATCACTTTACATGGATGTTCTTTAAGATGTTCTGCCGCATCCAATCCGCTTTTCAGCGGCATTTCAATATCCATGATGCAAATATCCGGATTCAGATTCGCTACAAGATCGACTGCTTCCTGTCCGTTTGAAGCCATTCCGACCACTTCCATGTCTTCTTCAAGATCGAGCAAGGAACCTAAAGCCCCCAGCATCATGCGCTGATCTTCTGCCAATACGATTCGAATCATGCCATCTCCCCCTTGGAATTATGAAGAATTACATTAGGTACCCGTATATTCAAAGTCATTCCTTCCACGCCTTTGATATCAGCGGAACCGTTGATGAACTCCAGCCGCTCTCTCATCCCCGCCAAACCATTGCCTTGCATAAACCCTCCTGTTTCTGGCAGGCCGATGCCATCGTCCTGCACCTGCACCAGAACTTCCTGCGGTGTTTGTTTAATGAGGATTGTACATCTCGTTGCCCGGCTGTGCTTGACGACATTATTGACCGCTTCCTTCAAACACATACTGAGCACATTTTCCACCAGTAAAGGCGTGTTTTTAAGTTTCGGACTGCCGTACATGACGAAATCGATTTCAGCCGCTTTCAAAATCTGCTGCACCCGCAGTAATTCGTCTTCAAGCTTCGTTCCCCGCATATCCGACACTAATTCACGCACTTCTTTCAATGCTGTGCGCGCAGTCTGCCTGACGTCATTGATTTCATTCAGCGCAGCTTCGGGATCACGGTAAATCAGCTTGCTCGCCAAATCACTTTTCAATCCGATCAAAGAAAGTTTTTGGCCGAGTGTATCGTGGAGATCACGGGCAATCCTTTCTCTTTCTTCTATAATAACCAATTGTGAAATCCGCTTATTCGCGTCTTCAAGCTGTCCTTCCAGCTTTTCGCGTTTATTGCGGTTATAAGTATTGAACGGCAAAAGGATGACTCCGAGTATCGTCAGCACGATAAATGGCAGCTGTGTCATGAAAAGCTCACTGTGGAAGGTGATGCCAAAAGCCACTGCTGTAATGGTGGTTCCGATATGAATACCATAAATGATGAAAAAACCGATTTTATTGCGGATATTGCCAATGAAAAAGGCTACGAAAATCGCCAGATAAACATACCCGAACAGGTAGGTCAATACGATATTAACGGCCATTTCAAGGCTTACCCAAACATATACAAAACCGGTTTTCGAATTTACAGACAAGCGATAGGCCAAAAAGAACAAGCCTAAAAGCGCGATGCCCACTGAAATCTCGATTACCGAAGATGAACGGAAAAGGAAGAAGAACGGTAAAATACAAAAAATCACCCAAGCGTAAAGGCTGAGCCACGGGTTTTTCGGGAATAATTGATACCAGCTTTGCATAAGCTCCTCCTCGTATTGCTATTATTATCCATCATACCAAAAACTCGATAAAAGAAAAAACCATTCCGGCGAGGAATGGCTTTTCGAACTTTAGTTGGCAGCAGGCTTCTTGGAATCGTCCAGAAGGTGCTTGATGTCGCCAAATGTTACAAAGGTTTTGTTTTTTGCGTCATATACTTTATAGCGCAATGATTTAAGACTGGATTTAATGTTAATCGTTGTCGCCTGGTGAAGAGGCGGAGTTGAAACATGCGCTTTTTCCAAATTGTAATTCGGTACACGCGGGCTCAAGTGATGCACGTGGTGGAAACCGATGTTTCCTGTTACCCATTGCAGTACTTTCGGAAGCTGATAATACGAACTTCCTTCAACAGCAGCCTTAACATAATCCCATTCGCTTTCATCTTCAAAATAAGAATCTTCAAATGTGTGCTGTACATAGAACAACCAGATGCCTAGTGCTCCGGCTACGAACATTGTCGTGCCTTGTACAATAAGGAATGCCTGCCAGCCTATAGCCCAAATTAGCAATGAATAGATCACGACTAATGAGATATTGATCAAATACGTGTTGTTACGCTCTTTTTTACGTGCGTCTTTACGGTTGAAACGGCTTGATATCAATACCAGGAATAATGGTCCAAGTCCGAACATGACCAGCGGATTGCGGTACATGCGGTATTTGAAACGTTCCCATTTAGAAGCTTCAACATATTCATCGATTGTCATAACCCAGATATCGCCGACTCCGCGCTTGTCGAGGTTACCACTTGAAGCATGGTGAATTGTATGTTCGCGTTTCCACTTTTCAAACGCGAATAATGTCATGATGCCGGTAATCGTACCGACAATTGCATTCGCTTTTTTGTTTTTGAAGAAAGAACCATGTGTACAGTCGTGGAAAATGATGAATGTTCTAACCACAAATCCTGCAGCGACGATTGATGAAGCAATGGTCAGCCAGATTGAGACGTCCAGTGCCTGATACGCAAGGAACCAAAACAGGATGAAAGGAGGTATCGTATTGACCATTTGTCTGATGCTTGCCTTCACATCTGCCTGCTCAAAAGGTTTTACGTATTTACGGAGTTGTGCTGTCTTTTCTTTACTCATAATTTTTCCTCCTTATTCGGACACTCAGCGCCCGGATAACTTATTAACCTAATCATAAAGAAAAAGACGATTATGAATAAGTCATAAACGCACGGATTTATACATGACACTTGTCATGTATATCGCTTTCGGTCGAGTTTTCTTTCCGAATAAGCAGGGTATTGTAGGATTAATGCGAATACATATAATAGCACACGAAAAATGCTTTTAAATCCCATTAATAAATACAGGCGGGAAGTCCTTTACACAATACAAAAAGAGGTGGATTCCATGATTTATCTGGTTGCAATCATTATGATTTTTTCCATACCGTTAGCCGCAATCATCACTTCACACCTGGAAACTCAGACCAAGTTGAAGCATAAGATGATTGAAAGCGAAGTTGAACTGGAAAAGCTGAAGCATGAAAATTATGTTATTGAAACGCAAAAATTACGGTTGGAATTGGAACAGATGAGACTGGAAGACGCGAAAAAGGAACAGGACTTTTTAGCAAAATAAAAAGGCAGAGCTGAAATCAGCTTTGCCTTTTTACATTTATGCCATGACCTGCTGTTCAATTTCTTTCAATCCGTAAAAATAGCCTTTGCTTCTCATCAATTCATCATATGAACCACTTTCGATCAGCTTCCCATTTTCGAGGACAATGATTTGGTCCATCTTCTCAAGACCGGTCAAATCATGGCTGACGACAATAAATGTATGGTCAGGATGGTCATTGAACAGACGGTCATATATGAGCTGGCCAGTCGCAGAATCAACTGATGAAACAGGTTCATCCAGCATCCACACTTCACCTTTTTTCAATATTGCCCGCGCTATCGCCAGACGCTGTTTTTCTCCACCCGAAAGATTCTGCCCTTTTTCTTCAACTTTCATGTCGAGGGAAAATTTGCCGAGTTCGACTCCTTCCAAAGCCGCTGCCAGCTGCTCATCAGTCGCGGATGAATCAGCAATCTGCAGGTTGCTGCGGAGAGTTCCTTGGAAAAAATGATTTTCCTGCAATACTACATTTAAGTGCTGCCAGATGTTTTCCTGTGGAAATACTTCTGAATCAATACCATTGAATAACACTTGCCCATTTCGGGCCGGAAGAATATCCATCAATACAGCCAGCAGGGTGGATTTCCCTGAGCCACTTGGTCCGACAATCGCAGTTTTGCTGCCGGGCAGCAAATTAATTGAGATATTTTCCAGCGCCGGCCGCTGTTCACCCGGAAAAACATACTGCAAATTTCGGGATGAAATGGATAGCGGTCCCTCAGGCAATTCTGAACTTCCCTTTACGCGCGGCATCTCATCCACAACGGAGTCCAAGCGGACTGCCGCTTTGCGGCTTTCTTCAAAATGAGATGGAAAAGCGGCCATTGGCGCCATGTTTTCAAAAACGCCAAGTGAAATCATCACGAGCATCGCAAGGAATAAACCGTCCAATTCTCCGGAAGCTGTAAAATAGGCGCCGCTCGTCAAAATTGCCAAAGAAATCAAGAGGGCAATAAACCCATTCATCGACTGGCTGTAGACTTCTTCTTTTCCTTCACTTTTTTGTTCTTCATTATAAGAATCGATCAGACCGGATAAATGTTGTTCCTTGCCAGCCAATTGCCGGTAAATTTTCAAGTCACGGAAGCCGTAAAGGAATTCAGCCGCTTCTGCGGATAAAGCCCCTCTGCTTTCTCTCGTTCTCCAATCGCGGCGGCGTTTTCGCCAGGCAAAGTATGCTGGAACCGCAACTGCCGTCAACAAGTAGCCGACCGCCAGTATAATTGCTGTATAAAATGAAAAATACAGTGTGAACAGAATCGTCCCGCTAAACACCAGCAACAGCACGACTGGTGGATAAAAGACACGCAACAGGAAATTCTGCAAGCTCTCAACATCCCCGATAATTCGTGACAATAAATCTCCGCTTCGGTATTTAGTGTAGAGTTCCGGCGCTAAAGGTGACAGTCTTTCAAAGAAAGACACTCTTAAATTCCCCAGCATCGTGAAGGTTGCTCTATGCGAAAACAACCTTTCTGAATAGCGGCTGACCGCTGAACCGAGCCCGAATAATTTCAAACAAGCGCCTATCACAATCAGCACAGTCATTTGGTTGGTCAACGCCGCTTTTGAGATCAAGTAACCACTTGAAGCCAATAATGCTACGCTGGCCAACCCTGCAAGCAATCCAAAAATAATAGCCAGTGTGACGTCCCTTTTTTCGCGTAATGTCAGTTTCAGCACTTGCGTTAATTCGCTCATCGCATTGCACCTCCCGGTTGAAGCGGCAGAAGATTTTGATAAGGTACGAAGTTCGCGGCAAGTTCCGCATGAGTTCCGGCAGCTGCCACTCTCCCGTTATCAAGGTAAACGATCTGGTCGGATGTTCTGATTGTGTGAAGTCTGTGGGCCACTGTAATAACTGTCGCGTTACGTGAAAGTTCCGCAATCGACTGCTGTAAAATTCGTTCTGTCTGCAAATCCAAACCTGTCGTCGGTTCGTCAAAAAGGATGATGGTCGGCTTTTTCAAAAAAGCGCGTGCCAGGGCGATGCGCTGTTTTTCTCCGCCGGATAAGCCGCGTCCCCCTTCACCCACCAGTGTTTCATAGCCTTCCGGCAATGAATCGACCAGCTCATAAATGCCCGCTTTTCTCGCTGCATCATCGATTTCTTTTGCACTTGGATCTCTATTGACGCCAATTGCGATATTTTCCCTGATTGTCCCCGCAAACAAATAAGGAGATTGGGAAATGTAGCTGAGTTGCTTAAACCAAGATGATTCGTCAATCTCGATTCGCGGTTTTCCATCAATCAGGATGTTCCCACCTTTTAACGGCAACAAACCTGCAATCAGGTGCATCAATGTAGTTTTTCCTGAACCGCTTTTTCCGATAACCGCAATTTTGCTGTAGGGTTTGATGGCCAATGAAACATCACTTAATTCAAATTGCTGGCCGTATGAAAAGCTCAGGTGCTCAAGGCTCAAATGAGGAACTTTTCCTTCTGCCAGTTCGGCGTCCCCCCACACCACTTGCTTCCGTTCTTTTGTAAATTCTTCATTCATCATTTGCGAAGCAGAGACACTTCCCCTCGCTGTATGGAACGCGCTGCCGAAATCCTTCAGCATCGTAAAGAAATCAGGAACCAAAATCATGATTAAAAAAGCACTGAAGAAAGAGATGTTATCAAATACAACTAGCCGTAAACCGACTTCCAAGGCGATAATCCCGATACTCAGCATCGATATATATTCAAGAGTCAAAGAAGACATAAATGCAGACTTTAGGACATCCATTGTAGAATCCCGGAAGTTTTTGCTGCTTTTTTCTATTTTGTCTTTTTGTTTTTCCCCTTGTCCAAAAAGACGCAAAGTAGTCAGCCCCTGCAGGATATCAAGAAAAGTGCCGGAAAACCTATTGAGTTGCTCCATCTTTTCATCTGCTTTTTCTTTTGTCCGCTTACCAACGATTGCCATGAATACCGGGATAAATGGTGCAGTCACCAAAATGATCAAGCCCGTTGTCCAGTTTTGGGAAACGATGGCGACCAGAAGCATAAGCGGAATAATATAGCTTTGAATCAGCTGCGGGATGTATTTGCTGAAAAAGCCGTCCGTCTCATCAACCGCATCCATCAACAAGCTCACCTTTTGACCAGAATGGCTTTCGGCGGAAGTCAATATGGGATCTTCTTTGAACGACTTGATCAATCTTAAACGAAGCTGTTTCTTTATAGTGGCTGCCATGTCGACACCCGTCCGACCGATAAGGTAGCCGGCAGCGGAACGGATAATGATGGCAAACAATAGCGCAATCAGAAAAGGGGTGATATCTTCAAAAGTTCTATCTTTTATAAAGACCCCATCTACAACAAGAACGAAAAATACAGCCTGGCCAATCATTGCCGCCCCTCTAAGGACAGACATAACCATCAGCAGGCTTATTGCACTTTTCTGTTCGAAAGCCAGTTGTTTCAAGTCTTTCATGCCGCTCTTCCTCTCCATTCGTATACCCCTATTATAAAGCATAGCAGCCTATATTCCGTTCCATGCGCCTGCCAGCGAGCTTTAAATCACTTATATTGTTACAGCCTTGTTAACAAAGCGTCCTTGGTTTATTTCCCGGGAAATAAAATCTTTCGAACACAAAAAACCCGCAACATTTAAGTTCGCGGGTTTTTCTAGAACATATTGATTTGTCCGTCCGTTTCATTTTCTGAAATTGAAATCACTCTTTGAAGCAGGACAATATCCTCTCTAATTTGCTGGCGCATTGAGAGGTCAGTGCATTTCCGATATTCATGCTGCAGTTTATCCAGTTCGTAAACGAAAACGACTTTTTCCTCTTCTTTAACCATTTCGGCCACCTCATAGTATAGTAGTTTGAAAGGCTTATACTATAGTACCTATTTATTGAGTTGAATTATACCTTAACTAGTGTTAAATTGCTATCTATTTGCTACTTTTAAATAAACAGAAGTAAAACGGAATACGATACCATTCCAATTCCAAAAGATATGAAACTGCTTTCACGTTCTTCGGGCAGTTCTTCCTTCAATACGTTAAGGATGACTCCCCCCGCCAGCAGCGCGACTAGAAAGGAAACAACAACATCCGCCACTTCTGTAAAAATGCCTGTCAGCCAGCCGATTACAATCGCAGCTGTGAGCAGCCATCTGCCGTATTTATCATAGTCCACTTCATGGGAGCTGCGCAGAGCTTTATCATTCGTTATAAAATGGAGGCCCATCGCAATAAAATACAAGAAAGTTCCCCAGCTGTTTTCAAAATGGTCGTGAACCAATAAATATCCAATCAGAGCATTATACAAAGTGAAAGTACCGATATGGATCCAGAAGACCCCTGACCCTCCCTTTACTTCACCGCCCTCACTTTTTTTCGACTTTTTGACCATCACTTCCAGCCCATAAAAGATCGCCAATCCGATCATCGCGACAATATAGATATGACTTTCAATGAAAGCCCAGGCACTGCCTTCCAGTTCACCTTCTAACTCACTTTGGAAATGTCCAAGCTCAGGCAGAAGATGCAAAAAAACATAAGCTACAGAAATACCACCGGCAACTGACAAAAACCGGCTGCGCGGAACAACTTTAAGAAACTTCATGTATTTTGAGAATAAATGAATAAGTACAAAACCGATAATATAAATAAGAGTAGTCCAAAACATATGAATCGCTCCATTCGCTTCGCAACAAAAAATGGGTCCCGTCAAATTGACAGGAAATAAACTTATAAATGAAGAAAAAGCAGATGAGGATTTTTCGACTCACCTGCTTAATATATTCAACGCGCCTTACTGCTGGCCGCGTCCATTCTGAATCCATTGAGCCACTTCAACCGTGTGTTTCGCTTGGTAGCTGACTGCATCCTGCACATCTTCGACCATATTGCCGTCCTGGTCGACTGAAACACTTGTGCCGTAAGGATTTCCTCCGGCTTTAAATAGAACTGGATCTGCGTATCCGGGTGCTGCCACAATTGCGCCCCAGTGGAACATTGATGTGTATAGCCCGAGAATGGTCGCTTCCTGTCCGCCATGCGGATTTTGTGCGGAAGTCATTGCACTGACTACTTTGTTTGCCAATTTCCCTTGTGCCCATAAACCGCCAGTCGTATCCAGGAATTGCTGAACTTGTGAAGATACATGGCCGAAACGAGTCGGCACGCTGAAAATAATGGCATCTGCCCAATCCAGCAAGTCAACTTCCGCTGTCGGTACATCGGCCGTCGCATTTAAATGTTCACGCCAGGCTGGGTTGGAATCGATTGCTGCATCTGGTGCGTTTTCTCTGACCTTCGCAACTTTCACTTCCGCTCCTGTTTCCTTAGCCGCTTCTTCAGCCCATTTAGCCAACTGATAATTGGTCCCTGTCGAGCTGTAATAGATGATCGCTAATTTTACATTTGCCATTTTAAACATCTCTCCTTCAGTTAAGTTTTCCCGGGGCAGATACAGTTCAGTCAAATATCCTGCATTCAAGATATTTGTTACTTTACCAGTTTCCCCTGTAATCGATTGAATTAAACAAATTCCCACTATCTTTGCCACAGAAAAAGACGCTGCAATAAATTGCGGCGCCTCACTGACTGTCTTTAATTCCCCTACTCAAACCAAAAATTAACTACTTAGACTTCATTCTTCTGCGTCCGTTCAACCGACAGTTCACGCAACTTGAACTTTTGGATTTTACCCGATGCCGTCATTGGATATTCTTTGGTGAATTCAAAATAACGCGGAATCTTGTGACGCGAGATTTTTCCTGTGCAATAATCACGAAGCTCTTCCGCATCCAGGCTTTCGCCTTCTTTTAAGATAATCCATGCCATCAATTCTTCCCCGTATTTCGGATCCGGCACGCCGACCACCTGCACATCCTGGATAGCGTAATGGCTGTAGAGGAATTCCTCGATTTCACGCGGATAAATATTTTCTCCTCCGCGAATGACCATATCTTTGATCCGGCCGGTGATGGCGATGTACCCATCCTCATCTTCAACCGCAATGTCACCGGTATGCAGCCAGCCTTCAGGATCGATTGCATTTCTGGTCGCTTCTTCGTTTTGATAATAGCCCTTCATTATATGGTAGCCGCGTGTGCATAATTCACCCGGCACACCAGCAGGCACAGTTTCGCCTGTTGCGGGATCGATGATTTTCACTTCGACTTCTGCATGTGGTTTGCCGACAGTCGAAACGCGCTTCTCAATATCATCATCTGCGCGGGTTTGGGTGATGACAGGCGAAGATTCCGTCTGGCCGTAGGCAATAGTAATTTCTGATGCGCCCATATCACTGATCACCTTTTTCATCACTTCGATCGGGCATGGTGAACCGGCCATGATGCCTGTGCGGAGAGTCGAAGTATTGAACGACGCGAAATCCGGATGATTCAGCTCCGCAATAAACATGGTCGGCACACCGTGCAAGCCGGTGCATTTTTCATCCTGCACCATTTGCAGCACCCGTTTCGGTTCAAACTGTTCCGCGATGACCATGGTCGTCGAATGCGTGACAGCCGCCATCGTTCCGAGAACACAACCGAAACAATGGAAGAAAGGCACCGGAATGCATAGACGGTCTTGTTCTGTCAGATTCATCGTATCGCCGACCAGTTTGCCGTTATTCACGACATTCAGATGTGTCAGCATGACGCCTTTTGGAAATCCTGTTGTACCAGAAGTGTACTGGATATTGATGACGTCATCCGGGTCCATCGATTGGAACCGCTCTTCCAATTGCTCATCCGAGACTTCATTTGCAAAAGCTTCAAATTCACTCCACGTAAAAATTCCCGGATATTGATTTTCGCTCATCACGATGACCCGTTTGAATTTTGGCAGTTCCGCACTATGGACTTCTCCTTTCGGTGAATTCTTAAGTTCCGGACATACTGTATTAATAATATCGATATAATTATTTCCTTTAAATTCTTCTCCTAAAATAAGCGTTGTTGAATCGGATTGCTTCAATAAGTATTCGAGTTCGCTCGACTGGTAGCTCGTATTGACGGTCACCAGCACGCCGCCCATTTTCCCGGTGGCAAATTGGCTCAACAGCCACTCTCGCTTATTATCCGACCAGATGGCGACATGCTCGCCTTTTTCAATGCCGATGCCAATAAAAGCTTTGGCCAGTCTGTCCGTTTCTTCATCGAATTCCTTATAGGTTTTACGGATGCCATGCTCCGGATAAACATAAGCTTCGGTGTCGGGATGCAGAGCTGCCCGCTCGCGCACCACTTCTCCAACGGTCTGCTGTAAAATCGCCATTTCCATACCCCCATGTTGTAAACGTTTTCAAACTCTTTTTTATGTTATCATAAAATTCTAAATTATTTAAACGGTTAAAGATATAAATATAAATTTTACTCGTCGATATTCCGTAATACAGTTGCTGTCTCATTTCACGAATTCCATGATAAACTTGTTCTATCATGAAACAGGAAAGGAACTGCAATGGAATTACTAGAAATGCATCAAAACCTGGCAGATCGCCTCAGCCAGCAGAAACTTGTTTCTGCAACAATCAGCCAGCCGCGGCAGAAATCGAACGATTTAAAGCGCATCAAAATAAAGCCTGTTGAAATCAAAAACAGCTACTATATACAATTCGAATACCAGCATGAGCATGTGCTGAAGCACAAAAACATGACCGTGGAAGAAGCATCGGCAGAACTGGAGAATTTATTCACGGAGTTTCGCCAAGGGCTTTTCCAGTTCACTGAAGAAAAAGTTCAGATTCAGCTTACTAAGAAATTCAAAGTAAGCTGGAAAACCGAAGCAACAGAAAAAACAACAGCGCAGCTAACGCATAACCGCAAGAAGCAGTATTTGCTTGAAGATGGCATTCCCTATCCATTTCTTGTACGCCTCGGTGTACAGAATCCGGATGGCAGCGTCAAAAAGCAGAAATACGATAAGTTCCGCCAGATCAACCGGTTCATCGAATTCATCGATGACGCTCTGGTCCATCTGCCAAAAGACCGGACGGTGCGTATTCTCGATTTCGGTTCCGGAAAATCGTATCTGACATTCGCGCTGTATCATTACCTGCGGGTGGAGAAAGGGCTTGACCTCCGGGTGACCGGACTTGATCTGAAAAAAGAAGTGATCGAAGAATGCCGCAGGATTGCGGAAGACCTGAATTATGAGCAATTGGAGTTTCTTGTGGGAGACATCAATGATTACAACGAGGAATCAGCAGTCGATATGGTGGTTACATTGCACGCCTGTGACACCGCTACTGATATGGCGCTGTCCCGGGCGGTTAAATGGAACGCGAAAGTCATACTGAGCGTCCCTTGCTGCCAAAGCGAACTGAATCACCAGATTGACGCACCGGAACTTGGCATCATGCTGCAGCACGGCTTGATCAAAGAACGATTCAGCGCTTTGGCGACCGATTCCATCCGCGCTGAACTGCTGTCGCTTGTCGGCTACGAAACGCAATTGATGGAGTTTATCGACATGGAACATACACCGAAGAACATTCTGATCCGCGCCTACAAAACCGGACGCAAGCCCTCGGATGGCCAATTGGAGCGTTATCGCCAGTTTACTGGCATGTTATCAGCAAAACCATATCTTGAAAACGAATTGAAGGAGCTGCTATGAAAAGAATCCACATTGTCAATGGCATCATTTTAGCGTTTTCTGTCATACTGGTGCGCTATATCGATGTCCACGTCTACGATATGCACATCATACTCAATCTGCTCGTCCTGGTCGGACTGATTGTCGGCGGGATGAAAATCGCCGAGCGCTTTCCCGCACTCGATTACGATGTCAGCAGAAAAACCGGCATGGTCATCAACACGATTGTCGTACTTACGATTTTCCTGGCGTTTTTCGTTTTGGAATTAGGATAAAAAGAAGCATCCCCCATTTTTCGGGGAGATGCTTCTTTCCTGTTTAAGGTGAATTTTCATTCGGCTTTTTATCCGCCTGCTCCTGAATGACTTCCATTACATACTCTTCTACCGGCTTGAGCGTGAAATCCAAGCCACTCGTCTTCAAGTTGTTTTCAAGATAATCCAATTGATGGTCTTCCACGGACTCCGACTGAAGGTTCAAGGCGTTGTTGACATATAACATCCCTTCATTGGTAGCCATCGGACTGTCCACCCCATCTTCCTTTTTACGGGCTTCCGCTTTTTCGATGCCGAACACGAGACCTTCATCTTCCAATTCCTTGATCGCTTTTTTATAGCGGTCTTCCCCTACCGCATCGGACAGCCGCTTATCCAATTTTTTTATATCTTCCAATGTGGCACCTTTGAAATACTGTGCATAATAAGCGATCAATATCTGCTCTTTATCCTGCAATTCCTTCATTGCAATTCCTCCCACATTAAAGCTGTTTACACTTCCTTTCCCCCTTTGGCTGCTCATTAGACATTTATTTGGAATTTCTCTTGCAATAGGGATTGCCTCAGTGTACTATTTAATTAATACAGTAAGACGAGGAGAGGTAACTATGAATCAATTACGCGGCTTATTCATGAAAGACTGGACCATCATTAAAGGGTATGTATTAGTGGCGCTGCTGCTGGATATTATTATTCCATTCGGTTCAGCGATGCTGTTTCAAGTGGAGTTTTTTGAGGGGCTGCTGGTTTTTTCAGGTACAGTGATGGCATTGCATGCACTGCTGCCGATTGTTCTTCTATCCATTCTGTTCACTAAAGACATGGATCGTCCGGATATATTTTTCCATTCCAGCGCATCAATACATAAAATCAATGCCAGCAAGTTTTGCACAGTTATTTTGGCTACAATCATTTCACTGATCTGGATCAGCATGCTGACATTCGTTTTCCTGCTTTTCGCACCGAATTTGGAGGAATTGAAAAATCTCCTTCCCTCCGGCGCCGCATTTGCAGCAGGAATCCTGATTTTCTCAGCATTTATTACCGTCATCTACTATTTTTACTTGACGATGTTCTATACAATGAAACCTAAAATCGGCGGCTTTGCCTATATCGTCGCTTTTGGATTGTTTATCTTTGGCGTGGAAATGTGGGACCGTTTCACGTCCACGGATTTGTATACAACTGCCACAGATTTTTGGGTAATCCAATTGAACAATTCTGAGTTTCTGAAGAATGTCGGCAATGGAATGATGATGTCCTTTGAAAATCAACACACCATTCACGTCGGCCAATTACTGGTCAGCACTTTGCTATTGGCCATTCTGTACCTGATAGCGGCCTACTGGTTCGAGAAGAAAGTGAGGGCTTGAGATGGGGCTTGATTTTGAAAAAGACAAACCGATCTACCAGCAGCTGATCGACCGCCTTTCCGGAGATATCATCCGCGGTTTAAGAAAACCCGGTGATAAACTTCCTTCTGTCCGGGAATATGCAATCGACGTCGGCGTCAACGCCAATACCGTGCAACGGGTCTATAAGGAGATGGAATCGATGGAGCTTACAGAAACAAGGCGCGGCCAGGGTTCATTCATAACTGAAAATGAAGAGCGCTTGCAGCTGCTGCGCGACAGTAAAAAAGAGGATTTAGTGAAATCGTTCATAGCCAATGTGGAAGCTTACGGTTTTTCGAAGGATGAAATTGTGGAACTCGTCAGGAGGGAAATAAAATGATTGAACTGAACAACGTAAAAAAAGCGTATGGATCCACCAAAGCCCTGAACGGCATCAATTTGCGCCTTGAACCAGGAAAAATCATCGGCATCGCGGGTGAAAATGGCAGCGGCAAGTCGACTCTGCTGAAAGCGATCGCAGGTGTCAGCAAAATCGGCAGCGGATCTGTTCTGATTGACGGGAAGCCGGTCTCCCGAAAAGATGCTGAGCGAATCGCCTATCTTCCTGATGCCGATATGTTCTATTCTTATTTTACCGTCGGCCAATTGTTCTCCTATTATAAGAGCCAATTCGCCGATTTCAATGAAACAAAGGCAAAGGAAGTATTGGATTTCCTGGAAGTGCCGCTTTCTTCGAAGATGAAAAACCTGTCGAAAGGCATGCGCGGCCGGGCAAAAATGGCTGCAACTTTAGGGCGTGAAAGCCGTTATTATTTAATGGACGAACCATTCTCCGGACTCGACCCGATGGTGCGGAGCGATTTGATCAAAGGATTGATCCGGTTTACAGACCTCGAGCGCCAGACCTTGATCTTATCAACACATGAAATCCGAGAAGTGGAAATTCTGCTGGATGAATTGGTTTTATTGAAAGGCGGCAAGGTTTTAGCACACAGGCATTTGGATGAAATCCGCGGAGAAACGGGAATGGATACAGTAGAATGGATGACAAATCTGACGAAAGCAGGTGCGGCAGGATGAGTGAACAGGCATTGGTGCAGATTAAAAATCTGTCAAAGACAATCGGCAAAAAAAAAATCATCAAGAACTTGAATCTCGATTTGTACAAAGGCCAGATCACCGGATTTCTGGGACCAAACGGAGCCGGTAAAACGACGACGATCCGGATGATGGTCGGTCTGATGAAGCCGTCTGAAGGCGATGTGCTGATCGATGGAAAATCAGTGAAGCACAGTTTTGAAGAAAGCATTGAAAAAGTCGGTGTAATCGTTGAGAACCCGGAAATGTATAAATACATGTCGGGTTATAAGAACCTGCTCCATTTTTCGCGGATGCATAAAGGCATTTCGAAAAAACGGATTGATGAAGTAATTCTGCAAGTTGGCATGAAAAACCGAATCAATGAAAAAGTCGGTTCGTATTCACTCGGCATGCGGCAGCGACTCGGTTTAGCGCAGGCCCTCCTTCATGACCCCAAATTCCTGATTCTCGATGAGCCCACCAATGGACTGGATCCTGCGGGTATCCGGGAATTCCGGCTGTATTTACAGAAGATTGCACGCGAGAACGGCGTAGCTGTATTCGTTTCCAGCCATTTACTGTCGGAAATCGAATTGTTATGCGACCGGATCGCCATTATCCAAAACGGTGAATTAATCGATATCAAAAACGTCAAAGAGCTTCAGCAATCCCGCTTCCTTTTCAAAGTTGAACCTCTGGCTGCAGCGGAAGAAATACTCGCTGGCATCGGTTTTCCTGTTTCACAATTTGATGGTGGATTATTGGTCGAAACAGAAGCGGAACATATTCCCGGGGCAGTGAAAATCCTCGTGAACGCGAACATTTCTATATTTGCTGTACAGCCTTTCAAAGCAACTTTGGAAGATCAATTCCTCGAAATGACAGGAGGTGGAGACATTGCTCAAGCTCATACAAAATGAATGGATGAAATTATGGAGCCGCAAGTCATCCTGGATCATGATCATTTTACTGGCTTTTATATTGCTCGGAACTGCAGGCATCACCAAATGGGTAAACACAGCAATGCCCATTGAAAATCCCGAAAACTGGCAACAAGTTGAAGCCAGTGAAATGGCTTATAATATGAGCATGCTGGAGGACGCCGAGCTGAGTGATGCGCAGCGCGAGTATTATGAAGGAGAAGTGGCCATTTCCGAGCACCGCCTCGCGAATGATCTGCCTCCTTATGCATACGATACCATGCAGCAAGGTGTTATCGAATCGCATATCATGATGTCAGTCGTCACTTTGTTCACTGTCATTGTCGCCGGCGGCATTGTGGCTTCCGAGTTTTCACAGGGCACCATCAAGATGCTGCTGACGCGCCCGGTGAAACGCTGGAAGATTTTAACCTCAAAATATATCGCAACGATGTTGTATGCGATTCTGCTGGCGATTGTGTTATTCATCGTGACCGCACTCGCTGGATTGATCTTTTTTGGCATCGGTGACGGTATATTCCTTACGTGGAACGGGTCCGAAGTCGTTGAAGGATCGTTCTGGCTGGAAGGTCTTAAAATGCTTGCGCTCAGTTTCGCGAGCGTCTGGATTATCGGCACATTCGCGTTTATGCTGGGCACCGTTTTCCGTTCCAGTTCGCTTGCCATCGGCTTGTCGATCTTCCTGATGTTCACGGGTATCCAGGCCGTTTTCCTGCTGGCAGATTACGAAATCGTCAAATACTACCTCTTTACGCATACAGACCTGACGCAATATTATACAGGCTTTATGCCGGTTGAGGATATTACGATGACGATGTCCGTGATTGTGCTGATTGTGTATTTCATCATTTTCATGGCGATCAGCTATCTGACGTTCAGTAAACGGGATGTTACAGCTTAATAAAGAAAAGCGACAGTGAAGAGATGGCCCAGATTTTTGGGCCAATCTCTTTGCGACGAAGCAGCGCAGCGATGCAGGAGCAGCCTTTGGCTGACTTATATCCCGAAGAGCTGGGCCACTGGAGTCTAGACACAGAAACACTTTTTCCCAACAATATTAAAACTGAAAAAACTAAACCGCCCAGGCACTTATTGCCTGGGCGGTTTTCTGGCTGTCGAGAAACTACCTATTCTCCAATCATTTCGCTTCAGGCGGACGCTTTCCGCTGGGAGCTGCCTGAGCCTCCTCAGTCGCTTCGAAAACCGATGCTCCTGCAGCGCCAGCGCTTCGTCGCAAAGGTTCGACCGAATGCTGTTCGGTCAAACCTTCCCTGCGGGGTCTCAGGACTCGCTCTGAATCCAGCAGGAAAGACATTGGCCGAAGCTTGCGAGGACAAGTCTATGCGACGAAGCAGCGAAGCGATGCAGGAGCACATCTTTGCCCTTCGCCGTCTGCCGCTTCATTTTAATATTGTGTAGAATCCGGGTATCAGCTTTCTCACTTCTTAGTGAATTACTAAATTGCTGCTTATAGAAAGTGCTTCTGAGATATGGAGCAAAACAGCGAAGACTCCCAAGGGAGCAGAAACAGAGTTGGGCAGCCAACTCTGTTTCGAGCGAAGTGCTGAGATCCACTCGGGCGAAGGGAACCGAGCCCGAGTTAGCTCAGCGCGAGCCCCCAGGAAAGCGCAGCTGTTTTGCGTAATATCGATTTCTGCATTGATGTTCTTTCCCAACAAGCTGTAAACCGCCCAGGCACTTATTGCCTGAGCGGTTTTTTTCGGCTGCTTTGGCGAGTTGGGCGTATTTCGAGTAAAGTTGGGCGTATTCTGACGAAAGTTGGGCATAAACAAAAACAGCCCCAAAATCGCAGGCTGTTTCATCATCAATAAGCTATACCGACACGGCTCCTGACAAAAGTGGAATCCTCTAATTGCTGATAGGCGAACTCCCCGGTGTCACCGGTGCTGATTTCCTTGCCGCCTTCAGGCAGAAAGTCTTTTTCGACATGGTATCCGCCTTTCGCTTCTCCGTCCGGCAGATATGTCGGACAGACGATCGTCCATTCCAGATTTGATTTCTCCAGCAGACGATAAGCTTTTTCATGCTCTTCGGCTGCGAAAGTCAATTTGCGGTTCGAGTCGCCCCCCTGGTAGCGGAGCTTGCCTTCTTCAAGCCGGCTATTTAAGATACCAGCTGTCCCGATCGTGATAATCCGTTTGATGCCATGCCGTTCCATTGATTCGATGATAAACGGCAAAGCATCCGTTAAAGTGGTCGTCTTATCAGTTCCCAATGCGCTGAAGACCACATCTGCCCCTGCTATCGTGCGTTCAATATCTTTCCCTTCTCTTACATTGCCGAATACCGTTTCGAGATTCGGGTGTTTGTCGAGTTTGGGAGAACGCTGCAGCGCTGACACCTGATGTCCGTCTTCCAAAGCGCGTTTCAGAATTTCGCTCCCGACTCTGCCCGTGGCTCCGAATATCGCAAGTTTCATCGTGTCGCCCTCCTTGGAGATTTATTTAAAACTATATCCTTTTTTCGCTAATACTTCTTTAATATCCGGACGGTGCGGTTTATTCAAGAAATTAGCCATTTGCTGAGACCAAGTCGCTGTCTTTTGATTGGAACCGCGGCTGCCGTAATATTCCTGGATGCTCTTGTCGTATTCCGGCAAAATTGTTTCGTATTTCTTCTCGTCGTAATCATTTTCATGCAGAATCGCTTCCACCGGCAGGCGCGGTTTCACGCCGTTGCTTTCATTCGGTACACCGACCGTCAAACCATACACGGGGAAAACGCCTTCCGGCAAGCCAACCAGCTCGCTGATTGCTTCCATATTATTGCGGACGCCGCCGATATAGCAGATGCCGTAACCTTTCGATTCCGCCGCAAGCGCCAGGTTCTGGGCCAGCAAGCCAACATCCGTAACAGCGACCAGCAGATTTTCAGCCTGGTCGAATACAATCGACTCTCCTTGCATTTCAACAGCGTGCTTCAAACGGTTGTAATCCGCGCACATCAAGAACACCGCGCCGGCGCCTTCCATCTGCTTCGGATTTTTCGACAGTTCGCCAAGTTTCCGGCGCTTCTCCGGATCTGTCACCCAAACCACTGAATAAGCCTGGACGAAATGTGATGTCGCCGCATATTGCGCAGCTCCGATCAGTTCTCCCACTTCTTCTCTTGTTAATTGCTTTTCTTTATAATCACGCACTGAAGCATGCGATTTCATCAACTCTATTACCATATGTATTCCTCCTTAGCGTTGTTGCTTCTATCGTACCAAATTCTTTCAGAGGATACTGTTCCCACGATTTTTGATAAAATAAAACCTATAAGAGGTGATGGCTAGTGAAACACGCAAAAACCGCATTTACAATACTTTTTCTTTTGCTGCTTGGCGGTTTTTTGTTTATTTGGATTCAGCGTGAAATTGAATTCTGTGAAGAATTGGAATCCCGCCCGTTGCCTGATTCCCTGCATCCGATTGTGGCGGAAAGGAGCCGTGAACTGGTGGAGGCGGCCGAAGAAATCGGCATCGATATTGTCATCACAGACGGATTCCGTTCTTTCGAGGAGCAGGATGCCCTGCACCAGCAAGGCCGCACTTCAGACGGCAATATTGTGACTTATGCGGAACCGGGCGAATCTTATCATAATTATGGGCTCGCCATCGATTTCGCTTTAAAACTCGACGACGGTTCGGTCGTCTGGGATATTGAACGCGACGATAACGGCAACACCCGGTCTGATTGGTTTGAAGTGGCGGAAATCGGCAAAGACCTCGGCTTCGACTGGGGCGGAGATTGGAACCGGTTCAAGGATTATCCCCATCTTGAAATGACTTTCGGATTGTCGATCCGCGAGCTGCAGAAGGGCTGGCGTCCAGAAGATACGATGGAAGAATGAGTGTAACTAATTCCCCGCCACTACGTCTTCTTCAATAAAGAGGGGTGTTTTAGAATGAAACTTCACAACTATCTTCTTTTCTCTTTGATCCTATTGATGCTCACCGCCTGTGGCACGGATGAAGAGAACTCTTCCGGAACCGCTGATTCCCTTGAGGATTTTTCGGTCAAGAACACGGAAGCGTCTGCAGCCGATGGTGATTTTATTTACCGCCTTGTTTCTGAAAAAGAAGAATATGAGAGCGGAGGCCCTGTAGAGATTTATGCTGAACTTGAATATATTGGAGATCAGGCAACCATCGATATATACCATGCCGCTTCCCATTTCCACTTCCCAATGGAGGAAAAGACAAGAGACTATGAAATTCATTATGGAATGGAAGAACCGTTGATAACGACAACCCTCACGAAAGGTGAGCCTCTTCGAGGACAATATACCGGCAGCGGTGGTTACAGCAACCAGGAGGACGAAGCATATATTGAGTTCACCCAAGATATAATGAATAAACAATTTCCAGAGGGCTATTATGTAGTTGAAGGCTATGCTGATTTTTATACAGAAGCGCCTGACGGCAATAAAACAGATTACGAAATACATGCCGAAATCGATTTCAAAGTAGTCGACAAATAGTAAAAAGCGCGCTCCCGGCTGGGAGCGCGCTTTTCTTTTTACCCTATTACATTTCCTGTCTCAATGCTTGGATGATATCAATCTGTGTCGCTTTTCGTGCCGGGCGCCAGCCTGACACCATCGCCACTCCGATGCTGATAGCAGATGCAATTACGACCAATTGCCACGGAATTGTGGAGATGACAATCGAAATTCCGCTGGCATCCTCTTCACCCAATGAGCTCAAAATAATGATTGGAACCAGCCAGTTCGCTAGTATACTAATGCCATATGAAATAGCGACAGCCAAAGCTGTACCGATCAAACCGATCGCCGCACTTTCCATGAGGAATAATTTACGGATCAGTTTCGGCTGTGCGCCAATCGCTTTCATGACTCCGATTTCACGCGTCCGTTCTGTAACCGCCATTGTCATCGTGTTAAAAATACCGATGGAAGCAATCAGTACCGCAATCGTACCTACGAAAATAAGACCGGCTTTCAATGCAGTAAAGAATACATTCATCGTACCTAACTCTTCCGTTACGGAATAGACGTAATAACCATCTTCTTTCAAGGCATCAGTTATCCCGCCGACATTCTGCAGCTCATCAGCATACACCAGGATATTCTCATATCCTTTCTCCAGACCCAATTCTTCATTGAATATTGGCCCCCAAGAACTGTCGGCGTAGAATGTAACATCGGTCATCCAGTCCTTTGCAGGTTCTTTGGCAATGCCTGTTACAACGAATTCCCATGTTAATGGTTCAACTGCTTCTTCGCCCTCAGCCGTGAATGGCGTCAGTTTCAATTCCACGGTTTGACCGATCAGGCTGCCGGCAAAGCCAGCCACCTCTTCGCCGTTGGCTTCCTTCTCCATTTCCGCTTCTGTCAGCAGTCGTTCCGCCATATGATAGCCGACTATGACTTCTTCAGCTTTAGACGGCATCTTTCCTTCCGATAAAGCAAATCCCGCCTTCTGTTCTTCTTCCATACTGGATAGCACAACCTGGGAATATGTACTGCGATTACCGATCACAATTTCTGTTTCCGCTTCAGGCTGGTTGCGTTCCACTACTGCTATTACATGTTCCTTTTCTTTGATCTGTTGAAGTTCCGCATCCGGTATGTCCGCGGGAGAAATATCTGTCTCTCCGTCCGACTTGCCCGCCACTTCAATCTGCGTCACCATATTATTGTCCAGAACGTCATCCGTAATGGTCTGGTGCAGGCCAAAGCCCACTGAGGCCAGGACAATCAGAAAAGCGCAGCCCATTGTGGCAGCTAAAATCGTAGTAGCGACGCGCAGTTTATTGCGTTTCATATGCTGTCTGATAAAGTCGATCTGATCCTTAAACTGCATGCCGCTGCTCCCCTTTCACTAATTCACCGTCGTGCAGACGGTATTGCCGGT
The DNA here is from genome assembly GCF_057369535.1 of Planococcus sp. RAB007_Raresut. Taxonomy (NCBI): domain Bacteria; kingdom Bacillati; phylum Bacillota; class Bacilli; order Caryophanales; family Caryophanaceae; genus Planococcus; species Planococcus sp. RAB007_Raresut. Next base: position 124,920 of record NZ_JBXYIF010000005.1, read on the forward strand.
CAGCCACAGACGCCACTTCTTCATCGTGGGTGATAATAACGAACGTCAGCCCCAGTTTTTTATTCAATGATTGAATCAGCAATAGAATCTCTTTTTCCGTTTCCGAGTCCAAACTTCCGGTCGGCTCATCCGCCAGAATGATTGGTGCATCCGTTATCAGCGCCCTTGCGATACTGACGCGCTGCTGTTGCCCTCCGGAAAGTTCGTTCGGATAATGGCCAGCCACTTCTTCGAGTCCGACTTTTTCAAGCAGTTTCTGAACCTTCATTTTGCGTTCCGCTTCAGCCATGCCTTTGATTTTTAAAGGCAATTCGACGTTTTCGAAAGCGCTCAGACCGGGCATCAACTGGAAATTCTGGAAGATGAAACCGAAGTTTTCCAATCGGAAGCTCGCTTGCTGCGATTCTTTTAAAGCAGCGGTTTCCTGGCCATTGACCACGACGGATCCCGTTTCAGGCGACATGAAGCCCGCCAATATATGAAGCAAAGTCGATTTCCCTGAGCCACTTTTGCCGAGAATCGCGACTATTTCTCCTTTTCCTACTTCCAGTGTGAGACCTTTTAATACAGGCACACGCCGTTCGTTCCCTTTTTTTCCAATTTTAAAATGATGCTGCAAATCTTTTATTTGTATCATTCTTTATTCCCCTTTCCCTGATAACATCAGTATAGGTAGAAAATCTTAATAATTATGAAGCAGGTTTCTGAAGATTTCCTTAAGATGCTGTGTGAAAGCATCTCTGCTTGGGTATTCTTATATATATATATGAATATCCAGCACTTTACTTAACCGTACAGGGGATTCACAAATCGGGGTAATTTCTGCGTATCAGCAGAACCGGAAAGGAGGTCATGTGTGAATCAATACGCGATTATTATTCCAGCATACAAACCTGATCAAAAATGCCTGAACACTGTCGAAAAGATCATCCGCGCGGGATTTGAACGAATCATCGTCGTCAATGACGGCAGCGGCAACGAGCACACACATATTTTCAATTCCCTTGAAACACATAAAGAAGTAACGGTTTTAAAACATGCCGCCAACCAAGGGAAAGGCCGGGCACTGAAAACAGCTTTTCAATACATACTTAAAAATAAGTTTCCTTTTGAGGCCGTCATAACAGCTGATGCGGATGGGCAGCATTTGGCCAGTGATATGGTGAAATTATCAAAGCAAATGCAGGATACCCCGGACAAAGTCGTCCTAGGCGCCCGAGATTTCAGCAAAAAGGACATTCCCTTCAGAAGCCGTTTCGGCAATCGCTTCACCCGGTTATTATTCAGGCTGTCGACCGGCACTGTGCTCACTGATACCCAAACCGGGTTAAGAGGCATTCCTGTTAAATACCTTCCGCAATTATTGGAGGTCAAAGGCGAACGTTTCGAATATGAGATGAATGTGCTCGCCGCCTTGCGGAAAAATGAAATCGAAGTTTCGGAAGTGACGATTGAAACCGTCTATATCGATGACAATAAGTCTTCTCACTTCAATCCTTTGAGGGATTCATTCCATATTTATAAGATTTTTATCTTCTACGGCTTATCAGGGGGAGCTTCCTTTATACTCGACATCGGATTATATTGGATATTCATTCAATTGCTCAGGGATCCGGCGCCAGAAATGTTCATCATAATAGCTACTATCGCCGCCCGTATCCTGTCCTCCCTATTCAATTACTACATCAACCGAAATAAAGTCTTTAAGCAGGGGTCGAGGAAATCATTGGTCCGTTATTTCGTATTAGCCGCTTTCATCATGCTGACTTCGGCGGGCTCTGTCCATTTATTGTACGCAGAATGGCTTGGACGCGGAGAAGTTATTCTAAAGGTGCTGGTGGATACAATCCTCTTCATATTTGGATTTGTAGCTCAGCGTGCCTGGGTGTTCCGCAAAGAATGATCTTCCAATTCCAACGTGCCGACAGAAAAGGATTTTTCTGTCGGTTTTTTCTTTTGTCTAGATTCCAGCGCCCAGCTCTTCGGGTCATAAGCCAATCCAGCTCCCGTGGCAAAGAGCGCCACTCTGCTGTTCTGTCTTATGCCTTTCAGAGCTTAACGGGCGCTTCCGCTTTTCTTTATTGTCATTAAATTGACAGTAAAAACTCTGGATTCAAGCCCACCTTTTACATATTTAGGCTATACTTAAATTATGAATTCAAGTAAAGGTGTGAAGGATATGTCAAATGTCGATCAGTTTTCCTCTTATATCTCTGAAAACGCTCATTCAATTTCCAGAGAAATAGTCGAATATGTGGTGGACCGCTGCAAGCCGGTAATATCAGAAGAGGAAAAAGAGATGGCTTTATCCATGTATGTAAAGCTTTTGGGCTTCTACAGCGAATCGTTAAGAAACGAAGATGAAAACTTTATACCAGAACATTTAATCGAGTGGAGTAAAAACAACGCCCAGATGCAAGTAAGCAGCGAGGGCAAACTTTCCGACATCATTGTACGTTACCCTTTGACCCGCGATATAGCCACAGAAATAGTGACCCGCATCAGCCTCAATATCGGCCTTTCTACGGCGGATACGGCGACTGTATTAAAAGGGATCAATCAGGTACTTGATGTCAGCCTCAGTGAAACTGTCTTTGCATTCGAGGAACTATCTGAACAATCGAGACAAGAATTGCAGGAAGAACTGATTTCATTATCAGCACCAATCGTTCCTATCCATGATGAAGTGGTGGTGATCCCTCTGATCGGCTATATAGACGAAGACAGAGCCACCTTCATCATGGATACGGTCATACCTAAAATTGCTGCGATGGATGTCGATTATGTGATTCTGGATTTCTCCGGTGTCCTGACGATCAATCGCCATGTGGCGGAATCACTGCACCATATCGGCGGGGTTTTTCGGATAATGGGTATAAATGTCGTCATCACCGGACTTCGCCCGGAACTCGTGCAGGTCGCCATCAACAGCAATATTAAAATTTCATCTGCCACTGCTTTCAGTACAGTCAAACAGGCGCTTGATAACATCGGAAAATAATATAGATAAGAAGCTTCTCCATTCAGGAGGTGCTTCTTATTTTTTTTTTGCTTTTTGAAGAATCTTTAATTGAGCGGAACTGAACAAGATGCTATACTCAAACAGCAAAACTTTTAAAGCCGATAAAAACTATAAGAATTAGGGGAGATAAACTATGAAGAAATCACTTTTATTCATTTTGATGGTGCTCGGAGCAGTTCTTTTGCTAGCCGCTTGCGGAGATTCATCAGAAGATACAACTACCGAGGAGAACCAGGAAGCAAGCGGTTCATCTGAAGATTTACTGACGAAAGTACAGGAAGAAGGCACATTGCTGGTTGGAACTGAAGGAACTTATCCTCCATTTACTTTCCATGACGAATCCGGTGAATTGACAGGTTTCGATGTTGAAATAGCCCGTGAAGTAGCTGAACGTCTTGGCGTGGAAGCAGAATTCCTAGAAACACAATGGGACGGAATGTTCGCAGGTTTGGATTCCGGACGATTCGATATGGTGGCAAACCAGGTCGGTATCCGTGAAGACCGATTGGAGAGTTATGATTTTTCAGATCCATACATTACTTCGGCAGCAGTCTTGGTGACAAGCAAAGATGAAACAGAAATTACATCGTTTGAAGATTTGGAAGGCAAAGTTTCAGCTCAGTCACTGACAAGTAACTATGCAGACATCGCAAAAGAGTACGGCGCTGAACTGACAGGTGTTGAAGGGTTCAACCAGGCTATCGAATTATTGGTATCAGATCGTGTTGACGCAACTGTAAACGATAAAATTTCTGTACTGGACTTCTTGAATCAGCGTCCGGATGCACCCATCCAGATTGCTGATGAATCAGATGACGCTTCGAAAAGCGGACTGCAATTCAGAAAAGACAGTGGCGCTATCGTAGATGAAGTGAACAAAGCACTTGCGGATATGATCGAAGACGGCACGTACGATGAAATTTCACAGAAATGGTTTGGCGAAAATGTACTTGAATAGTATTTTCACAAATCCCGAAAGATTGGAACGGTTACTGGACATTGCCCAGTCATCGTTCCTTCCTTTGTTGGAGGGAGCAATACAGTACACGATTCCTTTGACTTTGATTTCGTTCACAATCGGATTGATCCTGGCTACATTAACGGCATTGGCCCGAATTTCCACAGTGAAGTTCTTTCAAATCGTCGCGCGGATTTACGTTTCCATCATCCGCGGAACACCTTTATTGGTACAATTGTCCATCCTGTTTTACGGGCTTCCGACAGTCGGCATTACATTGGAACCTTTTACAGCAGCCATCCTCGGTTTTTCTCTGAACGTTGGCGCTTATGCTTCTGAAGTCATCCGGGCGGCGATCCTGTCGATTCCAAAAGGCCAGTGGGAAGCAGCCAACACAATCGGCATGTCATACAGCCAGGCATTAAAACGGATCATTCTTCCACAGGCATCGCGTGTATCCATCCCGCCTTTATCAAATACATTCATCAGTTTAGTGAAGGATACATCTCTTGCTTCGTTCATCCTTGTAACGGAGATGTTCCGCCGGGCACAGGAAATCGCTGCTTTCAACTATGAATTCCTGCTGTTGTATTCACAGGCTGGCCTGCTTTACTGGATTTTCTGCTTCCTTCTCTCACTGGTACAAGGACGCTTGGAAAACCGTTTTGACCGTTATGTATCAAAAGCTTAATATGAACCCAATAAATTCAGAAAGGAGACTCCTATGATTGCCATAAATAATCTGCACAAGAGCTTCGGAGATCTCGAAGTTTTGAAAGGCATAGACCTTAACGTAGCGAAAGGCCAGGCTGTCGTAGTCATCGGTCCCTCCGGTTCCGGCAAAACGACATTCCTTCGCTGCCTGAATATCCTGGAAACGCCTACCGCTGGAACAGTGGCCATTGACGGTCACATGGCTGATTTTTCGAAGCCTTTGCCCAAGAAACAAATAATGGAATTCAGAAAACAGTCCGCTATGGTGTTTCAGCATTATAACCTCTTTCCGCATATGACCGCTTTAGAAAATGTCATGGAAGGTCCTGTCACCGTACAGAAAATCGACCGGGCTGAAGCACGTGCGAAAGCGGAAGAATTACTGACAAAAGTCGGACTAAAAGAAAAAATGAATGAATATCCTTTCCAGCTTTCCGGCGGCCAGCAGCAGCGCGTCGGCATTGCCCGAGCCCTGGCGCTCGAACCGAAAGTGATGCTTTTTGATGAACCGACTTCAGCACTTGACCCGGAACTTGTCGGAGAAGTGCTGCAGGTAATGAAAGAACTCGCTCTCGAAGGCATGACCATGGTAGTCGTCACGCACGAAATGCGCTTTGCCAAAGGCGTAGCGGATGAAGTCTTGTTCATGGACGCGGGCCGTATCATTGAACGCGGTACACCGCAGCAGATTTTCGATCATCCGAAAGAAGAACGGACGAAACAGTTTTTGAACCTGATTCAAAATGCCGATACGATTTAAATACAGAACGACAAAAAGAACCAGGCCCCCGCTACGGGGACCTGGTTCTTTTTTTCATTAAATATTAACTGTGACTTCCGCACCTTCGCGAAGTTCAGCAACTAATGCCTGAACTGCTTCATTCTCTTTTTGCTGCAATAGCTGCGCTTCAAGTTCTGACTGGATGTCTTCAAGCGGCGGTAATTCTTCGCCGCCCATTTCTTCTTGCTGTTCTTTCACTTGATCATAGAACTCTTGAAGTTCTTCTTCTGAAACTTCAGTGTCCCCTGTTTCTTCAGCAATCAATTTATCCACTTTCACTTGTGACGCAACTTGGTCTCTGACTTCTTCCTCTGAAAGATCCTGCTCCTCAAGAGCGGCTAAAAATTCATCGGATGACGCCATGCCATTTTGTTCTGCCAATACAGTCAAAGTTTCATTGACTTCTTCTTCAGAAGCTTCGATTTCACGATTTTCTGTTTCCTGAACCAATAGTCTCTGACTGACCAAACTTTCAGCAATCTGTTCTTTCAATTGCGCTTGATCAACTTCCTGGCCGGACATTTGTGCCTGCATAGCCATCTGCTGGAACTGGCCTACGTATGCATTTTCAAACTCTTCTTTCTTGATTTCTTCGCCGTTCACTTCAGCGACAACATCAGGTACGCCTTCTAAATCAGGCTCTGGCATTTCCGGCTGCTCAGCTGTTTCACCATTTTCTTCAGGAGCTTGCTCCTCTGTCGCTTGTTCCTCTGTCGCGGTTTCTTCTTCATTTGTATTTTCATCCGCATTGCCGCATGCCGCTGTCACCAAAACTGAGGCACCGATCAATAGGCTTAATAGCATTTTCTTAGTCAAAATTCATTCCCCTTTCAATCATAATGGTCGTAATTGTATCATATACAGGCTCTAAGTAAACTGAAAACCCTTGGGACCACTATGTTTTGAGAGGCGAATTATTATTAATTTTCCCGTTAGATGCCTTGCGCCCACGCAATTCTCGGATCTATTTTCCGCGACATCCTCACCATGAACGGTTCAAAGCCAAGCCGTGGCCAAAAATACGAAGCTAGTTGGTTGGGGGTGCGCCAATCCGCATAAATGTAATCAAAACCTTCTTTTTTCAGTTCTGTAAAGCAGTGATTGGCAAGTGCACGGCCGATGCCTTTCCCCCGCAAATCCGGATTTGTGGAAGCTGCCGGCAACACGGCACAGTTCGGAGGCACAGAAAGACTCAACCCTTCTTCTTTTCTGAAATAGACATGGAAGCCAGCGATGCGTTCACCCAGTTCCGCAATCCACAAATATGCTTCTTTATCCTCCGATAAATCCATATAACTGCGTTTAATGCCCTCCATCGTTTCTTTGGTAATGGGAAGCCAGGACGGGGCGGCAGCCTGATGTATACTGTTCCATAAAGCCACTTTTTTCAGCAGTTCCGCATCTTCCTGTTTGCCTCTTCGGATCCTCAGTTTGCCGGGCGCCTCTTTCTCCTCAGCTTCAAAATCCGTTAATGACAGGATGGCATATTTCTGTTCATAACTGAATCCCTGCTCCAGCCATTGATCAACCAATAGTTGCTGTCCTAATGGAATCATGAGGATATGTGTGAAAAACCATGTTTAACCCATTCCGCCCCAGCATCCGCATACAGCAGGCGCAGCAGGTTCGGATGCTCTTTGTCGCTGATGGCTATGGATTCATAGCCTATATGGACATATCGGCCACGGTCAGTATCTTCTTTGAATTCATATAAGAGATAGCCGATGACGTCAATCCCCCTTAACGCTGCGATGCCGCTGACATAAGGCTTTTCCAGCTGGTGACGGATTACGGATTCCGCTTCATCGATTTCCTCAAAGGCGGATGGCAGATAAGGAAATACTTTCCGTTCTTTTTCATGTCTTTTTGCCAATAAAGCGGACATCTGGCGAATATGGATTTCCTCAACCCCTACAAATTGAATCATGGCTTCCACTCCTCCTATTGAAGTTTCACTTCCAGAACGCGATGTTGACCTGCTTCAATCACTTGGCCAAATACTGCCGGAACCGCTTCGACAAATATTGGTCCGTCGATTACGACTGTATGAAATTCACCTTCTTCACCACATGCATCGATTCCGAGTGCCTCTAGCTCTTCGATCAATTCCAGTGTAAATTCCCTGCCGAGGAATTTCGGATCCATTCGTGCCGTATCAACTACCGTAATCACGGCTTTGAATCCTTCCGCGATCAATTCCTCCAACAACTTGCGCCGAGGTTCCCCCCATAGCGGATGGCTGACTTCGATATCCGCTTCCTTACTGACTTTCTGTACCCAAGCCCGGTGATCTTCCAGGTCGATATCACCGTACACGCCCATATCGATGCCTCCACTTTTAAAATTCTTTAAAAGATGGATGAACTCCTTCTCATAGTTATTCCAGTCTGCTTTTCCGATTTCCAGGGGCAACCCCATCCGTTCCGCCTGCGCTTCCAGTATTTCGAGCGGCAGTCCGTGCGATCTCGATTTCGATCCGTCTTCCTCGAACATGGTCAGTAAAGCCACCGGGACATTGCCTTCCAGCACTGCCCGGTAATACGCAAGCGCGGAATCCTTTCCGCCGCTCCATGACATCACAAATGTTTTTTGCATAATGCACCTCTTCCGTAAATTCTTTCCTGTTTAATAAACTTCGACAACTAAGGAATAAACCCTTTCCTCGTCCTGCAAACATAAAAAAAAGCGGCCGGAAACGGTTCCGGCCACTCCAATTTCTACTTATTTACCAACCATGTTTTCTGGTTTAACCCACTCGTCGAATTGCTCAGCTGTCAGATGTCCGCTCTTCACAGCAGATTCTTTCAATGTTGAGCCGTCGTTGTGTGCTTGTTTGGCAATTGCTGCCGCTTTTTCATAGCCGATATGCGGATTCAATGAAGTTACGAGCATCAATGAATTATTCACATGGTTCTGGATGACATCCAGATTCGCTTCAATGCCCACTGCGCAGTGATCGTTAAAGCTTACCAGGCTGTCTGCCAGCAATCGAACTGATTGAAGGAAGTTGTAAGCGATGACCGGTTTGAACACGTTCAATTCGAAATTCCCCTGGCTGGCAGAGAAACCGATTGTCGCGTCATTCCCCATTACTTGTGCAGCCACCATCGTCAACGCTTCACTTTGTGTCGGGTTAACTTTCCCAGGCATGATGGAGCTTCCTGGCTCGTTAGCTGGAATCGTAATTTCACCGATGCCGCTGCGTGGTCCGCTGGCAAGCCAACGTACATCATTCGCAATTTTCATTGCGTCAGCCGCTAGTGCTTTAATGGCGCCGTGCGTATAAACCATTTCGTCATGGCTTGTCAGAGCGTGGAATTTATTTTCAGCTGAAGTAAACTCAGAACCAACAGCTTCCGCGATGAATTCAGCCACATAGCCGCCGAATTTCGGATCTGCGTTGATGCCTGTTCCTACCGCTGTACCGCCGATTGCCAATTCACGCATATAATTTACGCTTTCGCTGATCATGCGCTCACTTTTCTCCAGCATATGCTTCCAGCCGCTGATTTCCTGGCCTAATGTCAACGGCGTTGCATCTTGAAGATGTGTCCGTCCGATTTTGATGATGTCATCGAATTTCTCCGATTTCTCAGCCAAAGTCGTTTTCAATTTTTGAACAGCCGGTATCAATGTTTCAGTTACAGCCAATACGCCCGCAACGTGCATAGCAGTCGGATAAGTGTCGTTTGAACTTTGGGACATGTTTACATCATCGTTTGGATGAAGTTTTTCTTCGGAATTCTGTTCCGCTAAAATTTCGTTTCCGCGGCGTGCCAGAACTTCGTTCATGTTCATATTCGACTGCGTTCCGCTGCCTGTCTGCCAAACAACCAATGGGAAATGATCATTCCATTTGCCTTCGATTACTTCATTGGCTGCAGTTTCGATCGCTTTCATCTTCGCTTCAGACAGTTTTCCAAGCTTATGGTTAGCTTTCGCTGTCGCTTTTTTCAATTGGGCAAACGCAATTACCACTTCATGCGGCATACGCTCAGTGCCGATGGCAAAGTTCTGGACACTGCGCTGTGTCTGAGCTCCCCACATTTTGTCGGCTTCAACCTGAATTTCACCAATGGTGTCTTTCTCTGTACGATATTGCATTCCATTCACTCCAATTCTTATGTCTAATTAAACCTTCTCTTCTATTAAACACAAAAAAACGTGAAAAAGCGACTTATCTATAAGAAAAGCCACTTTAAGTCTTATGAAAAAAATATATTTCAACAACCGACATTCCGCAAAACAGCTTCGCTTTCCTTGGGGCTCGCACTGAGCTAACTCGGCCTCAGTTCCCTTCGCCCGAGTGGATCTCAGCACTTCACTCGAAACGGAGTTGGAAAGCCAACTCCGTTTCTGCTCCCTTGGGAGTCTCGCTGTTTTGCTCCATATCTCAGAATCGCTTTCTATAAAGAGAGAGGTTAGACATTTTGGTTTACTGAGAGAAGTATATCCTTTTTTTAAAGATGCAAAATGTAGCAGCAGGCGGCGAAATGATTCAAGTAGATTATATTTCTACAGCCTAGAACCGACTTTTCCAAAGGAAAAGCCGGTATAAAACCCATTAATTTTGCTGTAAAAAGAATTCCTCAATAATCTCTTCATCCGAATGCGGAATATATTCACCCTTGATAATTTGAGCACCGTTGATGCAGCCGCTCGATAACAGGACAATGTCTTCCGGTCCGCTTGCCTTCAACGCTTCAATAACAGCATCCTTTCGTGAAGGAGCCGTCACCACTTGCTGTTTATAAGGGACTGTGAAGCCTTTAACTACAGCATCCACAACATCGTTGGGGTCGTTGTATCCCGGATGGTCCACCGTTACGATGATCGTATCCGCTTTGCCTTCCGATGCTTTCGCCATTTTGGGCATCTTGGAAAAGTCCCTGATTCCGATACCCGCAATCATCGCGATGAGCCGGCGGTGCGGCAGTTTTTTCGCTTCTTTCAACACTAGATCAATGGCTACCGGCGTATGGGCGTAATCGAGGATTATTTTTCTGCCTTCAGGTCCGGCAAGAACCTGGAACCGCCCTTCCACCTGAGGCATATCAGGCAAAACAGATAATATCTCTTCGATGGACTTGCCTGCCAATAATGCCGCGGCAATCGCTGCTGTCAGATTGCCGGCATTATACTCACCGAAGATGGGAACTTGAACCTCTCGCGTAATGCCTTGATAAACTAAACTAAATGCCAAGCCCTCCTCCAATGTCCGGCAGTCTCCCCAAATCAGATCCGCTTCGGAATTCGGGTCAGCACTGTATGTGATACATGGGTATTGTGCAATCTCCAAAATCTCCCGAGACATGCCTGCATCATCCAAATTGACGACAGCCGATTTTGCTTGCCGGAATAATTCCAGTTTTGATTGGAGATAATGAGTAAAAGTTTTATGGTATTCCATATGTTCCTCTGAAATATTGGTGTGGATTGCCACATCAAATACGATTCCTTCCACCCTTTTCTGATCCAACGCAATAGATGAGACTTCCATTGCAGCGGCGACGTCCCCTTGGGCAGCAAGCTGCGAAAAGATATTATGTATATCAGAAGAGAGGGGGGTAGTTGGTGTGCTTTTCTTATAAGCAAGCTTGGCGGTTGAAGACCATATACCGGTAGTGCCTAAAAATCCGCAAGGCATGTCCAATAACTTAAAAAGGCTGTAAACGAATGTTGCCGTTGTGGTTTTCCCATTAGTTCCTGTAACCCCGACCTTAATCAACCGATCTTGTGAATTACCATAAAAGTAATTGGAAATGTGTGCCATAGCAACCTTTGAATCTTCAACTTCTAAAAATGTCACTTGAGGAAACAGATCGGAGTGCTTATCCAATATCTCTTTATTCGTTCCGATAATGGCGCATGCGCCTTTTTCGATTGCTTCTCCAATATATAAGTGGCCGTCAGTATTTTCTCCGGTCACACAAAAGAAAGCGGATCCTTTTTTTGTCTCCACTGAGTTATAAACGATGGAAGTGATTTCCTGAGCTTTTGGTCCGCTTAAAGAAAGAGGTGTCAGATGAGGTGTTTTTGTAAATTGTATGTTCATAGGGTGCTCCTTAAAAAAATGTTTTTATCACAAATTTATCACTTAGACAATATTATCATTAAATTCTACCACCCTAAATAAATCTACAAAATGACAGAGAAGCAACAATCCAGCATAAATGATAATTTCATACTATATCGCCTATCTTTTCCCGCTCAAGGGTTCTCTGAAACCAAAAACCAGCGACAAAAAGCAAAAGCTTTTTGTCGCTGGTTCTATTTAAAAATATTTAATGTAACTATTTTCTTTGCATACAATTTAATGTATGTGAAATTCTATTTACTTAACAGGGGTCTCTTTTTCCGCCAATTCGTAGCGCAATTGTTCGATCGTTGCAGCGTAGTCCGTTTTGCCGCTCATGTTCTCGAGCATTTCACGGACGTCGATTCCAGATGACTCTTTCAGCGTTTCCTGCAGCGTCGACATCAGGTTCGTTGCGTACGATGTCACCTTATTGGCACCGCCGCCTTCGCCGCTGCCGGTATCGACAACTGTGATTTTATCGATATTCGCAAGTGGGCTGGCAATCTGTTTCGCATATTCCGGCAGCATCTTCACAATCATATCGAGTGTAGCCGCTTGGCCGTACATTTCGAAAGCTTCCGCGATTTTACGTTTAGCTTCAGCTTCGGCAAGACCTTTCAGGCGGATGACATCCGCTTCAGATTCACCTTGGGCACGCTGCGAATCTGCTTTGGCCATACCATCGAGGCGGACTTTCTCTGCATCGGCTTTCGCCATAGCTTCGACTCGGTATTTCTGGCCATCAGCATCTGCAAGCTGTTTCGACTTCTCAGCTTCGGCTGCCTGTTCCACAGCATAACGGTCAGCGTCCGCTTTTTTCTTCACTTCTGAATCGTATTGACGCTCACGGCGCTGAATTTCTTTTTCTTCCAGTTCGATCTGTTTCTGTCGTTCTATAATACGGATCTGCATTTCCTGTTCTACAACTTCCTGTTTCGAACGTGCTGTTTCCAGTTCATATGCCTGATCGGCACGGGCTTTCGCACTGTCCTGCTCACGGCGGTATTCTGCCACCTTCAATTGATTTTCTTTTTCCGCTTCGGCGATTTCAGTGGCACGCTGAATTTCAGCACGCTGCGCTTCCTTGCCGGCTTCGGCACGTTTGATGCGCGTCTCCATTTCCGATTCGGCGGTTGAAATATCTGCATCCCGTTTCACCTGAGCAATACGTGCTTTACCCAATGAATCAAGATAACCGTTTTTGTCACGTACATCCTTGATAGTGAACGACACGATGATCAAGCCCATTTTCGCCAAATCATGCGATGCTACCCGCTGCACTTCCTGAGAGAATTTATCGCGGTTTTTATAAATTTCTTCTACCGTCATCGATCCCAGAATAGAACGAAGATGCCCTTCAAGAACTTCTTTCGCTTCATTTTCCCGGTCTTCTTTAGACTTTCCTAAGAACTGCTCGGCAGCCGTTGCAATTTCAGAAATGGAACCGCCGATTTTGATGATTGCGGTACCGTCTGCCATAACCGGAACACCTTGCTCCGTATAGACTTCAGGCGTCGTGACTTCCAATTTGCTGGACAATAGGCTGAGCGGTGCCGCCTGTTGAAACACCGGCAGCAAGAACGTCCCTCCGCCTCTGATAATCTTAATGCGATTACCCGAGTCGTCCGTATGTACATTTTTCGATCCCAAATAACTTCCCGTAACGATCAATGCTTCGTCCGGTCCCACCGTCTTGTATTTTGTGACATATACGCCGATCAACGCCAGCAATATAGCTGCCACCACTCCAATAACGATCCACACTTCCATTCTGATTCCCCCTGGATTTTCTATTTTTTATTTCCTAAAACAAAAGGTTCGTATTCCCTGACATAAAGCGTACCGTCAGCGATTTCAATAATCAGCACCTGTTCGTCCTGCGCAATCGGCTCATTGTCATAGCCTGCAGCGCGCTTCGAAATCATTCCGCCGTATGTTTCCAGCACCACTTCACCATAGCCGTCGACAGGAATTGGGATGATAACCCGTGCCACCTGGCCGAGAAGCGATTCTTCGGTATAGGCGATCGAAGATTCCGCAGATTTCAATGGCAATAAAACAAAGAAATATAGAAGGAAGTCCAGCACTGCTGCCGCCACTGCTGCAATCAAGATGATAGTGGCACTGTTCAGTCCACCCGCTTTTTCAAGCACAAAGGCGATGGCGAAAAACAGGGTGAAAAATGCCAGCAGGACAGCTGGATTCAATAACGGAAGCCCTTCACCGGCATCTGCCATATCGCCGAACAGCACATACAATAAAGTCAGCCCTGCCGCAATCAGCAAGCCGTACATATAAATTTGCTCCACTCCTAAACCAAACAACTCCATACCAATACCTCCCATTCCCGGTAGCTCTTTTCCATCTTATCTTATATACGGTAATAAGTGCTCAAAGTTTCAGAATTATTTATTATTTTTATGCGATAAAAGAAAAACCCATTCTATTTAAAGAATGGGTTTTACAAATTGAATTTCATGGAAGCCGTCTTTCATTTGGAAGTTGATGCCGACGTAACCGGCATCGAATAATTGATGTTGCTTGGTGAAATCATCCAGTTTGGCGGCCGCAAAGCCTTCGTAGCCGATTGACGGATTCTCCAGGTCTTTCACACAGACATACCGTTCTTTGTCTCCGTACTTCTCTGTCAAGGCGCCGATGTACATGTCCTGCGTGAATTTGTCTTTCAGGCTCGGGATGTTCATCGGGGCGACGGTGCAGCAGACATAACGGAAATTCCCCGGCAGTTTCGGTAATTCCTTCATGATGACATCCGCCAGCTTCTGTTGCAGACGATTTCCCCTGAAAGCGGGCAACACAGCCGAAATCTCCTGATAAATCACTCTCGGCAATTCCTCTTCAGACAATCCGATGTCGTAGCCGAGATGCTCTTCATCGATTTCAGGAATCAGCAATGCGCGAAAGCCGATTAATTTGTCTTCCGCATATGCACCAACCATCAACCCGCGTTCATTGAGGATGAAAAGAAATTCTTCTGTTGATAAAGGCTGTAAAGCTGTTTTTTCCGGCATCGCAGCAACCACTGCTTCTTGTACTTCTTCTATAGCCGGCAGATCTTCAAGATAAAGCCGTTTCATGTGCAGAGCCAGTTTTTTCCGAAGAACCTGATGGGTGATAGTGCCTTCATATAAAACTTTCATCTCCGCTTCCCCCTACCGTTCAGATTTGTACTTTTATGATACCACTTATTTTTTCCTATGTAAGCGAGTTTTTTAAATTTTACTGCAAATTAGATAATAATTTGATATGCCGCGTCATATACCTTTTTTTCATTTCAAAAAGCCGTCTATCTGCTTTTGCGTCTGCAAAATAATCGACTGGCGATCAGGTCCACGACCAACAAAATCTTTTGCCCGCTGCCTCATCTCGATTTTTCTGTCCGCATACGTCGTGACGATGAACTTCAAAAACTCCTTGTCCATTTTTTCAGGACACCCTTCCGCCATATCAGGCCGGGTTCTTCCGTAATTCAGCACCCACCGCTTCAAAGCCCGGTAGAGACAGACCCTTAATGGCAGCTCCAAATAAATGAAGGTATCCGCTTCTGCCAGCCGGATTTCCATGGAGCTGGCATAGTTTCCTTCTATAATCCACGTATCTTCTTTAACAAGCTGCCGCTGTTTGTCCCGAAATTCCTCCTTCTCCCTTTCCACCCAACCCGCCTTCCAATAATAAGAATCTAAATGATGCACAGGAATTTCGATTTTTTCTCCAAGTTTTCTTGCGAACGTGGACTTTCCTGCACCTGCTGAAACGCCGCACACAATGATCCTCTTCATCTTTTCACCCCTTCATTTGTAACCGTTCTATCAGTATAATTAAATACAGGATTTTAAGCTAGAGACCCAATTTTTACATAAAGCTTGCATTTTTAATATACCCGTGTTATTCTAAGGAAGAATTATTTTTGTTCGGATAACTTTTAAAAAGTGTCAGATGTTCATCTGCAAGATTTGAGCAAGGATAGTAATACAATGTATGCTTACGCATACGAGGAGGAAACACACATGGAACAAGGTAAAGTAAAATGGTTTAACTCAGAAAAAGGATTCGGCTTCATCGAAAGAGAAGGCGGCGACGATGTATTCGTACATTTCTCAGCAATCCAAAGCGAAGGCTTCAAGTCTCTTGACGAAGGCCAAGAAGTAACGTTTGATATCGAGCAAGGCCAACGCGGTCTTCAAGCTACTAACGTACAAAAAGCTTAATCTAAATATAACTGTTAATGGATTCTTCTTCGGAAGAATCCATTTTTTTATTTTATTTCCATAAATTTTTTTGGAGGTCAGTTTTTATTTTCTGATCAGTCGAATAAAATACATTTTCAGAAAAACTTTAAAGCCAAAATAAAACAAGAGGTGATCCGATTTCAGCGGATCACCTCTTGTTTTGTTGTTAATTCAGCATGAAATATAATTGGAAAACCGCAAAAATCAATACGGCTACGCCAATGGTGCCGAATATAATGGATAATGCCAGTTTTTTACCGCTCATGGACTTCTACTCCTTTTCGATTGTCAGTTCATTTTTTCCTGTTCGATCAATTGGATAACATCATAGGCACCAGTGCTTTCATTCGATAATACCGTTAATGTGCTGCCGTTGGAAGGATAGAAGCCCGAATGAAAACTGACTCCCGGATCGTATCCCATCACATGGTATTTAAGGATTTCATCTTCCTCTTTTTTAATCCATACTCCGTAGCCGTAATGGCCTTCCTCATCCGAAGCATGCACCTTCAGCAAATTGCGTGTTCCTTCTTCAGAAAGCAGGCTGTAATTCATTAATTGCTCCCAAAAAACAGCCATGTCCGCGGCCGTTGTGTAAGCACCACCGTCAGCGCCTCCCTTGATCGGAATAGCGTATTGGTTGGTGCGCCAAGTCGTTCCTTCATCTATATAACCGGTTGCCGTTTCCGCCGGCAAGCTGTCCAATCGGAAATAACCCGACCTGTCCATGCCAGCGCGTTGAAAAACGCGCTCTTCGATTACATCGGTAAAATCTTTGCCGGTCAACTTCTCTACTACCATGCCGAGCGCGATAAAGCCCGCATTATTGTACTCAAATTTTTCACCGGGTTCAAATTTCATCGCCTTATCCTTGAATAGTGGCAGAAAATCTCTTGTGCTCTTCATTCGATACATCGGCAGGTCCTGCCATAGTTCTTCAAAGTCATCCATGACGGACTCATCGAAATAGTCCGGAATCCCCGATGTATGCGTCAGCAATTGATGAATTGTCACAGGGAAATTCGAAAAGTCCTCGGGAAGCAATTCGGACAGGACATCATCAAATGACAATTTACCTTCCTCGGCCAATTGCGCAATTGCCACAGCGGTGAATATTTTGCAGCCGGAAGCAATGCCGAAACGGGTATTCACTGCATTCGGCCGCGCGTTTGCCCGGTCTGCCATCCCCTTGGCTATCGCCCATTCTTCCTCTGTTTTCAGCATGGCGGCTCCTGAGAACTCCATTTCCTCCAAGCGGTCTGACAACGGATTTTCCGGAACCGCTGAACCGAAGCGCCCTTCTTCATCAATATAGATTTGGCGGCCATCCGTCAATTCAATCGACACCGGATGGACCTCGCTCTTTTTCTTCGAGAAATACCAGGTTCTTTTCGGGGCAACAAGAAGAATAAACGCCGCTCCCTGCCCAAGAAAGTTCAACGAGCCAGGATCTATTCCTTTATTGCCGCGGACCGGAATTTCCATATCTTCGATCTGTTTGCCGACTTCCGCTACATGCGGGGTTGTGATACTGACTTCACTGATATTCAGCAATGAATCCACTGTGAAATTCCCCATCCTGTCGGTGTTCCGACGTCCAAGAAATTCCACGATATTTCCGGCAGGATCTTCAAAATAAAATGCATCCGCATCAAAATTCGCGTAATAGATTTCATCCATCCCTTCCTGGCGGTTCAATTCCACCCGTGAACTTGCCCAGCCTTTGGCAAGAGTGAACTGGTTGCCAGGTATATTGAAGGCAAAATGATAAAACGCCGGGCGATCGGATTCGCGGAAGATAAGCTGGGATTCACCGATGGCCAGCATAAAGCTGGATTCGTCTTCTTCAACAATCCGGAAACCCAGTTGGTATTCATAAAAGCCTTTTACTTCATCGAGCTTATCTGTATATAAAGTCACTTTCTTGAACATGTCATCACTCCTTGCATCAAGCATACCGAAATTTACTGTTTTTTTCCTCTTTTTCCTGCCTGTTTTTTTGCAAGAAAAAAAAGGAGCGCTAAGGCTCCTTTACAATACTCCGATAAATTGAAGTTGTGAGATATCCTTTTATCCGTTTGACCATCCAGGATTGTTGGATGAAATATGCTTCAAACTTCTAACGTATTATTTATCGGTGATTTTTTTGCTTTTATCGGCGATTTCTAGCGGTTTATCGGCGATTTTTCATAGTTTATCAGCGGTTTTTTAAGGTTTATCGGCGATTCTCTATTTATCGCAGATTTTCTTGCTTCCTCTAAACAAAAAACCCTTCCCCGAAAGGAAGAGTTTAAATCAAAAAGTATAAACAAGCCGGATCATGTCGCGGCACTCGATGCCATTTTCAAAAATCGGTTCCGGATAGTTGCGCGTAAAGAAATCACGGTCAAATGAGTCGATGCGAAAACCGCATTTCTGATACAGCATCAGCTGATCAACACTCGAGTTGCCGGTGCCTATTTCGACATGGGTGAATCCTAATCTTTTTGCATCAGACAAGGCATGTAAAATCAGCTTCTTGCCGAAGCCTCTCCCTCTCGCATTTTCAGCGACAGCGATATTTTTAATTTCCACGGCGCCATCAGGTAATGGCAATAAAACATACACACCTATAAGTGCAGCGTCGACTATGGCTTCGTAGACTAAGCCGCGTCCGCAATATTCCCGGACAAGTTCTTCAGAAGGATCCGCTTCCAACAGCAAGTCCATGGGCAGGTCCTCGTCCTCATTCAGCAAGCGGATTTCCACTATTTTGGCTCTTTAAAGCCTTGGTCGATCAAATAATCTTCCGCATCACTGAAAGTGCCGAAGCTTTCTTCCAGATTTTTGCCGGCATAGACATTCCAGAATGGTTCGTCATAGACCAAATCCACTTTCTCATTCTCGCGGTTCGTCCAGGTCTTATCGTAAGGCGGTTCCGGTTCAAGTGATAAATAATCTAAAGCGTCAGCCAGGATGCTGCGCAATTCTTTCTCGGAAAAATCCCGGATATTGACGAAGCCTTTATTGTCCGCTTCGTACTGCGGCAAGTTGCCGACATAGACAAAGCCGTTGCCGTTTGGATGAAGATGATAGACTGCGATTTTCTTGTCGTAAAGGCTTTCTTCGTAATGGAAATTGACGCGTTTCATCGACACGTCTTTGCGTGTCAGTTCAGGAAACGATTCGATGATTTCCAGTTTTTGCTCAAATGTAAGCATAGTGCATATACCCCGTTTCATTTTTTCATTCTTCCTCCATTATAGCATGGCTGCTATAAATCCTTCATTAACAGAAAAAAACTGCAGGCGCAAACCCATTTCGGGTGCCGCCTGCAGCTTCAATCTATTTATTCATCCTTATTTATGATCGCGATTGCGATTGCCGAACGGCCACCAGACCCCGCGGTCGAATGAAACCGAAATTGCCGGGATAAGGAGCGGCAATACGACTAAGCCGTACAGCAATAGACCCGTCACAACAATTGTCGCAATCTGCACGAGACTCAATACGCCAGAAGGCATCATTGCGCCGAATGTGCCGGCAAGGATGATGGCTGCCGTAATGATGACTGTACCCATTTTCGCCATCGATGTGTACATCGCGTCACGAACCGAAATGCCGTTGAAAGATTCTTCGCGGAAACGGTCGAGAAGGAAAATGGAATAATCGACACCAAGAGCCACCAGCATGACAAAGCCGAAGAATGGCACCGCCCAGCTGATTCCGTCAAAGCCAAGCCCGTTGACGAAAATCAACTCCGCAATGGCAATGGACGTGTAATACGTCAACAGCAATGAACCGATCATATATAAAGGCATGATCAATGAACGGAACAGGATAGCCAAGACGATAAACAAGCTGACAAGCATAATGATGACGGTGTTTGTGAAGTCGCTTGAAGAAACATCCTGCAAATCGCTGTTGATGCTGGCGATTCCGCCGAACGCAACGTCAGCTTCCTCCAAAGGAGTCGCCGCTATGCTGCGATTGACGGTATCTTTGATTTCCGCTACCGTGTCGATCGCTTCCGGTGAATATGGATCTTCAGCGAGGATGACTTCCATCATCACGCCAGTCTCATCCGCAAATGTATAGCGGTCAAAGACCTGTTCGAACTCTTCTTCATCCAGCGTTCCTTCGGGAATGAATAAACCCGTCGCACGCACCGATTCACTGTCGCTCATCGACTGCATCATGTCAGATGCTTCGGTAAGGCCGCCTTCAATTTCAGAAAGTCCTTCGTTGGCGGATGCGACGCCTTCAGCCAACTGGCCTAGACCCGCACCGAGCTCGCCTGTTTGACCGGCTGCGCCTTGAAGGCCCTGCTCGATTTCAGCAAGACCGCCGCTGATCTGTGTCAATGCACCAACCGTCTGCTGGATATTGCCCGTCTGCTGCAATCCTTGTGTAACTTGCGCCAGTTGATCGTTCAACTGGCCTAGACCCGCCGCAGCTTCACCAAGTCCACCCGAACCGCCAGCCTGGCCGGCAATGTTGGATAGATTGGTTTCAATTTCCGTAAGACCTGCCTGGACTTCGCCCAGACCATCGCGTGCTTCAGTCAATCCGTCCGCAAGCAAGCCCAATTGTTCGTCAACATACAGTTCCTCAATTACATCGCCTGTCGGACGTGTAATGGCACGGACTGAATCGACGCCGTCAATTTTTTCAACTTCGCGGCTGACCAGTTCGAAATAAGGAATAGTATCTTCATTTGTTAAAGCATCATCCGATTTGAATAGAACCTGGACCGGCAAAGATTCGCCTTTCCCAAAGCCGTCTTCAATTGCGCGAAGGCCTTTCACCGATTCGTATTCCCCGCCGATTTCATCAACGGTGTTGAAAGATAGATCATTATCATACGTAAACAATAACGGTACGGTAATGATCGCTACAACCAACATCGACAATAGAGGCCGATTGATCGACAGCTTGCTCATCCAGATCCAGATTTTGCTGTCCGAATGTGAAGCTGATTTTTTTGAAGGCCAGAATAATTTTTCCTTCAAAACTGCCATGAAGAAGGGTACGACGGTAAACAGGACGATCAGCAAGACGAAAATCCCTACTGCGACGGCTACCGCTGATTTAAAAATCGGGAATTCAGCAAAACCGATGGCAGAAAATCCGATAAATACAGCAAGTCCACTGATCAGCAATGTACGCCCTGCAGTTTTATAGGTATTGATGATTGACTCTTCCACACCATGTCCGGAAGATAATTCTTCCTTATAACGGCTGAGGAGCAAAATACAATAGTCGGTACCGATCCCGAACAGAATCGCCACCAGGAATATTTGTGTGTAGTTTGAAACCGGGAATCCGAACCAATCAATGAAAAATGCTACGATCGACTGGCTGAGCAAATAAGAAATCCCCACTGCCACAAGCGGTATGAACGGTGTCACAATCGAACGGAAAACCGCCAGCAACAAACCGAAAATCAAGACGACTGTAATGATTTCAGTACGTTTCAGGCCTTCCTGGGCACTGATATTAACATCATTATTAATGATGGCTTCACCCGTGATATAAGCTGTTAAATCGGAAGGGATGACATTTTCACGAATTTCATCCGCAACTTGGTTCACCTCTTCATCGGAACCATCCAATGTGATTGGAATCAGGATCGTTTCTCCGTCTTCCGAAATCAATTGTTCTTCCAGTTCTTCACTTTCCACCGGGTTCAATACAGACGTCACCGGTTCTCCGATTGCTTCGATATCGGCAACCATCTGCTCCAGCGTATCACGCGTTGAATCATCCAATTCCGACTCCATTGGAACGACAACGGAAATGGTTTGCGCAGCGGCTCCAGCATCCGCCAGAATATCCGCGGCCTGTTGGGATGAAGCATCTTCAGAAAGCTGGAATGACCCTGCCTCTTCCGCCTGCTCGGTCAAATTCGGCGCCAACAGGAAAAGAGCGGCTGTTAATATGATTAAACCGATCAGGATCGGCCATTTAAGTTTTAATATCGTCTTCATATTTTACACTCCATCCATTTTTAGTATCTTTTTGAGCTTGCGGAAAATGATGAGGAACTCGTCTATTTCTTTGTCTTCGATCTGTTCCGACATCAGTTTTTCGATGTATTCGGTCAAGGCCTTGTCTGACTGCGCCAGCACTTCCCTGCCTGAATCAGTTATCTCAAGCATTTTCGTCCTCTTGTCATCCGTTTCGGCAATGCGAATCAATTCTTTTTGCAGCAGTTTTTTAATTCTGCTGGAAATGGCCGATTTATGTACTGACTGCAGAACTGCAAGACGGCTGGAAGTCACACGTTTTTCTTTGCTGATCAGCTTCAGCATCTGCATTTGTTCAGGTGAATATTCCTTCCAAAGCGGATGATCGACTGACTTGATGACTTTTTCTGTGCCGTAAACCATCACTTCAGTGAATAGATCGACTGCTTCTTTTATTCGTTGATCCAAAATAGTCTACCCCCTCAACTATTAACAGTTTAGGGGGTAGACTATTTTTCGTCAAGGATTAAGTAGAAAAGCGATGGCGCCCGTTAAGCTCTGAAAGGCATAAGGCAGAACAGCAGAGTGGCGTTCTTTGCCACGGCAGCTGGGCTGGCTTATGACCCGAAGAGCTGGGCCGATGGAGTCTGGACAATAAGAAAAGCGACATCGCCCGTTAAGCTCTGAAAGGCATAAGACAGAACAGCGGCGCGGTCTTGACCGCAGAGCTGGGCTGGCTTATGACCCGAAGAGCTGGGCCGATGGAGTCTGGACAAAGAAAAGCGACATCGCCCGTTAAGCCCCGACAAGCGCTGGAGGGCTTGAAAGTAATGGCGCCCTTTGCCATTGCTGGCAAGACCGAAGCGACTCGAGGGGCTGGGCCGATGGAGTCTGGACAAAGAGACGCTCATTCAAAGCCCTTGCAACTTTAAAGTTTTTTTCTTCAAATATAAAATACCTCCATGAAGTTAACTTCATGGAGGTTCCTTTAAACGTCTTTTGTGGCTGTTTTCCTTATTTCCTGGCGTCTTGCATAAACATTTTTGGCAATCGATTTGAGTACGGCGTAAGTCGGAATCGCAAGGATGATACCCCAAAGACCGGCAATGTTCCCGGCCGCCAATATTAACGTTATGACTGTCAAAGGATGGACATCCAGCGCATTCCCCATGACATTCGGCGTTATCAGGTTTCCTTCTATCTGCTGGGCTATTAGCATGATGACCAAGACCCAAATCACTTTAATGGGATCCGTCACTAATGCGATGATAACCGCTGGAATGACTGCGATATAAGGACCGAGGAATGGAATTACGTTCGTCACCATGCCAATCAGCGCCAATAATAACGCATATTCCAGACCAATGATCCAATAACCGATCAGCAGCATGATACCCACCAGGAAACTAACGAATAACTGCCCTTGGATATAAGACCTTAACGTACGGTCGATGTCTTGCATTGCTTTGATAATCCAGGATTTTCGTTCTCCTGAAAAGAAACCGGAGACGAACGGCACAAATTTCTTATGATCGATCAACAGGTATATCAGGAAGAACGGCACAAGAATAAGTGTTACCAACCCCGATATCAGACCGGTTATAAATGACAGCAATACAGAACCGATATTTGAAGCCCAGTCACCGATGCTGCTTGTCATTCCATTTATTTGTTCTTGAATGCTGTCCGGCAGACGGCTTCTTTGATCCAGCAGATATTGTGCATAGTTTTCTACGTCCTCAACAATTTCTGGCGCATTGTCCACCAGCGAGTTTACTTGCTTTGTAACCATCGGACCAATCATCACATAGAAAAGCCAGAAAACCAGCACAATCGCAAGAATGATGCTGATGATGGACGCCCATTTCGGCAATCCGCGCTTTTCAAGAAAATAAAGAATAGGACGTGTCAGGTAAAACAGCACTCCGCCAAGTAGCAACGGTACAAATATTGTTCCTGCAATAATGAATAGCGGGTCGAATATCCCTTGTACTTCTATAAATAGACGAATGATGACTAAAGCCAGGATAATTCCGACTCCTGCTTGGAACCAAAGTTTATTTGTCAAAAGTTTCCCTCCTTTTATTTTTACGGTATACCCAGTTTACCACGAAATTATGTTATTATTATTCTTTGTGAAAGCGAACTTTACAGTTTCTGTTGCGTCTAAACCATTGCATTTACATAATCTTAACCACGGAGAAGGAGTTATTTTTAAATGGAACAATTATGGCTTACCATTAAATTTTTACTGCTCGGCTTATTTCAAGGATTGACGGAACCGATTCCGATCTCATCCAGCGGCCATTTGCTGATTGCCCAATATTTTCTTGATGTCGAAATCGAAGGCAGCGTCTCCACGTTTGCGCTGCTGGTCAATACCGCTTCACTTATCGCAGTACTCATCATTTACCGCGAAGACATCCAGCGCCTTATCGTCAACGGCTTGAGATTCTTCAAAGTAAAAGACGAAGAAACGACGCGCGACTTCATGTTCATCGTTTACCTGGTGGTAGCAACCATTCCAGCAGCCATCATCGGTTTGCTCTTCCAGGACACAATAGATGATTACCTTTCCACTATCGTAACCGTCGGCGTCACGTTGGTCATCACTGGCGTTGCGCTCTGGCTGATCCGGGACATCCACGGTAAACGAAAAGACGGCAATATGACGATGAAAGATGCCATCATTATCGGACTGGCTCAATCTGTGGCGCTGATCCCGGGCATCAGCCGCAGCGGTGCCACAATCGTCGCGGCAATGGCTCGCGGCATCAATCAGGAAACGGCATTGCGCTTTTCTTTCCTGCTGTTTATCCCCATCAGCCTAGGCGGCGCTGTGCTCAGCGTTTCCGATATTCTGAACGATGACAACCTCTCCACATTGGCCGTGCCTTATATCATGGCTTTCATCGGTTCACTGATCGCTTCGTATTTTTCCCTTAAATGGTTCATGAACATCATGGCCAAAGGACAATTGAAATATTTCGCAATCTACTGCTTCATCGTCGGACCACTTGTCGTGCTGGCATGGCTCCTGCTTAACTAATAAAATATACGATACGGTTGCTGACCCTTTGATGAGGGTCAGCTTTTTTATGTATTAGGCACTCTTATCATACGCACCTGAAAGGCAATGGTTTCAAAACCCCTATCATTTTTTATCGATTTTCAGTTTATGCCCAACTTCGGTCGAAATAAGCCCAACTCGCTAAAAACACATCAAAAAAAGCCGATCCACTTAACGGACCGGCTCTTTGCCACATTGTCTAGACTCCAGTGGCCCATCCCCTCGAGTCGCTTCGGTCTTGCCAGCAATGGCAAAGATCGCCAAAAAATTTATTGGGCTTTAATGCTGCTCCTGTCTCTGCATCGCTATCGCTAGCTTCGAGACATGAAAGTGCGTTGCATCGCTGCGCTGCTTCGTCGCAAATAGATGGCTCAAACTTCCTTTTAGCCATCTATTGCTTGTCGGGGCTTAACGGGCCCTGTCGCTTTTCTTTATTATCTATTGAAGAAATTAGCTGTATAAAACGGCTGGTCTTCGCTGTTGAACGCAGCGCCCACACCGAGATAGCCGAAATCAGGTTTGACGATATTTTCACGGTGCCCCATGGAATTCATCAGACCTTCGTGTGCAAAGATACTGCTGTACTGGCCATACGCCAGATTCTCGCCAGCGACGAAAAAGTCGATGCCATCATCGGACATCCGGTCAAATGGCGATTTGCCTTCTTTATTGGTATGGCTGAAATATTCTTTTTCCGCCATATCCTCACTATGCTTCCGTGCAGTCACCATTGCCTGTTCATCCCATTTTAACAACGGAAGCTCCCGCTGGATCCGGGCAGAATTCGTCAGTTCGAACAAAAGGAATTCATAGCCTTCACGTAAATCGTCATCCGGTGCGGCATAGATTTCCGGACGGTTTTTCTCCATGTCTTCATGAATGACCTGAAGAGCCGTCACCGTGCTTTCCTCATGGATATCGTAGAAAACCGTGATGTACAGATCACCGGCTTTAAATAAATCGTACTCTTCGCGGGTGTCGAGAATGTATTGCACATTCCCTTTCTGAAGGCTTTTCAGCGGAACCCCCAATTTACTGCGCACTTCTTCTTTATTGGAGGTCATCGTAATCCCTTCAGTGGAAGAGATTAAATTCTGATTCGTAAACATGCCGTTGACGTTGCCGTCTTTATCGTAAGCCAGCAGCACGTAATTCTGGTAATTTGTATGATAGCTGTGCCAATCGGTTCCATACTCGTTCTTCATCAAGCGAAGCGGCAAGCCGACTTTGACCTGGGCTTCTTCCTTGGACATGCCGAGCGTTACATTATGGATGGCGAACACAGAATCAGTTTCGGACAGTTCGGGTTTTTCGACAGCTTCCGGCATTTCAGCCGTATTCGAATTCACCAATGTTTGCAATTGGCTCGCGAAGCGTGTGGTAAATTCCTTCGCCTCATCGAGTGCTTCTGTTACATTCGGACCGTCAGCGAGATTTCCAATGGCATTTTCAACAGTGTCAAGAAAACTCAAATCCACATACTCGCCGACCGGTTCTTCCCAAAGCGGCCGTGCGAAATAAACCAGAGCGACAATGACCAACAATAAGAATAATTTTCGCACGCGCAATCACCTCTTCTGTTCAGTTTAATCTCTCCATGCCGTTCTATAAAGCGAAAAGAACTTCGAAAAAAGCTCAAACCCTTATGTAGAAATAAAAAGATAGATATGCCCTCTTTTATTTCCAAATACTTGAATATTATTTACTCTAGATAAAAAACCCTTGCCTCATAAAAGGCAAAGGGTCCATTGTTATTCAATCGCTTCAATTTGCAGTACTTTGACCGGCAGGAATAACTCGCCTGTGTCTGCATAAGTGACGTTCACTGCATCGCCGACTTCGAGATAAATCGCCAGCGGGTTGCTTTCTGATGACACGATGTAATTCAATCCGTCTTCAAGCAGGAACGAAACTATCGTAAAGTCGCCTGTTCTTTCCTTGAAGACACGCTCGACGGTCCCAGTAGTTTCCGCTTCCGGAGCCTCCGAAGCGCCGTCCACTATGCTGCCGCCTCTTTGAAGAGCGGTCTGATACAAGCGCAGCGCTTCGTTCGGCGTTTCCGCAAATACGGAGATCTCCGGATTGGCCGCTGAGACGATGAAGTAATTCTGCAGGAAGCCGTTGGAATCCAAGACTGGCGTCAGCCAGCTGGCCTCACCGTAGAAGTTATACAGGACCGGCATTTCCCCGGACCATTCCTTCTCGATAAATTGCTTTTCGATGATCTGCAAGTTCCCCTGCGAATCCATATAGGAATCTTCAAGGCTGCCAGTAAAGAATGTTGAAGAACCCGTACGTGCATTCGTCAGTGAGTAACCGAGCATTGAATCGACGCCTTCTTTCGGGCTGGTGAAATCCGTGAAATAGTACATTTCGCCGTCAGCATCGAATATCGGGCTGACGTTCGCTTCAGTTCCCTCATCTGAAGGAAGCTTGACGTCTTTCTTGCTGAATAGGCTGTTCCAGAATCCATTTGCGTAATTGCCGTAATAACTGTTTTCAAGACTGACTGATTCCGGAGAGACCGCCCCGTCAATAAAAGCTGGCACATCTTCGAGCACATAATTTACGTTTTCACCCGTGACCGGATCGACTACGGCGATCCCCTCCACATCAAAACCGTTTCGCGCTGAAATGAACTCACCATAAGAACGGACATAAAACGGTTTTCCCTCTTCATCCACTTCAAGCTGAGGCTCCCCATAAAACACAGCCTGCGGGTTTTCACTGCGCATTTGACGTTCGATATTTTTGCCGAAATACGAAGAAGGTGTATAGACCATTTCTTCTTTGATGAACTTCGGATTAGCCGCGGCGTCTGTGGCGCTCATGGTGAAATAACCCGGTGTGGAATCGGCATTCCACCATTTAAAGAAGCCCGAAAATTCAACTGGTGCAATGTAGACGTACTCTCCGCCCACTTTTTGGATCTGCAGATTGCCAAGCTCATAATAACTTGTGTCCGGCACCTGTCCAAACGCTTTCTTCATCTTATTGCGCGCGAATTGGGGCGGCACACTCGCCGGGGTTTTTGTTTCATCGAAAGCCGCAAGCTCGACTTCCTCTTTCATTTCCACCGATTCGAATTTTTCCGTTGCGTTGAACAATGGCGCCGCTAAAATATAAGCCGCTGCCCCCGCTGCCCCTACCAGCAGCAATGTTTTCGCTTTCTGTTCAGCCCCTTGTGAAAACATGGCGCCGAGAACAGCTGCCGCCAACGCAACTGGCCATAGCGATGTAAGATTGCGGTCCATATTAAAAATATAATAGTATATTCCAATAGCAAGAAATGCCAGTACAAAAACAACCGCAAACATGGCAATTACACCGGAACCTTTCCCTTTACCTCCTTTTTTCCCTGCGGTAAAAGGCGTGACAATTAATGCCACCACCAAAGCGCTCAATGCGCTGAATAATAATATGCTACTCATCATAAAACCTCTCGTCTTCTTTAAAATTTTTCTTATATAGAGTTATACGGATTCAAAGACAGGAAGTTTCAAAAAACAGCCCTCTGAAATCAGAGGGCTGTCCGGATTTATTGATTAATCGGTGATGACGGTTTTCTTCGGTGAACTGAACAGCAAGGTGAACACCAAGCCGACAGTGAACGTGATCAGACTTGTCACCAAGGTCATTGTATCAGAAGCGAAACCTGGGAATACGACAAACAAAGAACCAAGGATCAGCCCGATAATTGCCGCATACGTTACATATGTGAAGTTCTCCAGCAAATAGCGGATCGCTTTACTGCTGACGATAAATCCGACAATGACGCCGGCACCAATCGCCAGAGCAATCGGGATATTCAAAGTCGACAAGGCATTGATCGCTGTCGTATAGACGCCCAACAGCAAAAGAATGAATGAACCGCTGATTCCCGGAAGCAGCATTGCCATACTGGCAAGCCAGCCGGAGAAAAAGAGGGTGAAGAATACCGGTACACTCAATTGTTCAATCGGTGCTATATCATCATTTGTTCCGATGAACGCTGTCGAAGCCAAGGCGATTCCGATCAAAATCAGAATTGCAAAATGGCGCTTCGTGAAATTCTGTTTCACTTCAGCCTGTTTCATGATATATGGGATAACGCCTAGAATCAGTCCCATGAAAAAGAATTGTGTCGCTTCATAATGATGCTCGAGCAAAAACTCGATGACCCGGCTGAAAAGAAGCAGTGTCACTCCAACCCCGATTACGAGCGGAACCAGAAAGCCCAGATGTTTTTTCCATTCGCGGCTGAAAAATCCGCTGATCGCTTCAAGCAAACGGTCGTAAATCCCTAAAATAAACGCTATAGTTCCTCCGCTGACACCGGGGATCAAGTCACTGATACCCATCAAAATGCCGCGGTATATATTTTTCCATTCCATTTAGCCAATCTCCTCTGTTTAAAAAATCACATGTATAAGTATAGCATGTCCGCTGTGATATTCATGCAGAAATCTGCTGATTCCAAAGCGCTATTCTCCAATGATGCCGCGGGCGTCCTCCATGATTTCGCGGATCATCTCAGCTGCCGGTGCCTTGCTGTTTATAAGCCTGAGTGATTGCCCTGCCCACAAGGACATGAATTCGCTGTTGCCCTCTTTAGCGGCAGCAGTCCGGATATCTCTCGTAACTGTATTATGAGACGGAAACGGCAGCGGCTTGGTTCCCGTTTCTTCAAATTCTGCCAGAAAACGATTTTTTATGGCACGCGCGGGACGCCCTGAGAAACTTTTGGTTATTATAGTCTGTTCTTCATTCGCATCAATGACTTTTTGCTGATAGGCAGGATGGGTGCCAGCTTCTGCCGCAAGCAGAAACCGTGTCCCAATTTGTGCGGCATCTGCTCCAAGCGCAAGGGCTGCGACAAGTCCTCGTCCATCAGCGATGCCGCCCGCTGCGATGACAGGAATTTTGACTGCATCCACAATCTGCGGAACCAGTGACAGCGTACCGATTTGTGCGCCATCCGAATGAGTTTTGAGAGAAAATGTCCCCCTATGCCCGCCCGCTTCGCTTCCTTGGGCAACTACCGCATCGACGCCGGATTCCTCAGCCAGTTCTGCTTCCTCTACGGTTGTCGCCATAGCGATTAATTTTATGCCAGCTGCTTTGGCGGCTTCCATCTGTTCATTCTCCAATAAACCAAAAGCCGTGCTGACGACCGGGACGCCCATTTCCAGACAGATGTCGAATTGCTGCCGGCTCCAATCCGCTGAGCTTGTAATTTGAGGTTCTTCAATCATTAATTCTTTTCGGAATGGAGCTAAGGCATGCTGTACTTCTACAAGCCGGGAGAAATCGTCTTTGTCTTTGGATGTGAAGATATTAACCGCAAACGGCTTCTCGGTAGTTTCTTGTATTTCAGCAATCGCCTTGCGCAGTGCTTCAGGTTCCATATAGGCTGCACCCAATGTTCCCAAACCGCCCGCTTCACTCACAGCTGCAGCCAGCTTCGCAGTTGCCGGCCCTCCGGCCATACCAGCTTGAACAATTGGCACTTCGATACCGAATAAATGACAAATTCGCGTTTGCAATGACAGCATACCGATTCCCCCTTTTACTGATCGTATTCGTTAAAATAAGTATCGCCCAGTCGGCGGCTTACATCAACAGGGAACCTTTCCGTTTGCCTGGCGTTACATATAATAAGCAAACACTAGAAAGCGGGGTTTCATATGAAGGGATTCCTTTCATTTTTGGGCATCACTTTAATCACCGTTGCATTTGGATCGATCCTGCTTATGTTCTACGGCAACCCGTTAGAAGACTTAAAGAGCCAGGAACGCCAGCTGGCCTATCAGGAAATGCGGACAAATCATTCTGCTGCCGCAGACAATTATGCAATCTCACAATTATCAGCCAAAAACGCTGACGATATATTTTTCATGGAAGATGGTCAAAGCTGCTCCAAGATTTCTTTTGAGCAATAGAAAACCCGGCTCTAATAATGAGCCGGGTTTTCTATATTCTTAAACTGCCATTCTGATTTTATTGCCGGATGGATCGCGCGTTTCCCAGTAATCCGCTGCTTCTGTCACTTCTGCGCCAAGTGCGCGAAGGCGTTCAGCAGTTTGGCTGCGCTTCGCTTCGTCAGCGAAAACCAGTGTGTAGAAATCCAGTCCCGCTGTTTGGTCCGGAAGAGCCGGTATGCCGATGCCGTTCCAGACATTGAGGCCGATATGGTGATGGTATTTCTGGTCGGACAGGAATAATGCCTGGCCGCCCATCGAAGTCACAACTTCAAATCCAAGACCTTCCGTATAAAACTCTTGCGCTTCGTTAAGGTTTGAGACATGCAGATGGACGTGGCCCATTACAGTGCCCGACGGCATACCGCTCCAGCTTTCATTGGATAAGGCCGCTTCCTGCACCACTCCCTCAGCATCGATCGGATCGACCGCCATCGCCACTTCACCGTTGTTCCATTTCCATTCCTCCGGATCGCGGTCACGGTAGATTTCAATGCCGTTTCCTTCCGGGTCCGATAAATACAGCGCTTCGCTCACCAAGTGATCGGATGAACCCAGGCGAATCCCTTGCTGATGAAGATGCAGCAAAATTTTACCCAATTCTTTACGGCTCGGCAATAAAATCGCGAAATGATATAAGCCGGCGTATCGATCTTGTTTCGGCTCCACCCCTTCACGGGCTGTCAATCTGATCAGGCTTTTCCCGTCTGTCCCCAAGCGCACCTCGTTGGCTTGTTCGGAAATTACTTGAAATCCGATGATATCCTGATAAAACTTCTTCATCCCTGCCATGTCCAACACTTTTAACCCTACTTCATCTGTATAAGTCACAGGTTTTTGGTGAAAATTCATATTGCAGTCCTCATTTCATTTATAGTTAGTTACTTTATGTAACCAATTGTAGTTTAGTTACTATAAAGTGTCAAGTAACTTAATTCTTTTATATTAGAGCTGAGCTGTGCTATTATATGAAGAAAGGAGTGAGCAATCATGGACACATCTGTCATCTGTCCCCGTTTCGAATCTGCCATTTCCATCCTCAGCCAGCGTTGGACAGGTTTAATCATCTATCAGCTGTTATCTGGGCCGCAGCGCTTCAGCCAATTGACCGAAGTGATCGGCATCAGCGGACGCTTGCTTTCTGAACGCTTGAAAAATCTCGAAGTCCAAGGGCTCGTTTCACGCACTGTTTATCCCGAAACACCGGTCCGCATCGAATATGAACTGACCGAAAAAGGAAAATCATTGAAACCGGTGATGGACGAAATCCAAAGCTGGTCCCAGGAATGGATCGAAGCACCTGTAGAAACAAAATAAAGCGGCACATCTGAAATTCAGATGGCCGCTTTTTCTTTTGATTAAGAAAGTATAATTTTTTAATCCTGAAGGTTCTTAAAAACGGGTGTTGCGCTTTTCTTATTACTTTTGTTTTTCCATTATATAATGCAGTCCGGAGTAAGCGGAACTGAATGTCGGGATATTGCTTTCCAATTGGACAATCGACATTGCCAGTTGCGGGCTGATGCCAACTAAAATGCAGGAAGTGCCGATTAAACTGAGGCTATCCGCCATCATTTGGATCTGGTAACGCACCTGGTTTTCGAATTCTGTAATGCCGCTCAAATCCAGCAAGACATATTCGATGCTTTTTTCAGCGCATTCAGTCAGGACAGTGGCAGTCAATTGGTCGGAACGCGCTTTATCAAATTCACCGATCAACGGGAGCGCAAGTGTCTTGTCCCAAATATGCAGCATTGGAATAGACAATTCTTTGATAAGTTTCTCGGTCCGTGCTTTCTCTTCCGCTTGGGTAGTGACATCCATCAGCATAATGATATAGCCGTCAATACTGCCATTTTCCCCATCAATTGGTGTGATGACAATGTCCGTGACGAATTCATTTCGGATGGTGATCCTTGCGCGGTGGACGTCTTTTAAGTCGCCCATCACTCTTCGTTGGTGCTCCGGCATTCTATGGAATAAATCCATATTCATCCCGATCATTTCTTCGCAATCCTTTATTCCATACAAAGGTGCAACTTCTGCCAATAGACGGCAGGCTTCCGAATTCATCCACCTGATATTGTAAGAAGTATCCGCAATCATAATCGTTTCCCCTATATGATCAAGCGCACTGAGTAAAGATATATTAGTTGGTATTGTACCAATTGCAGCCATAATTCCATTTGCTCCTTCGATAGTCAAATTCATAACTCTCCCCATTATGCCATAACAACGAGCCTTACAAGCTTAACGGGAAAAATATTATTCGACCGCCAACAAACCACGCTTTGTTTTCGCCGCAGAATAACCGCCTTCGAAACGCTCAATCTGCTGATCATGGAGCCAGTAGGTCACCGGAAACAATTTATCCAGGAAGTAGCGATCATGCGAGACCGCGATAATCGTACCGGGAAAGTCCGCCAAAGCCTCTTCCATAACTTCTTTCGCTTCCAGATCCAAATGGTTGGTCGGTTCATCCAACACCAGCAGATTATGGTTCATGTGCATCAATTGCGCGAGCCGCAGCCTCATCCGTTCGCCGCCGCTCAATTGCCGGACCGGTTGGAAGACTATGTTTCCAAAGAACAGGAATTTCGCCAATAAATGCCGGGCTTCAAATTCGGATACAGGCACCGCATCCCTGAATTCGTCAATGATGCTCCGGTCGTTGTCCATCTCAAGCGTATGCTGAGATAAATGCCCGATGGATAAGCTGCTGCCTTTTCTAATCGTGCCGGCATCAATTTCTTCATTGCCGAGTATGAGATTGAGCAAGGTCGTTTTGCCTGTTCCGTTGGAGCCGACAATGGCCACACGCTCGCCAAATCGGATATGCAGCGATGCCTCGTGGAAAAGGATGCGCTCACCATAACCTTTCCAAACGTCTTCCATTAATACCACGTCCCGGCCGCTGCGTTCGCCGGATTGAAAATCGAGAGCCATCTGCTTTCTGGAAAGAACCGGCCGGTCGAGAACTTCTATCCGTGCCAGTGCCTTCTCCATGCTTTTGGCTCTTCTGTGCATTCCCGCATTCGGTGGATTGGCCCGGTTCGCCCATTCTTTCAGCCGCTTGATCGTTTCCTTCATCTTCTGAATCTTTTTCTGCTGATCCTGGAATTGCTGGAACTCGATCAACAGCCGTGTTTCCCGCTCTTTCACATAAGCGGAATAATTCCCCGTATATTGAATCAGCTCTCCCTGATCCAATTCCCAAATATGCGTAACGGTTTCATCAAGGAAATAACGGTCATGCGAGACCAGCACCACAGTCCCTTTATAATGGCTGATGAACGAGCCCAGCCATTCAATCGCCTCGAGATCAAGGTGATTCGTCGGTTCGTCCAGCAGTAAAAGATCCGGTTCCTGCAGCAATAGTTTCGCGAGGCCTACCTTGGTGCGTTCCCCGCCGCTCAGGTGATTCCAGCTCTCGTATTTCAAATGGATTATCTTCAATCCGTTCAATACCTGGTCGATTCGGACATCGATTTCATAGCCGCCGCGCCGGATGAAGTCATCCTGAACACTGCCGTAACGTGACAGCAGCTTTTCCAGTTCCGCCGGCTCTGCCGTTTCCATCCGCTTCTCCATCATCTTCAATTGCTCCTGAGTTTCAGTCAGCTCCGCAAATACAGCAGTCAATAACTGATGGACCGCCATATCCCCCTGTTCGTCAGGGGTCTGCTTCAACAGACCGACGACACTTCCTTTTTTCCAGGTCACTGTTCCTTCTTCCGGTTCAAGATCGCCGGCTAAAATGTTCAGCAGCGTCGTTTTCCCTTCACCATTTCGGCCGACAAGACCGATTCGTTTGCCTTCCGCAATTTCACCTCTTATATGGTCGAATAATTTATGTGTCGCAAAATGGCATTGTAAATGTTGAAATTGGCTGATTATCATAGTTCTCTTCCTTTCGTCTATGGAAGAGACGCCGGCCAAAACAAAAAAGGCATGCAAAGACGCATGCCTTTTGGTAATTCCGTTTGCAGGCAGATGTCTCTTACTGGTAAATTTCACATGATTCGATTAGCTGAAAAAGGACAGACTTCTCCCTTGCATCGATTCCAGTGAAAGTGACGCCATGCAGAATGTAAAGATATTCCTGACATTCCGTCATGCGCTTACCAGTTTGATTCATCATACCCACCTCCTTCGTTCATTTGTTTCATTTTACCTGATACCGGCGGAACCGTCAATTTGAAATCAGAATATTCCATACAGTGTGATGTTCCAAAAAACAGCCGGCAGGTTCATTCCCGCCGGCTGTTTTTGATCGAGCTGTCATTTTTTATTGACTGAAGAATATCCCCAGTCCAGCCTTTGCTTTTCAGGTAGTAGTAAAGTATGCCCGTTGACACAATGATTACGATCAGCGAAACAAGGTAGCCGAAAGTCCATGTCAGTTCAGGCATATGTTCGAAGTTCATGCCCCACAGAGCGCCAAAAGCCATGACAGGAGTGAATAACGTGGTCAGCACCGTCAGGGTCTTCATGATTTCGTTGCCTCGGTAATTGGCAACGACATTTTCCATGTCCACCATATTATTCACTTCGTCTTCGTAAGCATCGATCAGCATACTGAGCCGGTTGATTCGGGCTGAGGTCCTGTAATATTCCGGTCCTTCCGTAATTTTTTTGCCGAAGGTTTCGGGCATTACCAATTTCATTTCGACAAATCCAAGAATGATATTCTTCCAAAGCAAAATTTCATGCCGGATATTTTCGATTTCCGCCAAGGTTTGTTTATTGTTCTGCTCTCTGATTTCCCATAACAGATTACGAAGCCTTTCTTCAAAACCATCGATTTTGTGCAGCAAAGATCCCGTCATTGCACCGAGTAAAATCATCAGTAATTCTAAAGGTGTATCTGCCTGGTCCATTTGCTGAAGAATTTTTTCTTTGTCCATATCTTCGTCTTCATCATAATCGAGTTTATTCGTCAGCAAAATTTCTGTCGATAAAAAGAAATGCAATGTCCTTAAATCGTTTTTATCATTAGGGTTCTGTCTATAAATCAATGATCCCCAGATCGCTTCTTTCCCTCGCGTTGCCGTATCCGCATGGAGTATATTGACCGTCATTTCCTTCGATTCGTCCCGCCAGGAATGGCTGCGGATATCTTCGGGCAATAAATCCATAAATCCAGCTTCTGCTTCTGACTCTTCTTCATGCCAAACTGTATGTTTGAATGTGTATTTCGGCACAGCCACCCCTCCTCTCTTAAACGACAATATGTAACAGCTAAAAAAAGCAAGCCCGTTAAGACTTGCTTTTCCAATAATTATTAATTTTGGTCTCTGTATTTTTCATTGGAGTTTTCCTCATACTCCAATTCACGGTCCGGCATCGGATCCATTTCTTTATCTTTGGGCGCATTTCGACGGGGCTCGACTTCAGGAATCAATTCTTCACCTTCGTGATTTTCTTTATCCTTCTTCATGCCTTCCCCTCCTTTAATTATTTGTTACTATATAAAATACCCGCTGCCCGGATTTCTAACCCTCACTTAACAGAAACGAAGCCGGTGGATTCCACCAATTCCTGTCCTTCTTCCGAAACAATCCACTCGATGAAAGCTTCAACATTCGGATTGTCAGACCCTGCCGTTACAGCATAGAATTCCGACGCCATGGGATATTCATCGGAACGAATTGTATCGATGGTCGGCTCTATGCCATCAATCGCCAATAATTTGATTTTATCGTTTTGCACCATATCCACCGCGAAGAACCTGAATGTGTAGCCAATGGCATTTTTGTAATTTCGGTAGCTCGCCACTTCACTGATGATGCCTCCCATACCGGAAGCCATTTCTTCTATTTCCGGCTCTTGGACTGGCGTATCACTCATGAATTTCAGGAAGGTGGTCTGGCTGCCGCTGTCTACCGGACGTTGAAAAGCACGAATTTCGTCGTTTTTTCCACCAAGGTCCGACCAATTCGTCACTTCCCCTGAATAAATCCTCTTAATTTCTTCGCTTTTCAAACCGTCCACCGGATTTCTCGAATTGACGAAAAAGACGAAGGCTTCACGTCCGATTGGAGTCATTCTGAGTTCAACACCCAAGTTTTCGGCTTTTTTTAATTGACCGCTGGACGGCCCGGCAACGAAAATGATGTCCGTCTTGCCTTCGATGAGCCGGTCATAAGCTTCAGGAGTGGTCGTCGAAACTACTTTACTGAAAGCGGGATCATAAGGCGGATACTGTCCGCTCGGATAGACTGCTTCAGTAAACGCGGCATACAGCGGATAAAGTGCGGTTGCACCATCAAGTTTTGGCAAGTCATTTTCTATTTTAAAACTGGAAGGGGAATCCGCCTGTGCCAATTTATCGCTGTCGGTAAAAGGTTCATATTCATAAAGGTCGACTTCTCCATCAACCTTCGCAAAACTTTGCTTGTAAAAATGCGGAATTGAAAATGAAGCCCCAATCAACAAACAAAGACCGATAATCCCAGCAGCAATCTTCTTCCCTTTCGGCTTTTTGTATAAATCGATGTCTGAAAAAATATATAGCAGCCAGACAGAAATCATTGCTGCAACAACAAGGCCGATGAAATGCAAATCTCCATTTAATGCGAAGATAAACAAAACAGGCACCCCGAGAAAACAAACGGCCACCCCAATAAACAACGCCATCATTACCCTTCCGAACATCTCCAAGGTTTCCATCCCCCATATTTCATCTCTAGTTTTTGAGTAAAGATTTGATCAGTTCCGCTTCCTCCGGATCAGCAAGGTCTAATAATTCAAGTTTTTCAATCGGCTGCCACTTAATCTCCTGAATCCAAGGATCCCCTTCCAGCACGATAATTTCGCCGCCGATAACTTCCACTAGAAAATAATGCAATTCCACCGACACGTCAGCGTTGTCAAAGCTGTCTTTTTTCACTCCTGCGCTTTCAGTAATACGAACCGTCAGCCCCGTCACTTCGGAGAATTCACGAATACAGCTTTCTTCCAGCGTTTCGTCTCCTTCCGGCGGTCCCGCAGGCAAGCCCCATTTCTTTTCCTCGTCCGGCGGCCCCTGCAATACCATCAAGACTTCTCTATTGTCATTGATGCAAATACCGGCTGCGCCTTTCCAATTCGACATTTCCATCAAATCCCACCTTTTGCGTTTTTTTCGATGCGGGCAACCAGTTCCTCTTTGCCGGCAATGTATTGTGCGATATTATACGGAAAATCATTGGCCAGTTTCTTCTTCAAGATACCATATTCTTCCGCCTCTTGGGGATTTTCCCTTAAATAATTCCTGAATGCTAAATGTCGTTCGATTTCAGGATTCCCTTCTGCATAAATATGTACGTGATGGGTACGTTCATCGCCGCCCCGCTGGAAATATCTGCGGCCAGGAAGCCCATTCTCCCCTTTCGATTCATACCCCAGCTTCTCCATTTCGACGATCAAGCCGTCAACAGTTTCTATTTCGCGCACCACCGGCATTATATCGATAATGGGTTTTGCCGCCATTCCTTCTATTGAAGTGCTGCCTATATGATGAATTTCAACACATTCTTCTCCGAAAATTTCTTTGATCTCTGCTGCGGCCTGCTGAAATTGCTGTTTCCACTCGGATTGGTAATTTGTTACCGTCACTTTTCTCATACTTCATCTCTTTTCAAATTTTATTAAGGCTCGCTTGTTATCTTCTATAGTATTGATTTATATGTGAATAATCCACATAGTAAATAAAAAAAACCGCCGAAACTTTCCGGCAGCTCTCTAATTTGCACTATATTATTTCGCTTCTTTGGAATATTCGTTATCCAATATGACATGATGTGTAACATCAGGCATGCCGAGATCACCTGAGAATCCGTTCGCCCTATAAAAAGCATCCGCAATGGATGAATCAGTACGCACAACAATCTCACTGAAATGGCCTTGGCCGTAATTCAATATCTCTTTCAGCAATTTAGTGCCTATGCCTTGTCTCCGTGCATGCTCCGAAATATAAAATCTTCTCAGTCTGCCAATTCCGCTTTTATCGGAATAAGGATCTCTGTTCAATCCACCGATTGCCACCAATTCTCCTGCAGGATCCCATACTCCGTAAAGCACTTCGCCCGCCTTGTTGAATGTATTCGTGCCGTCTTCATATTGATTGACCAGCCGTCTTAGGAATCTGTAACCTTCCGCTTCGCTTTCTTCCACCAATTTTGAAACGTTCACCTTGTTTAAATCCTCAATCACTTTAATATTCATCGGCACGCTGCATCCTCCTATGGTACATATTTTTTCCCATTCACGGATTCTACTTCATTGCATCATCGTTCTCTCTCAGTGTATCGAATTAAACAATTGAATTCCACTAAATATCGGAATCTTCTTACAAATTAATCATATGTTTAAGCTCAAACCATATTTTTTCCATTAAAAAAGGCCAAGGGAATGGTCACCTCGGCTTTGTAGCTAGTTTATTCTATTCAAGAATTTTGATTGTTACGTTTTTGCGGCCCCATTGAAGAGCTGCATCTCTTGACGGGATGAACACGTCAATTTTGTTTCCTTTGATAGCTCCGCCAGTGTCTCCAGCGATTGCAGTTCCGTAGCCTTCAACCCATACTGTAGATCCAAGTGGGATAACTGTAGGGTCTACTGCGATAACTTTTTGGTTCGGGTTCGAACGTAAGTCGATGCCTGTTGCAGTGATTCCTGAGCATCCTGTGCAATAAGCTGTGTAAGCTGTTGCTGATACTGTCATTTCTTTACCGGATTGTGGTGCTTTTGCCGGTGCAGAAGATTGTGCCGGTGCAGTTGATTGCGCTGGCGCTGGTGTAGTTGTTGCTGCTGGTGCTGGAGCTTTTGGAACTGAGATTGCTGTTCCCCCGCTTACTACCAATTTGTCACCAGGATAGATCAAGTGGCCTGTGATGCCGTTCCAGCTCATTAGCTGGTCCAATGAAATTCCGTGGTTTACTGCGATACGGTACAATGTGTCACCGCTTTTAACTGTATAAGATGATTTCTCTACTGCTGCTTCTTGTTTTTCTTCCCCAATGCTAAGTTGCTGTTTCGGGAAAATAAGATCTGATGAAAGATCGTTCCACCCTTTTAACTCACTAACTGAAACATTGTTGGCTTGTGAGATTCCCCACAAAGTGTCACCGGATTTAACTGTATACGTTGAATCAGCGCTTGCAGTTGTTGCCGCGCCTACACTAAGAGCTGCGATTGCCGTTAGTGTCACGATTTGCTTTTTCATATAATGAAATTCCTCCTTTTCACTAACACAAGACAAACTATAACACCTAAACATTTCAGTACAATGACAAAACGACGGTTCTAATTTAACAATTACGTTACGTGAAAGTGCGTTATATTACAGATTGTAATAAAACTATTTATTCGGGGTTCGAGATATTTTAATGAATTTCTTTCTTCTCTATTCCTCGCTTTGCGTTTATCCCTATAAAAAATAGGCTAAACCAAGTAAGAAGCAATCCCTTGATATCACGCTTCCAATTGCGTAAGGCTTGAGCAGATATCAAATCCGGAAACAGAGGTTTTGTTCGTCCATGCATATCATCCCTAAATAAATCATTGCAAAATTTCCTTATTAAAGGAGGAATCGATTTGAGAAATGTTACATCCGTGTTCTGGATTTCATTGGCAACCTGTATTGGCCTTGTTGTTTGGGGTTTTGTTGCTCCGGAAAACTTCAAGGAATTGACAGGTAATTTAACGGCCGACATCTCAAGTGCGTTCGGTTGGTATTACTTGACCACTGTTTTTGTTATTCTTGTATTCTGCATTTATCTCATCTTTTCACGTTTTTCTTCTATCAAACTTGGTAAATCGGATGATAAACCGGAATTCTCCCTGCTTTCCTGGTTTGCGATGCTCTTCAGTGCCGGGATGGGAATGGGGTTGGTTTTCTGGACCACTTCAGAACCGATTTCCCATGCATTCATCAGCGCTCCTCGCGGAGAAACTGGTACAAACCAGGCAATTACTGAAGCCATGCAATTTTCGTTCTTTCATTGGGGGCTGCATGCGTGGGCTGTCTATGGCTTGGTTGCGCTGGCATTGGCTTATTCAAAATTCCACAATGAAGCACCAGGGCTTATCAGCGCAACACTGATTCCCTTGTTTGGCAAAAAACGCATGGCCGGACCGCTCGGCAAGCTGATTGATGTTTTAGCAGTCTTTGCCACTATAGTCGGTGTCGCGTCTACTCTCGGGTTCGGTTCCGCCCAAATCAACGAAGGCATGCACTTTCTTTTGGGAACTCCCAATACGTTTCCGTTTCAATTACTGATTCTTGCCGTCGCAACTGTATTATTCATCATCTCCGCGTGGTCCGGGATCGGAAAAGGGATTAAATACCTCAGTAATATCAATATGGTGCTGGCTTTCGCCCTTGTCCTCCTTTTATTGATTGTCGGACCGACGCTCTACATTTTGGATACATTTACAAACAGCCTGGGAGGCTACCTGTCCAATTTCTTCTCGATGAGTTTCCATCTTGAACCTTTGAATACTGACCGCCGCGCTTGGGTGAATGGCTGGACAATCTTCTACTGGGCATGGTGGATTTCTTGGGCGCCATTCGTCGGAATTTTCATCGCGCGGATTTCACGCGGACGTACAGTGAAGGAATTTGTACTGGGTGTCTTATTCGTTCCCTCTATTGTATGTTTCATATTCTTTGCCGTATTCGGTGCATCAGCACTTAATCTTGAACAGAACGGGATCGCCAAGATTTCCGAATACAGCTTGGAAACAGCCACTTTCGGTGTGCTGCAGAATTACCCGCTCGGAACCGTGATGTCGATCATGACCCTATTCGTAGTGGCCATCTTCTTCATCACTTCCGCGGATTCAGCCACATTCGTACTGGGCATGCAGACAACTGGCGGTATGATTAATCCGCCGAACCTTGTGAAAATCACATGGGGGCTGATCCAATCGGCTGTCGCAGCAATCGTCATCTTCTCTGGCGGTACACAGGGATTACAGAATATCCTCATTATTGCGGCCTTGCCATTTTCCGTGGTCGTCCTGCTGATGGGCGTTGCATTCTTCAAAGCTGCTTCACAGGATCCGCTGGTCAATAAAACCAAAAGAGCCAGAAGACAATAAAAAAGGCATTTCCGCTGCGATAGCGGAAATGCCTTTTTCGTTGTTACATAAACCTTGTCAATTACTCACCGCTTACGACAATAATGTCTCCGATGAATTGAATTTTACCGTCCTCCACAATCAAACCATCTCCGTCATTCCCTGCATAAACGGTTGTTCCGGTTAATCGGGCATAATCCCATACCTGTTTTTTAAAGGCATCATTCCAGCGGTTATAATGCGGCAGGAATTCGAAATCGACAAATTGCAACGCTTCCTGTGCCTCATTGGTATCGCCAGCATACAATTGAAATAATTTCGTTGATTTGCCGAACTGCACAGCTCCCGCGCTTACTCCCGCCAAAACTCCACCTTGTTCGAAATACCCCTTTAGATGTCCGTCCATCTTTCTGCGCTTCAAGGCTTGCCTCAATTCGATCGGATTTCCGGCGGAGAGATGGATGATATCACATTGCAGCAACTCATCGATTCCTGCCGAATCAAATCCACCGTAAAGGTCGAAAAACATCATATTCTGGACTCCATAATTCCGGTAATATTGTTCTTTGAGCTTGAAATACTTCTTTTCTTTATCTTCTGTAGAAGGTATGTACGCTATTTTGGCGTGTTCAAGATTCAGTCCTTCCAGAAGCAGATGATCCAATCTTTTATTTCCAGGAGTTTCGGTTATCTGATCACTGTAAAAGAATAATTTTCCCATGTAGACCGCCCTTTTCATTCATTTGCTGCTTGTTAAAGTATAAATGATTTTTAACATTTTATTTAGAAATAAATGATTACGAATTGAAGTCGGATTTATCGTGTAAAAAACTTAAACGCATAGCTTAAAATGTCCGGCAGATGATTTTATAATCGGCAACGGGGCGTTTGTGATCGGCTAGCAACTGTTTATGATCGGCAACGGGATTTTTTATTGTCCTATACTATTTCAACGGCCTTCGGATTAATTATTTATACTCCCTTACATATAAAAAACATTCCCGCGAAATGCGGGAATGCTCATTCTTACAGGATAAGACAGTATTAACTCTTTGCTTGGTAAGACTTCATAACGGATGTTTCTCTGTCCAGACTTCAGCGGCCCAACTCTTCGGGTCATAAGCCTGCTTAGCTATGCGGCAAAGGACGCCGCTCCGCTAATCCGTCTTATGCCTTTCAGAGTTTAACGGGCGCTTCCGCTTTTC
This sequence comes from Planococcus sp. RAB007_Raresut, assembly GCF_057369535.1. Classification (NCBI taxonomy): domain Bacteria; kingdom Bacillati; phylum Bacillota; class Bacilli; order Caryophanales; family Caryophanaceae; genus Planococcus; species Planococcus sp. RAB007_Raresut. Next base: position 167,974 of record NZ_JBXYIF010000005.1, read on the forward strand.
TTATTTAAATACACTCGTGCTGTGAAGCGGTTGAACTTTGGATTTCGGATCAAGATACGCTTTCGCGTTATTGATGGCAGTCGGCGCTTCGCCGAATCCTACTGCAATCAATTTCACTTTTCCTTCATATGTGGCGACATCTCCGGCAGCATAGATGCCTTCAATGCTTGTCTCCATTTTAGAATTGACAACGACAGAGTTTTTCTCCATCTCAAGTCCCCATTCTTTCAACGGTCCAAGAGATGTAATGTTTCCGTAGTTGACGATGACATGATCAACTTCAAGGCGTTCTTCATTGCCTTCTTTATCGATCAGCACCAATTCGCGGATTTCTCCGTTTTCACCAACCAATTCCTGAACACCATATGGCTTCATTACGTCTACAGTAGAGGCCATCATTGTATCCACATTGGCTTCATGCGCCGTCATTTTGTCGCGGCGGTGGCTCAAGGTTACCTGATCAGCTACATTTTCCAGCATCATAGCCCAGTCCACTGCGGAATCTCCTCCGCCAAGGACAACGACTTTTTTACCGCTGAACAGCGTAAGGTCCTTCACACCGTAATGCAAGGTTTTCCCTTCAAACTCTTCAGCGCCTTCAACTGCCAATTTACGCGGCTGGAAAGCACCGACTCCCGCAGTCAACAAGATCGTTTTCGAGTAATGTTCCCCTTTATCAGTACGGATAACAAAGTGGTCCCCGTGGCGTTCTGCAGCTGACACTGTTTCCTCCAGACAAATTGTCGGATCACCGTAATTAGCTTGAACAGTCAAATTGTCCACCAGATCTTTCGCCAGGACTTTGGAAAATCCTCCAACATCGTAAATGTATTTATCAGGATAAAGTTCTGTCAATTGGCCGCCGAGTTGTGGCAGACTGTCCAAAATCTTTACCTTCATCTTGCGCATTCCGCCATAAAAGGAAGCAAACAAGCCTGTTGGCCCGCCGCCGATAATCGTAATATCAAAAATTTCGCGTTCTTCCATTTAAAACACTCCCATTAGTATCAATATATATATCCTATCATATTCTATCCTATTTCACGCCATTGGACTATTGACTGAATTCCAGGAAAGAAAATTCAGAATTGCGGAATCTTTGAACTGCAATCTACGCCCCAGTTCGGTAAACTGAGAATTGTAGATTAAACGGAAAGGGTGAATAACGGATGGATTTAGGATTGAAGGATAAAGTGGTGGCGGTAATGGCTTCCAGTAAGGGGCTTGGAAAAGCGACAGCGATGGAATTTGCCAAAGAAGGGGCGATCGTTTTTATTTCAAGCAGAAGTGAAGATAAATTGCAGCAGACGGCGGAAGAAATCAAACAGCAATCGCAAAATGACCAGGTCTTCTATAAGTCATGCGACATGACAAGCGAACAGGACATTGCAGATTTCTTCGCTTTTGTCGTCGAAAAAGCAGGACGCGTCGATGTCCTGATCAACAATACCGGCGGACCGAAAGCTGGCGGCTTTGAAGGTGTAACGGATGAGGATTGGTATAAAGCTTTCGACCAGAACCTTTTAAGTTATATCCGCGCATCACGCGCTGTGCTTCCTTATATGAAAGAACAGCAATTCGGGCGCATCGTAAATGTATCGTCTTCTTCGACCAAGGAAGTTCTGGATGGACTTATTTTATCAAATACCTTCCGCGCAGGGATGGTCGGTTTCGCGAAAACCCTGGCGCGTGAAGTGGCTGGCGATAATATTATGGTCAATACGGTCGGACCGGGCAAAATTGCCACGGACCGGGTAGCAGAACTCAATCAGATCGCCGCTGACAAACAGAATCTGACGGTCGAACAAGTTGTTAAAAACACCGAGAAACAGATTCCAAAAGGGCGCATGGGTGAGCCGGAAGAGTTCGCGAAAATCCTTGTTTTTCTTGCCTCTTCAGCCAATTCTTACATGACTGGCCAATCGCTGATTGTCGACGGCGGATTGCTGAAAGCGCTGTAAACCGTCAAATCATTATACACAGACCATCAAAATCGCTATACTTGAGAATGAACAAACCGAAAAGGAGATGTTTTTAATGGCGAAAAAAGGCCACATCCACATGGAAAACGGCGAAATCATCAATTTCGAACTTTTCCCAAATGAAGCACCAAACACTGTAGCAAACTTTGAGGAACTGGCTAACTCCGGTTTCTATAACGATGTAACATTCCACCGCGTTATCCCTGGCTTCGTAAGCCAAGGCGGCGACCCGACTGGAACTGGCGCTGGCGGCAGCGGCAAAACAATCAAATGCGAAACTGACAATAACCCGCATAAACACCAAGCAGGCAGCCTGTCAATGGCACATGCAGGCAAAGACACTGGTTCAAGCCAATTCTTTATCGTACATGAGCCTCAACCGCATCTTGACGGCGTGCACACTGTATTCGGCCAAGTCGACAAAGACGGCGTTGAAATTGCACGCGCAATGAAAAACGGCGACAAAATGACGAAAGTACATGTGTTTGACGAAGAGTAGAAAAGCGACGACGCCCAGGTGAGTTAGCTCAGCGCAAGCCACCAGGAAAGCGGAGCTGTTTTGCGCAATATCGATTACTAAGCTTTTTCTTTTCAACAAACAAAAAATCCTTACCGAATTCTCGGTAAGGATTTTTTCTGTCTATAAAACTTTGCTCAAGAATGCTTTCGTCCGCTCGTGCTGCGGATTGCCGAATAATTCTTTTGGAACATTTTCTTCGACGATAAAACCGCCATCGATAAACAGCACGCGGTCACCCATTTCAGCAGCGAAGCCCATTTCGTGGGTTACAACAACCATCGTCATGCCTTCACGTGCAAGTTCCTTCATTACATCCAGCACATCTCCGACCATTTCCGGGTCAAGTGCAGACGTCGGTTCATCGAACAGCATGATTTTCGGATCCATGGCAAGCGCTCTGGCAATCGCGACGCGCTGTTTTTGTCCGCCCGAAAGTTCACCTGGATAAGCTTTCGCTTTCTCACGCAAGCCTACTTTATCAAGCAGCTCGTACGCTTTTTTCTCAGCAGCGGCCTTGTCCATGTTCTTCAGTTTCATAGGTGCAAGTGTTACATTCTGCATCACTGTCTTATGCGGAAACAGATTGAATTGCTGGAACACCATGCCGACATCCTGCCGGATTTTATTGATGTTATTCTTCGGATCGGTAATATCGACGCCTTCAATATAAACATGGCCGTCCGTGATCTCTTCCAGCCGGTTCAAACAGCGGAGAAAAGTACTTTTGCCTGAACCGGACGGACCGATTACGCAGATGACTTCCTTTTCTTCGACCACTGTACTCATGTCTTTTATAACTTCAAGATCACCGAATGATTTTTTTAGGTTTTCAACTCTGATCATAGTCATCGTAATACAAACTTCCTTTCTACAAAGCTCGCCAGCATGGAGAGCAAGTATATGACGATGAAGTAAATAACACCAAGAAGCAAGTAGATCTCAAACGCCTGGAAAGTCGCACTTGCCTGGATACGCCCTTCCTGTGTCAAATCGGCAACACCGATTACAGAAAGAAGCGAGGTATCTTTCAGGGAAATGATTGCCTGGTTGGTGAAAGTCGGCAGCATCCGTCTGAACGCCTGCGGCAAGATGATGTGACGCATGTTTTGAGTCGAATTCAACCCCAGTGAACGCGCCGCTTCCGTTTGCCCTTTATCGATCGATTGGATACCGGCCCGGATAATTTCCGAGAAATAGGCCCCGGCATTGATTGCCACCGTTACAATCCCGGCTGTGGTATTGTCCATTGAAATAAAATCTAATGAGTTCAATCCAAAGTAAATGAAGAACAATTGAACGATAAATGGTGTACCGCGAATGGCATCAACGAAAATTTTGGCGATCCAATTCAATATCTTGAGCGGCGACAAGCGCAGCAAAGCCATAAGCAAACCGATTAAAAATCCGATAATAATAGCGATAATGAAGATGTAGAGTGTAATTTGCAAGCCTTCCAGTAAATACGGCAAGGCATTACCCCATGTATTGATCCATGCATCCATTCACATAACCCCTCCCCATAAGAAAAGCGAAAGCGCCCGGTAAGCTCTGAAAGGCATAAGGCAAGCCAGCGAAGTGGTCTTGACCACGTAGACTCGAAAAGCGAAAACGGCCGTTCAGCTCCGACAGGCTTAAGATGAACTTCCGAAGCGGCGTTCTTTGCCGCACAGGAAGGGCAACTTAAGTCCGAGGAGTTGGCCGTTAGGGTCTAGACACTGGATTGACTTATGACCCGAAGAGCTGGGCCGCTGAAGTCTGGACAAAAATCCGCTCCTTCTAAAGCTTTCTTAAACTTAAAATTATTTACTTTCTTATCCTATAAAAAACGCAGCGCGCATCTGCGCGCTGCATCCCATGTTTTATTCAGAAATGTATTTGTTCAAAATTTCATCGTACTCGCCGCTGTCACGCAATGCCTGAAGCCCTGCGTTGATTTTTTCAAGAACATCGGCGTTTTCGCCTTTAAGTACTGCGATACCATATTGGTCACCAGTCAAGCGGTCACCTACAGTTTTCAGGTCAAGGCCACTTTCAGCAATCGCATAGGCGATGACTGGATAGTCTTCAAGAAGAACATCCGCATTACCGTTTGATACTTCCTGGAACATTGATGGACTGTCTTCAAATTGTGCAATTTCATAACCGTATTCCTCTTCGTTATCGCGAGCAAATTGTGCTCCCGTTGTTCCGCTCTTAACGGCAACTGTTTTGCCTTCAAGATCTTCCAAAGAAGTGATTTCCGAGTTATCTGATTGAACAACAAGCGTCAATCCTGCATCGAAATACGGATCAGAGAAATCCACTATTTCTTTTCGTTCATCCGTAATACTCATCCCGGCAATCGCAATGTCCAATTGTCCAGCTTGCAAAGCTGGAATGATTCCGCCAAAGTCCATTGGATTGAAGTTGATATTGAAACCTTGATCTTCAGCAATCGCATTGATCAAGTCGATATCAATCCCTGTATATTCCCCGTCCACTTCATATTCGAACGGCGGATAAGTCGTATCAATTCCTACTTCATATGTTTCTCCTTCGCCGCCTTCAGTACCGCTTCCTTCTCCCCCGGAAGTCGATTCATCATCGGATCCACATGCCGCGATAAACAGCATCAATGCTAAAAGCATCATTAGAAAACCAAACTTTTTCATCATATTTCCCCCTTTGTATAAATTAAGTACATTACTAATATATCATAATATTCTCAAACTTAATAAGATAATCATATTTTTCTGTAGACTCAGTCAGAACCCTGCGCAACTTCCCGTTTCTTTCTCAGCCTGATAAAAAGCCTGAAATTGTGCACCAGCGTTTTCAATACAGCATACAGCGGAATGGCGATCAGCAATCCGATAAATCCGTAAAGAGCGGCAGAAATCATTAATAATAGAATGATTGTCAGTGGATGGATGTTCAGTCGGTTGCCCATGATATTCGGTGTAATCAGATTACCTTCCAATTGCTGAACAACAAGGAGAACAAGTACGACTTTAACTGCCATTAAAGGTTCACCATTAACCAAAGCTACAAATATGGCAGGGATGATTCCGAGAATCGGTCCCAGAAAAGGAATGATAATGAGGAACATCGCAAAGATCGCCAGCGTCAATGCGTAATCCAATCCGATAATTTCATAACCGATGTACATCAGCACCCCAACTGTCATGGCCACCAGTGCCTGGCCGACGATATAGGCGGATAAGGTTGAGTCTACGTCGCTCAATAATTTCCGGCCTTCCGGCTTATGTTCTTCAGACAGGTATTTCGTGATATGCGGAACCAGCTTTTCGTCATCTTTTAATAAGAAAAAAAGTATGAATGGCACGACGATGATGACGACTGCAATATTCATCAAAGCAGATACGAGGCTGGCAACATTATCAATCAAGCCGTCTGATGCGGATTCTATATAAGATAATGCCCTTGCACGGATTTCGGAACCTTCGACACCCATAAATTCAAATCTCGCCATAGCGGTTTCGGATTCCTCTGTCACTTCCTCCACTTTTTTCGGCGCCAACTCCATAAAGCTTTCCACCTGCGCTTTAATGGTAGGACCGAAAATATAAAATCCAATTGTAAGAATCAATGCAATCGTGGCAAAAACGATGGCTATGCCAGCTAATTTTGGTACATAGCGCCTCAGCAGATTAACCAGCGGACGCAGAAGATAATAAAACAGGCCCGCGATTAAAATAGGCGCAAAAAGTGTAGTAATTATAACTTTAAACGGCCACAGCGCATAATCGATTTTGCCCAGAAAAAATAAGATGATTAAAATCAGCAAGGCGCCTGTGGCATACTCAAAAAATGGTTTTCTGATCCACAAATGAATCCCCCCTCTCCATAAATAAAACCGTCAAAAAGAGCGAAAGTAAGACTTTCTTTACTTCCGCTCTGAAAATTCATGTATTATTTGTCTTTTTCCAATTCTTCCATTTCCCGGTGCGTCTGAGGAAAAGCATTTGCCTGCCACTCGTCCCGGTAAGCTGAATCCAATTGAGTCAAGCCTTTTTCAGCGTCATCTTCCTCCGCTTCCACACTTTCACGGTTATCTATTTCGTCGCTGTTATGCATGTCCACGTCTTTTTCAAGCGCAGCCTGTTTCGCTTTTTCCTGAGAGGATTTATAGACAAATATCCCGGCTACCGCCGCAAAAGCACTGGTCAATACTGTAATCATTGTTGATTTCTTCATCGAATCCCTCCAAATAAAACTTTATATTTCCGTCATATCATTTTGTATACCCTTAAAAAACAAATTTAATTAGGAAATTTGAAGATTTTTCAACTTCATAAGATATATACGTCTTCATTCTCTTTCTGTCTGTATGTTTCAAGCTGCTCCAGCAACTTACGGGCAACACCTCTTGCAGAAGCCGGATTCTGGCCGGTTATGAGCCTTCCTGAAACCACTGTGCAGGCAGCCATTGGCACTGGTGCCTTTTTAAACAAGCCTCCACGTTCCTTTAACACTTGTTCAAGTGAAAAAGGAATGTGCTTATACATGCCCATCATTTTTTCTTCCCTGTCTGAAAAGCCGGTTACGACATGACCCGAAACCAGCAGCCGTCCATTTGAAAGCCGAACGTTCTGGATGCCGCTTGGTCCGTGGCAAACAGCGGTTACGTATCCGCCTTGTTCGTAAATATCCCGGGTCAATTCCTGCAATCCGTCGTTATCCGGAAAATCCATCATTGTTCCGTGGCCGCCAGTAAAGTAGATTGCCGTGTAATCTTCAGGATTCACTTGGTCTGGCACCAATGGTTTTTTCAGTTGGACCATGAAATCATCATCCATATAATAATTCCGTGTCTGCTTATGCGTAACAGCCCCTACCAAGCTCCGCGGATCAATCGGAACGCGGTCAGCCGCTGTACTGACGATGTCCACCCCATAATGGCCTTTCACTTCATGATAGAAATCCGTAAGCTCTCTCAACCATAATCCCGTTTTCTTTCCCTTTGACCCCAGCGCCGAATGATTTGTAACAACGATCAATATTTTATCCATGCCAATCCCCTTTCGGATAATTTCCGTGTTTTTTACATTATTCCCTCTTGAAGAACTTTCACTCCCTGCAAGTAAAATGAAAAAACGATGGGACAGCCTTTGCACGGCTCTCTCCATCGTTCATTTTGCTGCTATATTTTCAATCAACCCTTCGAGGTTCATCGTGAATTTTTCATTATCTTCCGGTTTGCGCTTTTTCGGTCCTTTCATCCGGCCGCCGCCCTGCCGGATTTTTTTGGCAATGTGCCGGCCGTGCAAAAGCTGGTCAATATTTTCTTCCGAATAAAGCCGGCCGTTCTGGTCAATTGGATAGCCCTGCTTCGCGAGCACCATCGCAGCCAGGCCATAATCCTGTGTTACGACTATATCCCCTTTTTTCACCCGGTTGACCAGCACGAAGTCAACTGCGTCCGGTCCTTTGGAGACCGTCACCGTTTCAGCGCCTTCCCGGTACATCTCATGAGATGTATCACATAACAAAATTACATCCAGCTTATATTTTCGGGCAGCGGCGATTGTTTGGTCCACCACTGGGCAACCGTCTGCATCAATTAATACTTTTACCATCAGGCCTCTTTCCCTTCCGCCATTTCATCAACCAAAGTTTCAGCCGCTCTTCTGTAAAGATTGCTCATATGGACAAGCGATGCGATCAACAGCACTTTGTTGATCTCTTCCCGATCCTTGCCGAATTCCACCGACTCCGCTTCCACTTTCTCCATCTGCTGTTCCAGATTCCCCTTGAAAATTTCATCGTTATGCCGCTGGATCTCCAGATAGCTGTCATAGAATTCACTGAGGTCTATTTCTTTCTGCGCGGCTTTTTCATTGATGCCGGCAAGCACTTTTTTCACATCATTGATCGATAAGGCGCTTTTCATCTGATAAATCAGGCTGATTAACATCACGTGATTCCGGGAATATTTCTTATTGGTCACCGGATAAAACAATTTCCCTTTGGCATAATTATTGATCATGGTCTTGGTCAGGATTTTTTCAGCCGGATTTCTCTTCATCTCAGAGAACCCTGTGTCAAACAACTGAATCACCTGGTCAATGTATAAATCTATTTTTGGAATCTCTTCGACCGGAATCTTTTTTTCCAGCGCGAGCCTGCTGATTAACTTTTTGGCGTCCGCCATGTTCGAACTCCCCCTCAATAAAGCTATTGCTTTGATTTTATACTATGATCACCGAATAGCCAAGCTTGACTAGCAAAATAACTATGTATATTATATTAAGTAGTTATAATAACTACATAACAAAGAGGAGATAATGACATGGATACATATTTCAGAGAACCTTTCAACGCTATATCCCATTTAATCGGAGCTGTGCTGTCTATTGCCGCGCTTTTAGCAATGGTCATTAAAGCAAGCTCTGAAGCATTGCCGACTCTTCATATTGTGTCAGTCATCATTTTCGGCGCAAGCTTAATCTGTCTTTATACGGCATCGACTGTTTACCATGCTGCAAAAGGAAAGCCTGAAACCATCGCTTTTCTCAGAAAACTGGATCATTCGATGATCTTTCTGTTGATTGCAGGTTCATACGCGCCGTTCTGTCTGATTGCACTCGACGGCACACTGGGCTGGACTGTTTTCATCCTCGTTGCCGCTCTTGGAATCAGCGGCATCCTCTTTAAGATGGTCTGGTTCCATTCACCGCGCTGGCTTTCAACGGCCATCTATATCATCATGGGCTGGATCATCGTGTTTGCCGTAGTGCCTTTGGCGGATAACCTGTCAGCTATCGGCCTTTCTCTCTTGATCGGCGGCGGCATCATGTATACAGTTGGCGGCATCATCTACGGTGTGAAACCAAACTTCCTGTCATTCAAATATGCCGGTTTTCACGAAATCTTTCACATCTTCATCCTGCTTGGCAGCCTGTGCCATTTCCTGGCAGTATATTATTATGTACTTTAAATGAAAAACCAGCCGCAAGGTTTAACTTGTGGCTGGTTTTATTTATGCGGACGCTTCCGCTTTTCTAGATTAAGCCTGGGTCTCCAAAGCACGCATCAGGTTCGCATGGACTTTGATGTCTTTGAAATCGATGCCTAACGTGATGGCGGTCTGGGCAATTTCCGGACGAATGCCTGACAATACAGACTGTACGCCGATAATTTTCAGCGACGCCATCACCTGGAAAATTTGCTGCGCCACCATTGTATCGATAATGGCCACCGCCGATAAATCGATATAAAGTGTATCCAATTGCTGCTTCACACTTTGCTCAAGCGCTGTTTCCAAAATGATTTTGGCGCGGTGTGTATCAATATCTCCCACTAACGGGAGAATGCCGACACCTTTTTTAATCGGAATGACAGGGCTGCTCAATTCATAAATCATCTGCTGCTGGCTTTGCAGAATTCGCTGATCCGCTTCATAATGGCGAATCGCAAAACGTTCGATGATGTAATCGAAGGAATTGTTTAGGATTTCGGCCCATTCTAATGCGTCATTGCTGTCAGCTTCGAAATCCTCATTAAAGAATTTCCTTACATAACCCCAGTAAATCCGGCGGAATACACGAATCTGGGCAATTACTTCATGAAGCGGAACTGATTGGCGGGCACGTGCAGTCGCAATTGTTTCAACCCACCTATCCAATTCACCGAGAAACTCATCGCCATCGCTGGTAAACACTGACGTCACTGCTTCTATGAAAGCATTGTTCTGTTTTTTCAATTGCTCTTCAACCTGAGTGGAAGCATTGCTCGAATACATAGAGCCGTCCGTCTTGATGCGGCTAGCCAGCCATTCTTCTGTGATCCTGTCTCTATTTCCGATTATGTAATTGTATAATTCCTCATTCTTTTGTCCCATGGAAAACAAAAACCCCTTCTGCTTGCATACTATCTTCTCAGTATAATGCATTTTTCCTATTAAATAAAATTATATTCGGTTCAGCGCGATACAGAACCGGCAGTTCTAAGGCTTATCCATTTATAATAGACGCCGATCAGCAAAACAAATACCGCTAAGGTCAGATACAATTTTGAATAGCCGAGCGCAGAAGCCATCAGACCAAGCGCAACTGCTCCGATAGCAATACCGGTGTCATAAAAGGCGAAAAAGGTGCCTGTGGCATAACCGCTTCGGTGTTTATCGGCCGCTTCAATCGCCAGCGTTTGAAAGCTCGGCAATAATGTCCCATAACCCAATCCGATCAATGCTCCCGACAACAGCAGCATCCAGGAAGATGCCGTGAAACTGAGCGTCCACAGGCCGATGGCGAAAATGACAATCGAAGGAATGATGACATAATCCGGTCCCTTCGCGTCAAACAGCCGGCCTGTAAACGGACGAACAAGCAGCATCGCTACTGCATAGACCACAAAGAAGAAGCTGGCCGTCTGCAGGAGGCCGAGTGCATCCGCATAGACCGAGATGAACGTAATGATGCTGGCGTATGCGAAGGAAATAAGGAAGCCGACACTCGCAATCGGCATACTTTTCGTTTCCAGAAAATTGCTGAGGGAAAGTTTGCGGGCAGGCGCTGTTTCTTTCGGTATCTTCTGCACCTGAACCATCAAGGCACAAACGAAACCGATGACCATAATCACCCCGAAAATGATGAAAATTATTTGAGAGGACACCCGCGGCTGCAAGGTCAGCGCGATGAACGGCCCTGCCACAACAGCAAGGTTCATGGCAATCGCATAATACCCCATGCCTTCTCCCCGTCTTTCCGGCGGAATAATATCAGCGGCAATTGCCCCCGCCACCGTAGTTACCAGGCTGAACCAGATGCCATGGAAAAAGCGCAGAAGCAGCAGCGCCGTGAATGTGCCGATGAAAATATAGAGGATCGTACTGATTGTAAACATCAGCACCGAAAACACCAGCACTTCTTTATTGCCGAATTTATCGAGAATCATCCCTGCAGCCAGGCGCATGATGATGGCACTGACCAGAAACACGGAGGTCGCCATGCCGCCTTCCGCCACCGTACCGTTTAAATCTTCCATTACATACAATGGGATATACGTCAGCAACGCATAAAAGACAGTGAAGATGAAAAAAGTGCTGATGGATATATTGATGAAGCTTTTTGTCCAAATCGGTTTTCTTTCAATCATTTATTACATCCTTTTCTGTACGGGCCGCAGGTTTGATCTTTTTCAGCAAGTTCTTCAATTGCTGCTGTTCCTCTTGGCTCAAATCCGAAAGCATATCATCTTCGAGCATCGTGACCCGCTCTTCGATTTCCGCAACTCTCGATTCTGCCTTAGCCGTCAAACAGACGATGCGCTGGCGCTTATCCGTTCCTTCGTTCCGCTCGGCCCAACCGCTTTCTTCCAGCTTCGAGAGAGTCCGCGTAACGGTCGGCGCTTCCACATTCAAATATTGCCAAATTTCCTTTTGTGTCATGGGTCCAAATTGTTTCAAGCAAAACAAGATCGACCATTGCGCGCTGTATAATTCATATTCCTTCAGAACCTCATTGACTTCTTTGATCGCCAAACGGGATTTCTGATGGATTTCATGAAACAATAAATTCTCCATGCAAACCGCCCCTTTAAAATACTTACCTAAGTAAGTGTATTGGGTTTTACCGGTAAAGTAAAGGCTGGGTCTCGGGTTGTGAAGCGCTACAATTTCACCGAGCAGTCACTTTCTGACATCCCTCCACTAAAAAAACCGAAGAAAGCAGCGCTTTCTCCGGTTCCCGATCGTATGCTATTAAGAGACGCCATTCATTAAATAATAATCCCGTTCTTCTTAGCGTCAAACATCAATTCTTCGCGGAATTTCGGATGGGCGATGCTGATCAGGCGCTTGGCGCGTTCGGAAATGGAGACGCCGTGCAAGCGGGCCATGCCGTATTCCGTCACGATATTGTCGACATCGTTTTTGCCGGTCGTGACGACGGAGCCCGGCGCCAATTGCAGCTTGATGCGGGACAGGATGTCGCCCTTGGCAGTTGAAGCCATGCAGATATAGCCTTTGCCGTTTTCCGCAAAACGCACGCCCCGAGCGAAGTCGACTTGTCCGCCGCTTGATGAATAGTATTTTCCGCCAACTGTTTCAGAAGCACATTGGCCGAAAAGGTCCACTTCTGTTGTGGCGTTTATCGAAACGATATTCTTTTCCTTCGCGATTTCCCGTGGGTCGTTGACCGTGCTGACAGGCAGGAATTCCACCACCGGATTGTCGTCGAGGAAATCATACAATTTCTTCGAACCATAAGCGAAAGTCGCGATGATTTTGCCGCGGTTCGTGAATTTCTGCGTGCCATCGACAGCGCCGGCTTTCACCAGATCCACGACGCCGTCCGGCAGCATTTCTGTATGGATGCCGAGATGGCGGTGATCTTTCAGCATGCTGATGACGGCGTTCGGAACCGAGCCGATGCCGATCTGCAGCGTATCGCCATTTTTGATGTCTTCAATGATCGAAGAGGCAATCAATAAATCCTTGTCGCTGATTTCGCCTGCTTTCTCTTCGGATAGAGGCGCATGATGCTCGACGAAACCCGCGATTTGGCTGATGTGAATATGGTTGTGGCCGTAAGTTCTCGGCATATTTTCATTGACCTCAAGAATAAAAGGAACTTCCCCGACAAATTCAGCCACGTAATCAGCCTGTGTGCCGAATGTGAAATAGCCGTGTTCATCCATCGGCGAAGCCACTGTCATGATCATCGACATTTTCGTCGTCTTTTTCAGCATTTGGGGAATCTCATGGAAATTATTCGGCACCAATTCCATTTTCGCTTGCTGATAAACTTTACGGGTCGCCCCGCTCAGGAAATATGAAACGTGCTTCAATTGTTCAAGCTCGCCTTTAATATAGCTGCGTTCACGCAAAGCCAGCATCTGGTGGATTTTCACGCCATCCAGCTGGTCTGCTCTTTCTTCCAATATATCCAGCAATTTAATCGGTTCACCATTGGCAATCGGTATAATGATATCGGCTCCCTTATCGATCAGCCCTACCACTTCTTCAGGATTCAATTTCTTTGTCATTCTTTTCACTCCCGCTTTTTCTGTTACCAACCACTTTATCATATATATTGCCTGTTCCTGTATTTGCAAACTTTCCGCTATATTCGCTTTTTTCTAAAAAGAAACGAAAAGCGACAGTGCCCGTTAAGCTCTGAAATGCATAAGACGATTTGGCGAAGCGGCGTCTTTTCAGCCGCGCAGCCAAAGTGGCTTATGACCCGAAGAGCTGGGCCACTGGAGTCTGGACACAACGAAAAGCGACAGTGCCCTTTAAGCAAAAAGAAACGCAGACCTATTGTCCGCGTTCCTTGTTCCTCTTCGCCATCGTATAAAAAACGCCGCCCAGGCCAAATGCCACCATCAGCCCCCATAAAACGAGCAGCACATAAGAGCCGGTTCCCACCTCATTGTTCATGACTGCATAAAGCTGCAACAGGAAAAATCCAAGGCTGAAAAAAGCGATCAGCGCAAAATACAATATCCTGGATCTGTAACTGAATTTATTCATCGTCAGGACCTCTTTCTGTTCCATAAGACTTTTTCTCTAAATGGATTTTCGTCCATACGAGCGAAGCCAGCAGGATGAGTTCGAAAATGTTTGTCACTGCGGCGCTTTCAACGGGAATCGTTACACTGCTGCCGATGCCCATGATCACTGAACCAACGAACATCCACGGCCATCCCGCTTTTTTCCACACGATCAGTCCAGCGATCAACAGCACGGCTGATACCAACAGGATCATAACCGGCGGTCCTCCCGCTTCCTCAGTGGAAGCGTATTTCAAAACACCGTATTCCCTGACCGGCGCAAGTTCTGTGCCCCAAGTCACCTGCCAAATTTCAATGACGATCCCCACGATAAAGAGGGCAACCGCACTATAGAGCGCCCATGATTTTCTCGCCCAGCCGATTCCAGCGGCGCGCAGGGCACCAAGCGAAAACAGCACCAATGCCGGTGTCAATAAAGCGTGGACCCAATAGCGCATGGCATTGAGTGTTTCCAATAACACACCTTCGCCTATGAATTTACCCAGCGCGATAATACCGTTGTCATAAATCAAACCGAACAGCACCAGATAAACGGCCGCCATCAGCGTCCATTTTTTCTGCCTCAGCACAGCCCAGACAACCAGTCCGACATAAGCCGCTGTGAGAATAAAGAATAAAACCAAATCCATCCAATCACCTTCCGGAATTTACCTGTTACTTATTAAATTCACCTTCCGTCAGGGTTTTAAACTTTTAATCGAAAGTCCTGCTATTTAATATGGAAACTAGTTTTACTGAAGCCTTCCTTCGACTTTCTTACTTCCAGAATCGCCGGTATCGCCGCCTTCAATTCCTGGACATGCGAGATAACGCCGATCATGCGGCCAGACCGCTGCAGATCAATCAGCGTTTCAATCGATTTGTTCAACGATTCTTCGTCGAGTGAACCGAATCCTTCATCGATGAACATCGTGTCGATGGAGACATTGCCCTGGAAGCTTTGGATGACGTCGGCCATGCCAAGCGCCAGACAAAGCGATGCATTGAATTTTTCACCGCCGGATAAGGTTTTGACGTCGCGCGTCTGCCCCGTATAGGAATCGTAGACATCAAGGCCGAGGCCGCTTTGCTTGCCGCGCGCTTCCTGCCGGTCGCTGCGGATCAGGTAGAACTGGCCGTTCGAAAGATTACGCAGCCGTTCATTGGCCGCCTGGATAATCTGTTCCAGATATTCAATCTGCAAATAACGTTCAAAGGAAATTTTGAGGCTGTTCTGTCCGCGGATCATATCGTGTAGATCCGCCACCCGATTAAATTGAGCTTCGGCTTCGGCCGCTTTTTCAACAGCCCCGTTGATCTGCTCAATCAATGCTTCGCCTTTCGCGCCGCAATCCTTCGAATGATTCAACTGCGATAACGCTTGTGTATAATCGACTTTCAACTGCTCCAGTTCCGCTTCCGCCAGAGACAAATCTTCATTTTTGCGTCCTGCCAGCAGTTCAGCGAGTTCGCTGATCTGCTGTTGGAGCGTGTGGCGGTCCTGGTTGAAACGCGTGATTTGCTGTTTCATCTCTTCCATTTCCGAGTCGCGCATTTTCGCCCGCTGGTACGCTTCTTCCGTTTCGAATTCCGATTTCTCCAGCGCCTGCTTGAATTCCGTTTCCGCTTTTTGGCGCTTGGCAGTCATTTCGTCTGCAG
Organism: Planococcus sp. RAB007_Raresut; assembly: GCF_057369535.1. Taxonomy (NCBI): domain Bacteria; kingdom Bacillati; phylum Bacillota; class Bacilli; order Caryophanales; family Caryophanaceae; genus Planococcus; species Planococcus sp. RAB007_Raresut. The sequence goes on from NZ_JBXYIF010000005.1 coordinate 183,631, forward strand.
CCGTTTTCGAGTGCTGCAACGCCATTGCCGCTGAAGCCAATCGCTCTTTCGCTCCTTGGAATAATTCCTGTGCCGCAGCCCAGGCTCCTTCCATCTCGTTCCTTTTCGCGATTGCCTGGCGGATTTCCTGTTCCAGTACGGCAAGTGAGCGCATCTCTTCCGGGATCGACGCCAGTTTGTCAGCCAGCACTGCTTTCGCCGATTCAAAAGAGGATTTCTTGTCATTCATTTCCGTCAGGAGAAGCGAGCGGTTCTGCTCCGCTGTCTCCATCTCCTTCACCAAATCCGCAAGCTTCGTTTTCCATTCGCGAAGTTCCGTTTTACAGCGCTGCAAAGTTTGCACATCTTCCTGCAATTGCTGTTTGACTTGCTCCAGTGAAACAATATCTTTAGCAGCTTCCACAATCCCCTGCTCTTCCGCCTCCGTCTTCTTGCGGCTGCACTGCTCCTCCAATGAAACAAGGCGGGCCGCAGCATTTCGGTAAGCGTTATCCAGCGCATCCAAACGGGATTTCTCCTGGTCCAGCTGTTCTTTTAAAACAGCCGCTTCCGCCGCTCCCTCGTGTTTTACAGGATGCTCGTGGCTGCCGCAAACCGGGCAGGCATCGCCATCTTTCAATTGCTCAGCCAGAAGATGCGCCTGGTTGGCAAACCAGCTCTCTTCGATCCCTTTGTATTTCGTCAGCGCTTCGCTGTATACCGCTTGTTTTTGATCAGCCACTGCTTGTTGGGCGTTCATTTCCGTCTCTACGGCCAGTAATTCCCTGGCAATGCGCAGACGATTTTCGGCCACCCGAAGTTCTTCGGGTTTGCTGTCAAAGCTGTCGGTTTGTTTCTCCAGCTCACTGACCTTCTCAGCAGCGGTTGTTTTCTGCTCTTTTCTAGCAGTCAATTGTTTTTCGATTGCCTGAAAGCGCTGTTCAGCCTCCTGGACCGCACTGCTCAAAACGGCAACTTCTTTTTCTTTCGCCGCCAAATCCTGTACCTGCGGCAATAATTGCTGAAGGCGCAGCACCTGATTCTGGGCAGCCGATCGTTCGTCGCCGCGGCCCTGCTGCTCCAGGAATTTCTCTTCTGCCGCCAGTTTCGCCTTTTCGGCCTGCTGTTCTTCATCTACCGCCTGTTCCAGCAGTTTCTGTTTTTCTCTTTCATTGACCAGCAGTTCCCGGTAAAGATTTTCGATTGTGGCAATAAAACCTGCACGTTCTGCCTGCTGCACCGCTTTTTCTTTTTCAGCGATCGCCGGCAGCTGTTCCGTCAAAGCGTTGTAGCGCTGCTCTTTATCATGCTTTTCATCAAAGCGTCCGTTCCACTTTTTCGCCTCGTGATAGCTATCCAGTTTTTCCTCATGCTTTTTGTACAGGGTTTCGTGCTGAATTTGGTCATCAGCGATTTTCGCTTTATAGAAAGCCGTTTCCAGCTGGAGTGCCGCCAGGATCTGGTGGATATTGCGCTGCTCTCTCCCCAGCACTTCGAACAATTCGGATTCCCGTTCCGGAAGCGAAGATTCGATGCTGCGCAGATGGCTGTTCAGCACCTGTTCTTCTAATCCATAGGCATCTTTTGCCGCGTCACGTTTTTGTTTCAGTCGTTCGCTGATCATTTTATATGGTTCTGTTTTGAAGATCCGTCGAAGAATTTCTTCCTTATTATCCGTTTCAGACGTCAACAATTTACGAAATTCACCTTGCGGCAGCATGACAATCTGGCTGAACTGATTTTGCGTCAGCCCCAGGATCTCTTCGACGCGCTGGTTGATTTCCGATACGATCTGCCGCTCCACACATGGCTTTTCGCCGTCTTCATGGATTTCAAAAAATTCATAGCGTTCACCAGTCGGGCTTTTATTCCCTTTTTTGACGTGCGGCATCTGGCGCAGAATCCGGTATACCTGGTTATGTATCTCAAATTCCATTTCGACACAGGTGTGCACGGCATCATCCGCGAAATCACTCCGCAGATTGCGGGTTTCGCTGCGGTCCGACCCGCTTGCTCCGCCGTACAGCGCAAATGAAATACCGTCAAAAATCGTCGTCTTCCCGGCTCCCGTACTGCCGGAAATGACGAACAGCCGATTTTCCCGGAGGTCATTGAAGTCGATTGTTTCCGTTTCTTTATAAGGGCCGAAAGCTGTCAGCTTCAGTTTTAAAGGTCTCATGCTTTCACCTCTTCTTTTGCAGCAGGCTCTTCCTGCAGGAATTCCTGCAGTACTTCTTCAAAAATCGCCGCAGTTTCATCCGACGCTCTTTCGCCTTTCACTTCTTCGTAAAACGCATGGAATAAAGACAGCGAATCCATCTTTTGCCGTGACTGGCCGTTGCTTTCCGCCTTTTCACGGATGAAGTTCTTGCGTTCGACATGCATCGCGTTCGGGTAGACGGAACGCACTTTTTCCATTGGAAACAGCACAGGCGCATCGTCCAGCAATGTCACAAAGACAAAATCCTCACTCACTTCGTGGCGAAGAATCTCATCAATTGTCCCTTCTACCCGGCGCATATTGCGGCGCGGTTCGAGCAGCCTTTTTTCAACTGCCGCATTTCCGTCGCCATCCAGCTCCACCACTAAATATCCTTTTTGATGATGCTCTTCTGAAATTGAATATTTCAACGGAGACCCCGCGTAACGGATGGTTTCATTCCGCACAAAATGAGCTTTATGCAAATGGCCAAGCGCTGAATAATGGAAGTCTTCCAAATGGGCGGCGCTGACATGCTCTGCTCCGCCGATCGCCAGCGGACGCTCGGAATCACTCGTATTGTCTTCCTGTTCACCATGGGAAGTCACAAAGGCATGGCCAATAAATACATGGCGCGCATCTTTATCCCAGTTCGATTTGATGTTTGCTGTGATGGCCTGGAGCGCATCATCGTGCGTGCGAATTTCCGGATCATCGAATATATAACGGACCATTGACGGGTCTGTATACGGCACAAGGTGGAAATGAACTTCGCCGTGTTCGTCTTCGAGTACGACGGGCTGTGGGTCTTTCTGAACATGGCCAGCGATATGGATGCCTTTATCCTTCATCAGCCGGCTGCCGAAATTGAGGCGCCCCGGGCTGTCATGGTTACCGGCGACTGCCAGCACCGGCGTTTCAAGCTCGAGCACAATTTTCGCAAGCAGTTCATCAAGCAAATTGACTGCATCTGTCGGAGGCACTGCGCGGTCGTAAAGATCGCCCGCGATAATCACCGCGTCCGGCTTCTCAGTTTTAATAGCATCTATAAATTGCTGCAGCGCGTAACGCTGTTCTTCCGTCATGTAAATCCCTTGGATGAGCTTCCCTAAATGCCAATCGGCCGTGTGAAATATTTTCATGGTTTTGCTCCTCTCTTTGCTCTGAAAAGAATATATGTTCGTTCCATTATACACGATTCTGTTTAGTTGTTTTAGAGGGTAATTTGGTTTATAATGAGAACAAATGTTCTAATTAGCAATTTATTAATATCCGATATTCCGCAAAACAGCTTCGCTTGCCTGGTGGCTTGCGCTGAGTCACCTGGGCGTCTTCGCTGTTTCGCTCCATATCTCTAGAAACTTCTCTCAGCGTCGGCGCGTCCATGGAGCAGGCGAATGCCGACGGAGTAATAAGACGAGTGTTCTTCTCGGCTTATTGCGGGAGCCAAGGTGTGCCATACGAAGATGGCACCTCCTTTGCGACGAGCTTGCGCAGGAGCATAATCTTTGCACTTGTCCTAAGCGCCGACGCGATATGCACAGACATCTTTATTATCTAAAAAACCAAACCCAAGGAGGGAAATGAAATGAAAGCACAGATCCTGAAGGCTTTTAAGTACCAGCAGCTTGTCGACATGATGTATATAGCGAATGACGGGGGCATTAGCAAACGCCGGATCAAAATTCTGAAAGTGAGCGGCGAAACGTTTCAGGCGTATTGCTTTTTGCGGAAAGAAAAGCGTACTTTCAAGATGGAAAATGTGCTTTCAGCCATTCCCGTCATCACTAAAGAGCGCATGATTGTCTGATTCCAATCCCTTTCTGAAAGTATGATACACTGAAAGAAATGGGTTTTGGAGGGTGAATCATGAGACTGACCGTTTATCTTGCAGGAGAAATTCACAGTACATGGCGCGACGAAATCAAAAAGAAATCTTTGGCACTCGATCTGCCGGTTGATTTTGTCGGTCCGATGGAAGACCATGACCGTTCCGATAATATCGGCGAAGAAATTCTTGGCGAACAGCCTGGCGCGGTCTATAAAGACGCCGCCGCCTCGAACTTCAATAATCTGCGGACAAGTGTGCTGATGCACAAAGCCGATCTGGTTATCGCGTTGTTCGGCGAGCAATACAAACAATGGAACACAGCGATGGATGCCAGCGCCGCCCTTGCAGTCGGCAAGCCGGTCATCATCATCCGTCCGGAAAAATTACACCACCCGCTGAAAGAATTATCCGCTAAAGCAAATGCAACGGTGGAGACATGCGATCAGGCGATAAAAGCCCTGGCTTATATCGTCGAATAGATTTCAATTGAAACGGAGAAAAGAAGCTTGTTGCGAGCCTCTTTTCTCCGTTTTTATTTGCGTTAAAAGCTTGTTTCACCCATCCGCTTAGTAAATTGAAAATCCGGGTAAATGTGATACAAAATACATGAAAATTATTTGAGTGAAGGAGGAATTCGATGGCGGTCAATCGGACAAATTCAAGCTCTAATGGAACCGCAGGCAATCAGGTTCTCTTCAGCAGCCGCAACTTCTGGTCGGGGCTGCTGTTTGGCATCGGGCTCATCGCGTTTATGGATGAAGTGGTTTTCCATCAATTGCTGCAATGGCATCATTTTTATGACTTGGCGACGACCCAAATCGGCATTCTTTCCGACGGTTTACTGAATTCCTTTGCCTGGTTTGCCGCCATCTTCTCGCTCTTTCTGCTTGCGGATCTTCGCCGGCGAAATGCATTATGGCCCGTCAAGTGGACAGGCGCTGCGTTTCTGGGAGCTGGATCGTTTCAACTTTTTGACGGCTTGATCAACCACAAAGTATTGAATCTTCACCAAGTCAGGTATGGGGTCGACATTCTGCCATATGATCTGGTATGGAATATTGGTGCGGTCATATTTATAGTAATTGGCCTGTTCATCCTTTCCCAGACCCGTTTTTCAAAGAAAAAGAAAGCGGGCAATTCCCATGCATGATCATCACACTTTAATGGATTCAGGAGAATTTCTGCCTTTATTTCTGTTAATAGCTTTACTTGGTATTTCACCTTATTTGGCTGCTGTTTACTTCAGCAATCAAAAATATCGAAATTGGCCATGGCACCGGATTGTTTTTTGGAGCTTCGGAATAATCAGTGCAACCGCCGCTTTGGTGGGTCCTCTGGCTGAGCAGGCACATCTGGATTTCCGGATGCACATGGCGGTCCACCTTCTTCTTGGCATGCTTGCCCCGCTCCTGATTGCCATGTCTTGTCCGATGACGCTTTTATTGCGCACCTTGAACACATCCGCCGCCAGAACAGTGACGGCTGTGCTGAAAAGTCCGCCGTTCCGCTTAATAAACCATCCTGTGACTGCAGCCTTGTTAAATATCGGCGGATTGTATGTGCTTTACCTGACCAGTCTGTATCATTTAATGCATGAATCTGCCTTCCTTTACGCCGTGATTCACCTGCACATCTTCTTAGCGGGTTATCTGTTTACCGTTTCCATCGTCTATTTTGATGTCACGCCGCATCGTTTCAGTTTCCTGTACCGCTCCATCGTGTTGATCGTCGCTTTGGCGGGGCATAAGATCCTGGCAAAAACACTTTACGCCACTCCTCCGGAAGGTGTACCCCGGGCTGAAGCCGAAGCTGGCAGCATGCTGATGTATTATGGCGGCGACTTGATTGATGCGGTGCTGATTTTTTACCTTTGCTGGCATTGGTATAAATCGGCCGCGAAACGGGAGCCTTTATTTGCAAAATAATTATTTTGAATAAAAAAGGGAATATGCATTTTTTCTAACGAGCGTTAAACTTTACCATTTGAGCAAATAGACTTAAAATGTTCAAATTAATATCCACAAAAGAGCGAAAATGATGGAGCTCCCCTTGTCCGCTGGGTTATAGTAAATCTGTGGATATAAGAGGAGATATAAATGTAATGAAAAAGCAATCGCAAAAGAAATTATGGGCTCAAGTGGTGAAAACGGGAATCATCAAGTCGAATCTGATCCCGATGGCCGCCGGATTGATGCTCGCTTTATATACGTATGAATACAGTTTTATCGATAATATCGGAAATATCATCTTAGCGTTTTTAGGAACAACCGCCATTATCGCAGCGTCCGGCTCATTCAATAATATTTATGACCGCGACATCGATGCTATCATGGCACGGACGAAATCCCGTCCGACAGTGACAGGCGCCATTTCGATCAAGAAAGTGGCAATAGTGGCAAGCCTGTTTTTGGTCATCGGATTGATCCTGCTGTACATCGCTTCGCCCTTAGCATCGCTGCTCGGATTCTTAGGCGTGTTTTTCTATGTAGTCCCGTATACGATGTGGACAAAACGCTATACCATCTGGAATACCGAAGTCGGCAGCATTTCAGGCGCTATGCCTCCTTTAATCGGCTGGGCCGCGGTGGCCCCTGATATTTGGCATCCCGCATGCTGGGCGTTGTTCTTGATCATGGTGATTTGGCAGATGCCGCATTTCTATGCAATCGCCATCCGTAAACAGAAAGATTACGCAGCAGCGAATATCCCGATGCTTCCGGTCGCCAAAGGCGCCAAGCGCACTTATCTCCAAAGCAACATCTATTTGGTTTTACTGGTGCTCTCCAGCTTTTTGTTCCTGCCGCTCAGCCTCGGCCTGACTTTGGTGTCATTGCTTTTAGGTTTAATGTGGCTGGCACTCAGCCTTTTCGGCTCCCGCAAATTGGGAATCGAGGCCTGGGCCAATAAAATGTTCTTTTTTTCCTTAGTGCATATGATGGGTGTATTCTTCACTGTCATCATTTACGCTTCCATTGGCTTGATCCTTGCAGCCATTTGACGAACTTACCGGTATACCAAAGAAGACCTCCAGCCAGTGATTTTTCACCGGTTGGAGGTCTTTTTTTGTTTTCTAAAAGTTACATAGAGTATGGAGGATAAGGAATATTTATTATGAAAATAAAGAGTCTGGGAAGAAGCAGAGTGCAGTTTGATTTAATTTACTTCCGATAATATGTCATATGTAAACCGAATTTAATATATTTCCATATTATAGAAAAACTTCATCTTTCAGAAGAACGAAAGATAACTTGAGTGATTTATATAATTTTCTCTTTATTTTTAATTGTTCGCAAAATATCAATTTAACCAATAAATATAATATGTGATAATAGATGTACAATTAAAATAATTTAAAAAGGGGTGATATTTAGATGAAATGTATAATATGCAAACAGCAAAAGGAGAATTTAACCAAAGAACATATCTTTCCAGATGCTATTGGAGGCACACTTATAACCACAAACGTCTGTAAAAGCTGTAATGATAGACTTGGACACAGTATAGATCACCACCTGGTAAATCATTGGTTGATTCAATCTGAAAGAATGCTTTTAAAGATCGGTGGTAAATCGGGAATTATACCTAATCCTTTAGAGAAAGGAGTACTTGCAAACGACCCCAACCAACGTATAGATTACCGTTTTAGTAAAGATGGTGAACCAAAAGAAGTATATATTCTCCCAAAAGTTGAAAAGATAATTAATGAAGATGGAACTGGAACATTGAATATTTTGATAGACAAAAAAGATAAAGATAAATTGCCTATAATGATAAACAAGGTACTTAAACGAAATGGTAAACCTGCGATGACACAGGACGAAATAAACGAGCAGATTTTAGAAGTTACTGATTCATACCCCAAAATTTTGATGGAAGCTAGTTTTGACTTAATACAATATAAAAGAGCACTCCTCAAGATTGCTTATGAACTAGCTTTTTATTGGTTAGGCGATAATTATTTTGAAGATTCCACCGGTGAAATGATTAGAAATTGTATGCTCGATGATAATTTATCGGAAGATTTTTCATCAACATATCCAATTAGAGGAACAATCGGTTTAATTGATAAGAAAGCAATGTTTAACTTTCAAGATGAAGACGCTAAAAATCATTTAGCTTTTATGAATGCAGATGGTGATAAAATTTGTTGCTATCTTAAAATTTTTAATATATTCGAAGCAATTGTTGAGATAAGTAATGATGCTAAAAAATATCCGAATTTTAAAGGGAATTTCATTTCTATAAATCCTCTATCTGGAGTTATCAAAGAATCGAGCTATCTAGAAGCAATCCTTAAATTCCGTCACTAGGAAAATCGAATAAACGAATTTGCAAATTTGATTATCATCCTATCGGTGACTAAATACGCGGCAGCCTTTGCTCAAATGAAGGGCTCAGTCCACATTAACTCCGGCATAGCTTTAGCAGACTTTATTCGCAATGGCATCAGTATTGTCTTCCTGCGCGATAAATTAAGACACTGGACTATTGAAACGACATCTCTGTAAGGAAATTAGTCGTTCTTTCCAAGGGAGGAAAAATGAATAAACACGAATTGTTACAGTTCAATCATTCTAATATCCAAGATTTAATAAAATTTATTGACCAAAAAGCTGGAGCTTTATTAATTGTATATGGCTTATTATTTACTGCAACTATTGAATTCGCAAAAGATTTAGAGTTCATAAATCCTTTTAAATTAAGTGATCAACTGGCCTTCCTTTTTTCAATTTTTACCTTTTTAACTGGATTGTCACTTGTAATTTTATTGCTGTATCAAATCTATGTAGTGCTATTTGAAATAATAAGACCCCGAGGTGCTAGGAATTATACTCAAGAAGAGCAATCAATAATATACTTTGATCATATATCTAAGCGAAGTAAAGTGGAATTTCTGAATCACTTCAATCAAATACCAGAAGACCAATTTGAGAATATTATTGAAGAAGAATTAATTCAACAGGTTTATGAAATCTCATGTATCATGAAATCTAAATCAGAAAAATTTAATGAAGTATTAAAGTTTTTATTTGCTTCAACACTTCTTTTACTAGCTTTCGTTTTCTTTTCAAATTTCCTGTAGGAGAGTGGACATGAGTACTTTGGATGACATCAACTTTAAGGTAAAAAATATAATTGATGGCAATTTCACTTCATCAGAAATCACGTATGTCCCTGATATAAATGATAGTAAATTGACATTCGGAAATAGCGGACTCAAATTTGAGGCTACAGTTTTACATATTGATATGAGAGGCTCTACAACAATTCTTAATAAACACAATAAATCGACCGTTGCTAAAATACATATGGCGTATTTTCATACTGTTGTAACTATTGCCGGTAAATTAGGTGGCGCTGTAAGAAGCTTTAACGGAGACAGTATATTGGTGTTTTTTCCTGGTAAAAATATTTACACTTTAAGTAATGCGGTAAAGGCTGCTTTGCACATGAAATACATCATCGCGGATAACAAAAGTGGAATTAACAAGCTTTTATCGAAGTATTCAGCAATAGATTTTGGAATTGGGATAGATGATGGAATTGTTTTATGTACGAAAATTGGGATAAACGGAGATTCAAATAATAAAGGACTTTTTTGGGCAGGTAATGCTGTTAATAAAGCTGTTAAGTTGAGTGATTTGGCTAAAGAACCTAACCATATTTCTATATCTTCTCGTGTGTATAGCAATTTAACTGATGAAACCAAGTATGCTGAGAAAGAAAACATATTTACTAAGCAATTAGAAAACATTGATATGTGGGAAGGTAGTACATTTACTTATAATGGTCAAATAAACGAATATTATTCTACAAGTTATTATTGGGCATTCACAAACTTATAAAACCAACTCCACTTCTAAAAAATCTTAGAAGTGGAGTTGGTTTTGAATTCCCAAAAACTGTATGAGTTTTTGATATCAACTTTACCTATTGTCAATATTAGTTATTTTTTTCAAAAATAATAACTAGTGTTATTGATTCACTACTTCATTCCACTTTCAATCCAACTATTGAAATCCGATTTAACCAAATTTGCATGGTAAAACGTACCATACTGATTATCATATCCTTGTTTCCACCATTTTGTGCTACTTGGATCATTTCCATTTTGTGCTTTCAAATAATTATGATGGAAAGTGCTGGACATTACAATCGGATCGATAGAACCCTTGTTTCCTAAATCTGAAAGGTTTGCAGCTTTGGCGACAGCTTCTCCAATCCATACCAAGTTATGTATACCAGAAGATTTTCTGCCCGCTTTAACCGCTAATGTTTGTTGGGCAGCTAACCCAATCCCAGCTTTAATACTTGGCAAGTTTCTGTTTACTAATAATTTATTTAGCATTTTGATATAAGTGTTTATGTGGAAAGCTCTATCAGCAATATCATAAATATCGGACTGGAGAGGAGTTGAGTAAACAGCATACACACAGTCCCCTCTTATGCCAATTTCTTTTAGGTTACTATCGCTATCTTTTTTTAGAATCTCAATTACTTCAGAAGTAAATCCACGAATTACTTTTGCTATGTCTACGTCATTCTTGTCAGCAAATAAATTTGTAGAGTTTCTTAAGTCGACAAATAAAGCACCAGCCCACGCTTTGTAACCATTAGTATAGGTAAAATCTTCGTCCCTTGGAAATAAAGTAACTTCATTAACCTTATCTGTATTGTCTAGGATTTCCTCAACTTTCTTTTTGCGTTCTTTATAATCATAGTCTTTGAAATTCATTAATTTCCCCTATCTTTTTTAATATTTTGTTTTTTATACTATTTTAACATATCGTTTTACAACCTATAATCTGATGATATGTAAACTCTACAGATTGTTCATTGAGACTTCTTCCACCGCATATGCGATGTGGTCAGATATCTATTTTTCCTTTTATAGTAGAAATAGTTCCCCCCCTCATTTCAGCTACCAATTTCTCTTTATGAAAATGAGATAGATTTAGATATGGAAATTCTTTTTTCCTTATTTGATTGAGTATCTTATCAAATTCTGCCCATGCAAGGTCATACATTTCTTTGGAAATAATGCCACGCGAAAATGCTTTCTCGATTTCGTCTTTATCTTTTTCAATAATCAAGCCCGATGGCAGCAAGATTATATCTAGAAACAAATCATCCATAAACGGCTTGTTATTTAGCAGTCCATTTTTCAAGCAGATGTCAATATACCATTGAACCACATTCTCATTTTGGTCAAATACAGTAGTGACTGAATGGTGCTGGTTTTCGGGAAAGTGCTGCAGCCATTCATAGCCATTGTCCACGATACAAATCTCCTGCGAGTTATGTTTTGTCCAAAGAGGTTGAGTTGCTTTCTCTATGCTTAACAAGGTTACATATCCGCGGTACTCAGGCGAATCGAAATATGCTTGAGTATAGTGCCTTTCTGAAACTCTTTGCCAATCTGCCCTGTCTCCAAATTTTCTTTTTATAATCAAATTTCATTCCCCTTATTGTTAAATAGTTAAAGCTCAAGCTCTTAACAAAACAGAATATTTTAGCTAACGAATCATGCAAGTCTTTTATTTCCTAACTTTCTTTTTCCGTTCTTTTGAGAGTAAATAACTACATCTAATTAACATGCAATTCTGACTAAAGTATATCCTTATTAGAGTAACATTAATTCTCATGCACATGAAGAGGAGCCGAATATTCTTTCTTTAAAATAAAACCGTTCGTAAAAGTACACTTTTACGAACGCTTTGAAAAGGGCTAAAAAAGACCGAAAAGAACGTTCGTAAACGTGTCAAAACACTTTACGAACGTTCGCCATCTCCCGTATACCTTTACGAACGGTTTTCCGTAAAGAAAAAAGCCCCGAAGGACTTTTTTGTCTAGACTCTACCGCTTTTCTTAATAGTACCAGCTGCCAACTATCGGATAGCTGAAGTGCTGATCGTTCAAGGCAGTGATGATGCCGAGGATCGGAACGATTACACCGATAAGACCGAATACGATCAACATTGGAATACCGATCAGTATGACGGTGAGCAGGCCAGAAGCGAACAGGAGCGCTCCGAGTACTATTTGGAACAGCAAAGCCTGAATCGATAGGCGCTTTACATCTTTGTCTTCAGAAATCAGAAACACGATAAACGGCACAAGGAACGGAGCAAAAAACGCACTGGCGTGGACGAGGACTTTTAATCCTTTGGTTTCCATTATTCATTACCTCCAGTAATGTTGGTTCTTATACTCCTTAATACGGATGAACTGCCGTCAGGTTTCATTATTATCAGCTGATCCGCAAAATTACTTTTCCGAATTGCTTGGCGTCTTTCAAATAATCGAATGCCTGCTGTGCTTCGTCGAGTTCGAAGACTTTACCGACAATCGGATGCATCTTGTATTGATCAAGATGATTGATCATTTCGCGCAATTCGTCACGGCTTCCCATGGTCGAACCAAATAATTGATATTGGCCATAGAAGAATTTCCGCAGATCGAAATCGACGACGTCATCTGTTGTCGCACCAAAAATGACAATTCGGCCGCCTTTTTTCAGGACATCGAGTGTGCGGTTGAAAGTCGCTGCACCGACGCTGTCGATGGCCAAATCGACCGTCTCATTTTCCAATTCCTTTACCCAGTCACTGTCGGTTGCGATGGCCAGGTCAGCGCCAATTTCTTTGGCATGGGCCATCTTGTCTTCGCTTCTCGAAGTGACAATCACGCGGGCTCCGATATTTTTCGCAAACTGGATCAGAAACGTGGCAACACCGCTCCCCGCTCCCGGTATGAATAGCGTATCGCCCTTTTTGACTTCTCCTTTTGTAAACAAAGCACGGTAGCCGGTCAAAGCCGGCAGCGCAAGGCCACCCGCTTCTTCCCATGTAAGATGATGAGGTTTTTTCTCAACCTGCTCGGCAGATAAAGCAATTTTTTCCGCAAATGTTCCGTGGTCGGGCATTCCCAGAATATCGAATTCCGGCGGCGGAGCATCACTATTCGCAAACCAGCGAAGCGCCGGATTGATGATGACTTCATCGCCGACTTCAACGTTCGACACACCTTCTCCCACCGCTTCCACAACACCTGCCCCATCCGATCCGATGATCAGCGGCTCCGGCTTAATGCCGTGGCGGTTTACCAGGTTCAAATCGCGGCGATTGATCCCCGCGGTTTTTAAAGCGACAAGCACCTCACCTTTTTTCGCTTCCGGTTCCGGCATGTCTGTTATTTTCAATTCTCCTTGTTCAATCACAAATGCTTTCACGCTATTCCTCCTTGCTCAAAATTTCCGCTGAACATTTTCAACTGATCCATGCTGATGATGTCCTGTGAAAATAGCGGGATGAAAATCAGCTGTTGTTTCGGGAAAGTTTCCCGGATCAGTTCCATGTATTTCTTTTCGTGCTTCTTGCGTTCCATCATAAAGTCGCCATCCGCTTCTTCCGGCAGGACTTTATTGATGATCAGCGTTTTCACATGCAAATGGTATTGATGCAGTAATTCCAGCGCTTTTTTCGTCTCCAGGATCGGCAGGCGTTCCGGATTCAATACGAAAATAAAACCGGTTTCCTCTTCATTCAATAATATATCGCGCGCTTTTGAAAAACGTTCCTGGCGCTCGCGCAGCACATCATAAATCGGATCTTCACGCGGTTCACCGTCATTTAACAGCGCGGAATAGTTTTCGTTCGTCTTGCGCCGCTTATCGAGTAGCCCTTCGATCCACACTCCCATCAATTCCGGCAATGTCAGAAGACGGATGGTGTGGCCTGTCGGTGCTGTATCAAACACCAGTTTATCGAAATTTTGGCGTTCTTCCAGAATGATATGGATCAGCTTATCAAACAGCGCCGCTTCGTCAGCGCCAGGAGAAGCTTTCGCTGTATCAAGCTGACGGTTCACTTCTTCCATCATACTCGTGTGAACGGTCCCTTTAATGTTCTCTTTCACCCCTTTGATGTATTTCTCCGTTTCGATCTCCGGATCAATTTCAAGTGCATAGAGATTTTTGGCGATTTCTTTCGTATTGCCGCCGATTTTCTGATTGAAGATGTCCCCGACGTTATGGGCGGGGTCTGTCGAAATCAGCAAAGTTTTAAAACCGCTGTCAGCGGATTTGGAGGCGATGGCGGCAGCCGACGTCGATTTGCCGACGCCGCCTTTGCCTCCTACAAAGATGATGCTTTTCGATAAAACGTCCATTCTTTTACCTCTTTTCATTGAAATCAGCAGCAGCGGATTCCGGATAACGGTGATTTTTCCATGCCCATGCGCAGATGCCAGTCATGGAATTCTTCGATCATATAAGGATACAGTTCAAGCGTATAATAATAGGCGGGATTCGGGATCCCCAGCATTTCCGAGTAAAGCATCAGCAGAAACAAATCGTCTTCCGCCCGCAGCTCACGCGCGATTTCCGTTTTATGCGGATGTTCGAGCACCGCTTCGTACCATTTGATCAGCCTTTTCAAATTATCGGTGATCGGCATAATAACACCTCTTTTTTTGTAATAAATGCGAAAGGGATCACATCAAGTATGATCCCTTCTGCGCAAATATTCTATTTATTAGTCTTCTAGATTCGGCGGGTTATTTTTATTGGATAGAACTTGGATAGCTGTAATGATGATCCATAATGCAAAGACGAAAATGATGGCTCCGAACACGAACAGCAGCATATTCGGTGCGGCAGCGTACCAGGCCCATTGCAGGAACACCTGCTGGAACATCGCCCACAGCGTCATGAACATCAGGAAAATCATCGGTATGATCGTAATCATATAGTTTCGGCCAAGTTTTCTGAGCCAGATGGAAATCAGAAGCAAACTGATTCCTGCCAGGAGCTGATTCGCTGTTCCGAACAGCGGCCATAGCAGATATCCGCCGGAACCGAAACCATTCGGTCCTTCCGGAATCAATACAAGCGCCGCACTCGCTACAACTGCAATCGTAGTGGCAACATGTTTTTTCTCCAGAGACGGGATGTTGTATTCGACCCCAAGCTCCGAGATGATATAGCGCATCAAACGGACAGATGTATCAAGTGTTGTAGCCGCAAAGGATACCACGATGACAGATACAATCGTTGCAGCCACTGCCGAAGGAATCATCAAGCCTGTTGCCAATTGAGACGCCCCTTGGATAAATGCCCCAAGACCCGAGCCGCTCGAAGCAGCAAAACTGCTGTATGTGGCAAGGAATGCCTCCCGGTCAGGGAATAATGTAATAACGGCAATAATCGAAATCAACGCCAATATTCCTTCTCCGACAGCTCCAAGATATCCTACAAAACGTGCGTCTGTTTCCTTATCAAGCTGTTTGGAAGAAGTTCCCGAAGATACGAGTCCGTGGAAACCGGAAATCGCACCGCAGGCAATCGTGATAAACAGCAGCGGGAACCAGGAAACGTCGGTCACCGTATTCGTCATCGGCGCTGTGATTTCAGGATTTGTGAATAATAGCCCTAAATACAGAATTCCGAGGCCGACGATCAATTGATGCGAGTTGATGAAATCGCGCGGCTGGAGCAATTGCCATACCGGCAACGTCGAAGCGATGTACACATAAACCATCAATACGATAATCCAGATAAAGAACGCGGTTGAAATCGCGCCGAGCCCGAACAGGCCGGCCCCTTCTTCCCCGCCCATATAGCGGACAAGGTCAATTTGCAGAAATTCGTATTGGCTTGAAAGGATTGCAGCACCATACATTACTGCCAGTGCAATCAACGAAGGCACAAGCATTTTGATGTTTTTCTTGTAAACCGCAAAGCCGATCCAGACTGCAAGCGGAATTTGGATGAATACCGGAATGACGCTTGCCGGGAAAGAAATGAACAAGTTCGCGATAACCCATGCAAACACGGCATTAACCATCAGCACCAAAATTAAAATGATGAAAAGGAATAATACTTTCCCGCGCTGTCCGATCAAGCGGTGCGCAAGTGTTCCGACAGACTGTCCTTTATTTCTTACGGAAAGGACGAGCGTACCGAAATCATGTACCCCGGCAGCAAACACCGTTCCGAGAACTACCCATAATACAGCGGGCAGCCAGCCCCAATAGACAGCAATCGCTGGCCCAAGAATTGGAGCAGCCCCGGCTACGGAGGTAAAATGATGTCCCCATAAGACATATTTATTGGTCGGGACAAAGTCCACGCCATCTTTGTACTTGTGGGCCGGCGTCACGTAATTTGGATCCAGCCGGAAAATTTTCTCTGCTACAAATTTAGAATAAAAGCGGTAACCTAAAGCAAAGATGAAAAGTCCAATGGCCGCGAGTGCAATAGCATTCAAATCTCTCAACTCCCTCTTCTTTATATATTGGACAAACGCTTTCACGTTTGCCCTTTAATCATAGGTCAATGAAACAATTTTGTAAATGTTCCGTCTATTTAAATTTCAGTTAATTATTTACACCTTTTTCATAAAGCTTCAGTTTCGTGTAAACCGTTTCAAGAACTGGGACTGAAACTTCCAATTCTTGCGCTCTTTCCAGCAGATATCCCTGCAGATGATCTGCTTCAACCGGCTGGGATTTCTCAGCATCACGCTGCATTGAAGATTTCATCCCTTCGCCCAGGCTGTTGATTTTCTCCAGCAGCTTGCTTGAAATCCCCCGCTCGATAGGAGCTCCGAATTTCTCCATCACTTCTTCCAGTTCGTTCAGCAACGCCGCAATGGTCCGTTGGCCGGATTCAAGTTCGCGGATCGGACCGATTGGCTCTTCAAATAAAGTTGTGATGCCCGACATCGTCGTGATGAACAAATATTTATGCCACATTTCCTGGTTGATGTTATTGCTCAGGATAAATTCAGCTTTTGTTCCTTCGAAAGATTGTTTCAAGCGTTTGATCCTGTCGCTTTGTTCACCGCTTCGTTCTCCGTAAACAAGTTGATTCAGCGGACTGGTCTGGACAATGGTCCCGTTTTCACCCAGAGTCGCTTCCACAAAGCACAGACCGCCAATGACCGACTGCTCACCGAAAGCTTCGACCAGTTGATCGATGTGGGAGATGCCGTTCAGCAGCGGCAGCACCATCGTCTCTTCTCCAACAAACGGCCGCACATCTTCAACAGCTCCTGCCAGCTGGTAGGATTTCGTTGACAGCAGCACCACGTCATAGGTTTCCGGTTCGCTGCTTTTGGTAATCAATTTGGGTGTAAGCAAGCAGTCGCCATTCACGCTTTCTATCTTCAACCCGGTTGTTTCGAGCTCTTCCTTTCGTCTGTCGCGCACCAAAAATGTGACGTCTTCCCCTTTTTCAAGAAGGCGGCCACCGAAATAGCCGCCAATGGCGCCAGCACCAACAATGAGTATCTTCATAATTATTGCCTCCTTCAGAATTACGCGCACAAAACTCTCACCTAGAGTGAGAGATGAGAGTTTTGCTGCGCCTGTTATGGTTTGAGAACCAGTTTCCCGATTGTCTTGCGGCTTTGGAGCATACGATGAACGTCTGCCGCCTCAGCAAGTGGATAGCTGCCGCCGATTGTCAGTTTCAACTCGCCGCTCGCCATATAACCGAGCAGCTCCTGCAAACTCTTTTGGAACAGCTCCGGTTTGCGCATGATCTGCGGCAGGAAAAAGCCGATGACCGATTGATTTTTTCTCATCAATTGCCCTGGATGAAATTGTGCCTGTTCACCGCTGGCAGCACCGAAAATAACGAGACGGCCGAAAGGTGCCAGGCATTTCAATGTTTTATTGAATACTTCCCCGCCGACCATTTCAAGCGCCAGGTCGACCCCTTTGTTTTCCGTGATGCTTTTCACTTCTTCGACCCAATTCTCTTTTGTGTAATCGACGAGATGTGTCGCGCCAAGTGCTTTGGCGTGTTCGAGCTTTTCCGCTGAGCTGGCGGTGGCGATGATTTTCCCTGCACCGAATAGTTTTGCGAGTTGAACGGCAATCGCCCCAACGCCGCCTGCTGCCGCATGAATCAGCACCGTCTCCCCTTTTTCAAGCCGGCCCATCGTGGTCAAGACATGATAGGCACTCAAACCTTGCAACGGCAATGCCACCGCCTGTTCAAAATCCACTTCATCCGGAATCGGAATGAGTGTATTCGCGTCAATTGTCACATAATCAGCATAGGCGCCGGATTCAATCAGCGCCGACACACGCATGCCCACTTCAAATCTTTTGACCTTGCTGCCAGTTGCCACAATTACACCCGCTGCTTCTGAACCGGGAATATAAGGCAACGGCGTCGGCACAACGTATTGCCCTTCACGGCGGGCTGTATCCGCGTAATTGACGCCGATTGCTTTTACTTCAACCAACACTTCGTTGTCACCCGGTTCTGGACGTTCTTCATCTATATATTGGAGTACTTCAGGTCCGCCGTATTGTTCAAATTTGATTACTTTCATTATATTATCCCCCTTAGCTAATATACTGTTCCGCTTCCAGAACAGCTGCAGCAATATGTCGTTTGGTTGCATTGCTTTGTTCCGCGTGAAGGCGGCTGAGTTCATTGCTGGCAAGCGCCATGCTGTCTTTTAATGCGCGGCCGCTTGAAATTCCCTGCATCATTCTGCGCGCGGACATTTCAACCTTCAGCAGGGCTTCGTCGAGCAGCGCTTTGGTCAGTTCGACTTTCAGCGTCTCTTTTTCTTCACCATTTTTGGCAAGCGTTTTTTGGGTCCGCAATACGGCAGATTCTGCCGCATACAGCTGGATGCCAATGTCCGCCAGTTTCATCAATGTCTCCTGCTGTTCAGCCAACTTTTCTCCGAAGGTTTCAAAGGCCATGCCTGCAGCCAGTAGGAAAACGCGGCGAATGGCATGAACGGCTTCTATTTCCCGGGAAATAATGCCGATGGAACCAACTTTCGGATTGTTCATTTCGGCGACCGCCTGCGCGATATACTCCCCTAACGGCAGAGTTCCTTTGCCGGCCTGTTTTAATAATCCGCCTGGTATCAACAGGCGGTTCACTTCGTTGGTGCCTTCAAAAATGCGGTTGATCCGCGAATCCCGATACATTTGCTCCACTTTGTATTCTTTGATATAGCCGTAGCCGCCGTGCAGCTGCAGCGCTTCATCCGCTACAAAGTCGAGCGTTTCTGAACCGTGCACTTTGCAGACCGCACATTCAGTGGCATATTCCATCAGGCGTTTCGCAATCAGCGAGTGGTCTTCACTGTCGTAAAGCCCACCAAGTGCATCTTCCAGATAACCGGCAGTGCGGTATTGCAGCGATTCCGATTCAAATATGCGCACTGCCATCAACGCCAATTTCTCCTGTGTTGCCGGAAACTCCGAAATCGCTTTGCCGAATTGCTTCCGTTCTTTCGTATAGGCGGCTGCCAGATGCAGCCCGTATTTCGCGGCGCCCATACAGGCGGATCCTAAATTGAAACGGCCGAGATTCAGGACATTCAAAGCGATGACGTGCCCCTTTCCGACTGTTCCTAATAAGTTTTCAACCGGCACTTCACAGTTATCGAAGCTGACTGTGCGCGTAGAAGAACCTTTGATGCCCATCTTCGCTTCTTCAGCACCGAGCGACAGCCCTGGAAAATCTTTTTCTACGATAAAAGCGGTAAAAGCCGTGCCATCCACTTTTGCATAAACAATGAATGTATCCGAAAATGCCGCGTTGGTGATGAACATTTTACTGCCGTTCAATAAATAATGGGTGCCTGCTTCGTTCAGTACAGCAGTAGTCCGCGCAGAAAGCGCATCTGATCCCGCTTCCGGTTCTGTCAGGCAATAAGCGCCGATGAATTCACCGGATGCCAGCTTCGGCAAATAGTACTCTTTTTGCGCCGGGGTGCCGAAATACGTGATCGGCAACGTCGCGATGCAGGTATGATTCGAATGGGCGACGCCATAGCCGCCAGCGGATCCCAGATTTTCCCCGACAATGCCTTTACTGATTTTATCAAGACCCAGTCCGCCGTATTTTTCCGGCACACTATGCGCCAGCAACCCAAGCTCTCCCGCTTTTTGCATGAGCTCCCTCACCAGCTCAAAATCCTGCTGCTCGATCTTTTCATTGTTCGGGCGAATTTCCTTTTCCAAAAACCTTTTGGCCGTTTTACCGATCAGCAGATGCTCGTCACTTACATCTTCAGGCGTAAATACCGCTTCCGTTTCTGAAGGCTGATAAAGAAAACCTGCGCCTGGATAATTCAATGTTTCATTAATCATTCGCTACCGTCTCCTTCACTAGATGTTTTTCAAGCACGCTGCGAAGATGGTCCGGAACCTTCTCGGATTTCTGCGCCTTAAAATCATAATAGACGGCGCTCGCTTCGCCTTTTGCGATCAACTCGCCATTTTCCGCATCTTCAATCCGGTGGACAATTGTAAAGCTCGACCGTCCGATTTTCTGGACTTCAGAAACCACTTTCAATTTTTGGTTGTAATACCCCTGCCTAACAAAATCGCATTTAGCGGAAGCCATGATGACTTTCCAGTCCTCCAGATCTGCCCCAAAGCCCAGCTCAACAAAAAAGTCGGTACGCGCTTCCTCCAGATAGATAAAATAACTGATGTTGCTGATATGCCCGAGTGCATCGGTTTCGCAAAAACGCACTTTTACGTTCGTTTCGTAAGCCATTTCTCCACCTCATCCTTCGTTCCGTGTATTGATGCCATCCAAAACGATGCTGCTGTATTGTTCTGCAAGTTCATCCGCCGTCAATTCGCCGGCTGTATTGAACCATTGATACGTCCAGTTGGTCATGCCTAATACCGCAAGTGCCGTCATATCCGGCTGCAATTGTTTCCGGAATTCACCGTTTTCCGCCCCTTGCCGAATAACTTCTTCTATATTAAGGCGGAATTGCTCGCGTCTCTTCTTGATTTCCGTCGCGTTGTCATCTGTCAAATGGCGCATTTCACGGAAAAACACTTTGCCGCTATCCCCGTTTCTCACGATATCGGAAATCAGCAAGTGGATGATCCCTTTCAGCTTGTCCTTTTGGCTTTCGCCGCTGTCGATGATTTTTTGCTGGCGCTGCAGCAGGTCGTCGATATACTCTTTATGAATTTCCATCAACAGCTGCTCTTTGCTGCTGTAATAATAGTAAAACGTGCCTTTTGTGACATTCAGCGCTTCCACGATATCCTGGATCGACGTTTCGCTGAAGCCCTTTTTTTCGAAAAAGATGATGCTCTGTTCTTTGATCCTGTCTTTCATTGTCTTACCTCCCATTCTTTAAAGGGCGTGCATGCCTCCATCAACGATGACGACATCTCCCGTAATATAATCGGATGCTTTTGAAGCCAGGAACAAGGCGGCTCCTTTTAAATCTTCATCGGTGCCGAAACGGTTCAACGGCGTCTGCTTCAAAAATTGCTCCTTGCCCCGCTCGATCAGGACCTCCGACATTTTTGTCGGGAAGAATCCTGGCGCGATCGCGTTGACATTGATATTGTGCTGGCCCCATTTTGCTGCCAGATCTTTTGTGAACGTGATGACCGCGCCTTTGCTCGTGTTATAGCCGATGGTATTCATCAACTCCGGATCGATTCCGCCAAGTCCCGCGACAGAAGAAATATTGATGATTTTCCCGCTCTTTTGTTTAATCATCACTTGTCCTGCTGCCCGGCTCATCAGGAATGTCCCCGTTACGTTGACGTTCATCACTTTCTGCCAGGCTTCGAGCGGCATTTCTTCCGCCAGCGCGCCCCACGTCGCTCCTGAATTATTCACCAGAACATCGACCGTACCGAATTCTTCTACGGTTTTCCGGATGACATTTTCCACGTCCTGCTCATTTGTTACATCACATTTTAATGCCAGCGCTTTGACGCCCAGCCCTTTTAACAGCTCAGCCGTTTCCTCACAGGCTTCCAGTTTTCTTGAACAAACAACGACGTTTGCCCCTGCTTCCGCGAATCCCTGTGCGATTTGAGCACCGAGCCCGCGTCCTCCCCCAGTGACGATAGCGGTTTTTCCTTCTAACTTAAATAAATCCATAACATGCATGCAAATTCCCTCCAGCCATTATATTATTCAACATACCTACCAGTTGGTATGTTCAGAATACTTAAACTTTATTCTACCTTTGCGGGGTCACTATTGCAATGAAGATTAGAAGATTGTTTGAACATAAAAAACCCCGGTGATTGTTTAATCACCGGGGCACTGAAATTATTTATCATCATTATTTTTCTTCTCGTCACTTTCCTGGCGCTGCTGTTCTCCAGCTTTGTCCGCTTTTTTAAAATCTTCGCTGTAAAGGACTTCCTGAGTGTCGTTCAAGCCATTGTTCTTCTCCGTCATTTTTTCATGCGGCTGTTTGTTATCTGCCATTCTGATCCTCTCCTTTAGTCATCGATAAATTTTGTTTATATATTTCTTTTCCCCGCATATACGCAGTTAAACGTCTAATCGGGGAGGCAGATCCGAAGTTCCAGCAAGTCGATATTTCCGCCTGAGAGGACGACGGCGATTTTTTCGTTTTGCTCACCCGCTTTGCCCGTGAGGACGGCTGCGACGGCTGCAGCCGCTGACGGTTCAATAAGTTGTTTTGTGCGTTCAATGAAAAATTGCATTGCGTATTTTATTTCTTCTTCAGTGACGAGCACGATGCCGTCGATGTATTTTTGCAAGATCGGAAATGTCAGTTCACCCGGTTGCGAGGTGCGCAGCCCGTCCGCGATGGATTGGCTGCCTGACGTTGCCGTGATTCTTCCAGCCTCGAGTGAAAGAAATGTGTCGTTGCCGCTTTCCGGCTCGACGCCGATGATTCTGACATTCGGCTTGCTTTCTTTTACGGCCGTCAAAATCCCGCTGATCAATCCTCCCCCGCCCACCGGCACTACGATAACATCGACGTCGGGTAATTGCTCCAAGATTTCGAGGCCGACTGTACCCTGTCCCGCGATAATATCCAGATGATCATAAGGCGGGATGTAAACGCCATCGTTTTCTTCAGCCAATTCCTTTGCGCGTGGTATACGATCAGCGGAAGTGAGACCGCAATATTCCACTTGTCCGCCGTACGCTTCGATCGCCGCCACTTTTGCACGGTTTGCGTCTTCCGGAACTACTATGACAGCCGGAATCCCGAGCTTCCCAGCGATATAAGCGACAGCCTGCCCGTGATTTCCGGATGAAGCCGCGGTGATGAATTTTGCGCCGTCCTGTGCTGCCCGTTTTATGGCATTCGCTGCTCCCCTGATTTTAAACGAACCTGTTTTCTGCAAATGTTCAGCCTTCAGAAAAATTTGTCTGTCTGCTTGTGCATTCAATAATTCCGATACCAGCAGCGGTGTCTCGTGGACAATACCTTTAATTTTTTCGCGGGCATTTTCGATATCACGTAAATTAACCATCGGCTTCACTCCTTTATGGAGGAAATTTTAACACAATCCGATTGATTATTCTGTCAATAATTCATTACCTTTGGTCAGAGTATTAAAGGAAGTGGGAGTGCGGTAAACTGAGACTATGAAAATTTAACGATTACGAGGTGAGGATTTTGTTGAAACGATTGGTGGTCACCGGATACAAACAGCACGAGCTGGGGATTTTCGACGATAAAAATCCTGGCGTGCGCTTTATAAAGAAAGCGCTGGAAAACCGCTTTCGCGCTTTGATTGACGAAGGCTTGGAATGGATTCTGGTCAGCGGGCAGCTGGGAGTCGAGACCTGGGCGGCAGAAGTCGCCATTGAGATGAAAGAAGAATTTCCTCAATTGAAGTTCGCGCTTCTCACGCCATTTTTGGAACAGGAAAACAAATGGAATGAAACAAATCAAGAGAAATACAAAGAAATCGTTCGCCAGGCGGATTTTCACCGGAGCCTGACGAACCGTCCCTACGAAGCTCCTTGGCAATTTATCGAAAAAAATAAGTTTTTCCTGCGGAATTCGGACGGCATTCTGATTATGTACGATGAAGAGACGGACGGCTCACCGAAATTTATTAAAAAAGAAGCGGAGCAATATGCTGAAAAGAATGATTATCAAGTCATGCTCATCACAGCCGATGATCTGCGCGTAGTTACGGAAGAAGAGCAGTATGACAGCTGGGAATAAAACCGGAAATCTCCTGTGCATATTTCAATACGGACAGGGTATGGAGAAAGGAGATACTAATTTCGGAGGTGCAGCAAAATGGAAGAACCGACAAATGCAATAATCCAATCTTCACTCGATGCGCTAATGCAAGATGAAAGTTTTTTGCCGGAGCTGACTGAAGACATGAGACAGCAAGCTTTCACTTCACTCAGTTCCATCCTGTCTACACCGAACAAAGTCCATAAATCCTATTTGCGCGTTCCCTTGGATAATGGAAAAGTCGTGCGAATCCCGTCATTCCGCGTACAGCATAATGATGCACTGGGACCTTATAAAGGCGGAATCCGTTTTCACGAATCGGTTAACGAAGAAGAAGTCATGAACCTGGCTTTTCTGATGACCTTGAAGAATGCCCTGCATAACGTCCCGTTCGGCGGAGGCAAAGGCGGTATCGTCATCAATCCGCGTAATTATTCCGTGAAGGAATTAAATGCGATTTCGCGAAAATACGTCCGTTATTTTGCTGACGTCATCGGACCGGATAAAGATATTCCGGCACCGGATGTCGGATCAGGAGAACGTGAAATGGATTGGATGACGGCGGAATACAAGAAAATCCATCATGGCACCCCTTATCTAGGCAGTTTCACGGGTAAATCAGTGGTAAACGGCGGCTCCAAAGGCAGACGTGAGGCGACCGGTAAAGGCGTCTATTTTTCATTCCGTTACATGATCCACGATTTCCTGAAGGAAAAAGAAGAACTATTGTCTTCAACGGACAATGTCTTCGCTAAGACCACTTTGGAAATGGCTCACCGTCCACTGAAAGTGGCCGTGCAAGGATTCGGTAACGTTGGTTCCGTAACGGCGCATGAAGCCTATAAATGTCCATTGGTCGACAACACCGTTGTTGCTGTCAGTGACCGCAACGTAACTTTATATAATGAAGAAGGATTGAATATCCCGGCGTTGATCGCTTTCTCCACGAAAAATAAAGGCGATCTTCCGACAACTGAAGAACAATTGACTGAAGCCGGAGCAAAAGCCGAAATTCGCGGACGCGATGAACTTCTCACACTTGATGTGGATGTGTTATTCCTGGCGGCGCTGGAGAACCAGCTGCACGAAGGCAATATGGAAGACATCAAGGCGCGGATTATTGTTGAAGGTGCAAACGCGCCGACAACACAAGAAGCGGATAATTACTTAAGCGATAAAGGCGTCGTAATCATCCCTGATATCCTGGCGAATGCCGGCGGGGTAATCGTGTCATATTTCGAATGGCTGCAGGGCCGCGAAACCCGCTACGATACAGAAGAAGAGATTTATCAAAAACTTGTCGCCCAAATGAAGAAAACGTTCGATATGATCCTGCCGCAATTCTA
Source organism: Planococcus sp. RAB007_Raresut (assembly GCF_057369535.1). Taxonomy (NCBI): domain Bacteria; kingdom Bacillati; phylum Bacillota; class Bacilli; order Caryophanales; family Caryophanaceae; genus Planococcus; species Planococcus sp. RAB007_Raresut. The sequence continues at coordinate 208,984 of NZ_JBXYIF010000005.1, forward strand.
CGGAGATCCTTTCCCGCTCCGCCAAAATTGCTACATCCATTCAGTATCGCGCTTATCTGAAGTTCTTTACAGACAAGGGAAACTTTATTGATATAAAAGCGGAGGCGCCCGTTAACATTAGAAAAGCTGAAGTCCCATTGGGCTTCAGCTTTTTTTGTCGAGAAAGAGTTGATTCTTCACTTTTGAGGGCCTAAATTTCTTCATTTCCTCAAAAGTGCAGGCTTTGAAGAAGAGATTTTTTGAAAAGTCCATTGCAGTAACGAATAAACTACCCAAATGAAGAGTAAAAAAGGTTCATTTTTGACCAATTAGCTTTTTGTGATCGGCTCGCGCCATTTATGATCGGCAAGCAATAAATGCCGCCTTTTCAGCTGCGTTTCGCCTGTTTCTCCCCTTCCCTCCGCATATAGGAAATAGCATATGCCGGGTTGCGAAAATGCAGGATGGGATCATCCGTACATTCGACGCCTTCTGCCAGGATAGTTGGATCAAACAGCAACCCTTCCGCTTCGTCAGTCTTTTCTTTCAGCACCAGGCGCCCCAGTTCAACTTTCTTTCTATCTTTAGCCCAGTCTTTCGTCGGGTCATCTACGGGATCATCCGCCTCTCCGATCACCGCCATCAGACGAAAAGCCGTCTCTCCTCGAACCACGCGTTCTTCAAGCTCTTTCTCAAAATCTCCTTTTTCCACAGACGCAGCCTCCACCGGCGTCAACGACTCCACGCCCGCTTCCGGCTGCCACTCAAATTTGACGGGTACGCGCTGGCCGGTGCCGTTAACCAGGTAAAATGCGTGAATGGAATGGTAGAGACCCGTCGCGAAACTCGCCGGGCTCTGCATTTTTCGTATGATGCGGATTGCCGCTCGGCTTTCGGGATACTTGATGAACAATGTGATGAGATCCCGCAGCCGGGGCTTGCCCTTTTTAAACGATTTCGCGATATCCAGCATTTCCGTAAATACTTCCGGAGTGCGCGAAAAGAATATCGGTGACGTCACGCCGACGCTGTTCATCACTTGCCCGTCCGGCAACTGGAATTGCACGGCCATTCCTTTTACCGGTGATAAATTATCCGTCCAAAAAGGATCAGGAGAACTATGCGAAAATCGCACCACAGCTTTGGTCGATCCTTCCCGGAGATGTGGCGCGACGGTCCATTTCTTCCCTTCGCCGTTTGCTGTGAATATGGCTTCATATCCTGTACCTCTTGAATGTGCGCGTCTAAAAGTCTTATGCTCCCCAAATATTTTCTCGATTTTATTGACCGCAGTTTCAGCCAGCTCTTCCTTCGCCATCCAATCACCTCATCCTGCCGTATTTAAATTACAATCCTGCCTTTCCATACCCGCTATTGAATACTTTTAAAGATAACGGGAATACATCTATATAAATGAAAAAGGAGGCAATACAATGGATGTTAAACACGGCAACAATAAATTCTATGTTGAAAGAGACTCAGAGGAATTGGGTTCACTCGAATATACGCCCGATGGCGATGTGCTGACAGTGACGCATACAGAAGTTTCACCGGAACTTTCCGGCCAGGGCGTCGGCAAACAATTGGTGAGCGAAGTGGTGCAATATGCACGTAATGAAGGCAAAACCATCGATGCACAATGTTCATTTGCGCGCGGTGTCATTGAAAAGAACCCGGAATTCCAGGATGTTCTAAAGAATTAATGCTAAAAAGCATATCCGTTTCGCGGGTATGCTTTTTTCTGCCCCCGCCATTTTGATATCCGTTCATTTTGAAAGGAAGTGCAGTCATGGACCTTACACTGGAAGAAGCAATCCGCCGATTTGCCCTGCCCGTCAACGGAATGAATGATTTGGATCCATTACTGGAAGCGGTCGGCGACGCCAAAATCGTCCTGCTGGGTGAGGCCACTCACGGAACCTCGGAATATTATCGCTGGCGTGCCGAACTTTCAAAACGGTTGATTCAGGAAAAGGGATTTTCGCTTATTGCCGTGGAAGGTGACTGGCCGTCCGCTTATCAAGTACACCGCTACATCAATAATTTTGCTGAAGAGGACGAGACTGCTCGAAATCTTCTTAAACAAGCGTTTACCCGCTGGCCAACGTGGATGTGGGCCAATGAAGAGATCGCCGATTTTATTGATTGGCTGAAGGGTTATAACGCTTCGGAGGATCAAAAGACCGGCTTTTATGGAATCGATGTATACAGCCTTTGGGAGTCGATGGAAGAAGTGATTCAGTATTTGAATGATGTGGACCCTGAAGGCGGAGATGTGGAGCTCGCGAAGCAGGCATTTTCCTGTTTCGATCCGAGCAACCGGGAACCGGAGAAATACGCCATTTCGTATGCGACTTTTTCGGAAGGCTGCATCGATGAAGTAACGCAGCTGTTGACCGCCATTCGGAGCAACGCGGAGAATTATGCAAATGAAGAAGAAGCCGACCTGAATCTCCAGGTCAATTCACTGGTTGCGAAGAACGCGGAAGAATATTACCGGGCCATGGTCAGAAGCGGCGCGGATTCCTGGAACATCCGCGATCAGCATATGGTGGAGGCGGTCAATGAATTGCGCAAGTATCACGGCCCAGATGCCCGCATCATCATCTGGGAACATAACACCCATATCGGCGATGCACGGGCGACGGATATGAAAGACGACAAGATGGTCAATGTCGGGCAATTGCTGCGCGAGCAGAATCCGCCTGAAGATGTCTTCGCCATCGGTTTCGGGTCATACGAAGGCACTGTCATTGCAGCGGAAGCGTGGGAAGCGCCGTATGAAGAAATGGTGCTGCCGCCGGCTACCAAGAATTCATGGGAAGAATTGCTGCACCGGACTGGCGCGCATGATAAATTGCTGCTTTTCGATGACAGCAACCGCCGTCTGTTCGATCGCTGGATCGGACACCGGGCAGTCGGCGTCGTTTACAATCCGGAACACGAAGCGTACGGCAATTACGTGCCGTCCATGATGTCGCAGCGCTACGACGCGTTCCTGTTTTTCGACCGCACACAGGCGTTGAAGCCGTTGTAGAAAGCAAAAATATAAAGCTATTGAAACCGATATTACGCAAAACAGCTTCGCTTTCCTGGGGGCTTGCGCTGAGCTAACTCGGACTCGTTGCACTTCGCCCGAGTGGATCTCAACACTTCGCTCGAACCGGAGTTGGAAAGCCAACTCCGGTTCTATTCCCTTGGGAGTCTTCGCTGTTGTGCTTCATATCTCAGATCACTTTCTATAAGGATATCTCTGTAAATCTGTATTAAACAAAAGTAGATAAAGTAATTCAAAACGGATTCAAAATTTAGCGACAGGCGGTGAGAAATCAACTAGTTCTCGAATACAAAAAGCCAACTAAGGACTCGTCCCTTAGCTGGCTTTATTAAAGTGCATTATTCAATATGAATCAACGGAACTCGCCGTCAACCACGTTATAGAGGAAATTCCAGTTATCCGCTTTGTACAGTTCGTGGAATGTCAGGCGGTCACCATTGCCGAGCGTAACGTCCTCGCTTGAAATTGCCACTACCATTGCAGTCGAAGCGTCATCCAAGTTCAGATAGACGTCACCGATGGATGGACGGATCGCATCGCGTTCACGGATTTTCTCGATCAATTCTTTGTCCGCTTCCAGCTGGCTGGCGTCAACTTTCGACTTATCGAAATAAGCGATGTCTTTGCTGCCTTGTGCCTCTCCCGGTTCCATGACGAAAAACTCTCTGAATTTCACGGTGTTTTGTCTGGTCGTCACTACATTCTTGCCTTCCACCGACTCCACTTTCTCGAATTCATTCAGAGAATAATGGTCCATATAATCCGGATCCGGTTTGCTGATCAGGATGTAGCCGCCTTCTTCCGGCGCAATATCATCGCGAAGCGTGTAACGGCTCCCGAAGAATAGGAATGAATCGAGATGCTGCGGCTTGTACAATGATACTTCATCCGCTTTGCAATCCACTTGTTCCATATCTTTGATCCGGAACATGTGAACGGATTTCTTGGCCAAAGGCTTGACCGAATAGACCTTATGCAATTCATTATTGTAGTAGACGAATTGCCCTTTTCTTACTTGAATTAATTTCATCTTTTTCCCTCCGATACTCTCATGCGTCTTGCGTTAAATTCTAGAGGATTTTTTGATGGAAGTCCAAGCATCCATCTATATTCTTTGATTATTTAAGGTTAAGATTGCTAATAAGGAGCTGATAAGTATGGAATTTGAAAATCGCGACGAATGGATCATAAAAAAATACCAACAGGATGAAGCGACAATGATCCAGCTGTTTGTAACCTGGTCACTCCAGAACGACCTGGATCCGGTTCAGCTTTATGAAAGAGCTTATCCTGCCCAATCGAAAAATGAAGCGCTGGTCCGCGCTGTTGAAGAAGCGGATCCATCCGAATTTGAAATCAGCAACGAAACGCTTCTTGACGTGCTGCAATTGTTCGGAAATGACGACCTTGCCTTTGTCGCCTCCGAGGAAATTGAAAAATTGGAACGTAAATAAAGAAAAGCGTAACATAGCGTTCGCTTTTTATTTCCGTTTTTTCCGCAGCTCTTTCGCTTTGTTCTCGATATAGCTAGTGCGAAGGTTTTCATAACGGTTCGAAGCTACATTGCTGTAAATTTTGCTGAACCGGCTTGTTTCATTATTCTCTTCTTCAGCCGGTTCTTCAGGAGTTTCCTCCACTGGTTCTGGTTCAGCAGCGGCTTTTTCTTTTTTCGCTGATTTCTTTGGTTTTTCCTCTGCTTTTTCAACTGGTTCTTTAATTGCTGCCACAGGTTCAGTTTGAATTTCTGCTGGTTCTGGTGTTGGCTGCTGTTTCGGTTCCACTGCCGGCTCCACCGTTTTTTCTTCTACTGGCGGCGCTGGCTCAACAGGAGTTTCTTCCACAACCGGTGCAGGTTCAGCCTGCGTCTCTTCTACGACCGAATCCGATTCAACTGGCGTTTTTGCTGGTTCCGTCACGGGTTCCGCAACGGTTTCTTCAGTGGCCGGCGGTGATACAGCCTCAGCTCCTGTCACTTTCGGATCTGGTTCACCTGGCTCTTCTTCCACTTCCGGCGTTGGCTCAACCGGAGTTTCTGCCACTTCTGGAACCGGTTCAGGTGTTGGTTCCGCTTCCACCGTTGGTTCTTCTACTGGAGGTTCTGTCACTTCCGGCACTGGCTCTGTAGTTGGCTCTTTCACTTCTTCTGGTTCCGGTGTTTTGTTAAACTCTGTAGTTTCATCTTTTTTCTCCATTATTGCTCACCCCTCCCTTTCTGCTTCCTTCTAAATAGACTCATGTGAAAAATTCCCTAATCCAAGCGCTGTTAAACCAAAAAACGGACTCCAAACATGTCTGGATCCGTTTTTGTTATAGCGCTATTCCCACCGGCTTGCCATTCTGCTGATATTTTCAAGCGTTACGGAGCCTTTTTGCAAGGGCGGCGGACAGGATTTATTGAATTCATGGATTTTCTCGTTGATTCTTGCAATCCTAAGAGGAAGGTCCTTTTCTTACCGGCTTCCAGCTTCCCAAGTGCCTCCTGAATCTGACCGCGAATTTCATGCTGCAATTTCAGCCAATGCGGTTTATATCCCTGTTCATTTGCGATGCGTTGGAAATGCTGAAAAAGATCCCCCGAAAAATATTCCGCAGGCAACGGTTTGCCAGCGCCAGGTAAGTTATCCATTCCACCGGTCTTCTCGTATTCCCTTAAAATTTCCCCGATTAGATCCGTGCGAATTTCCTGTTTTTCTTCCGCCATTTCCCCCAGCCCCTTAGAGAATTATTTTCCGAATGATGAAGGCATGACTACCGCAACTACCGTACCTGTTGCACAAACTGCCCCTTCAGCTGTAACTTCTATATTCACTTTGAATTTTTTCGGATGGATTTCTTCCACTTCACCTACCGCTTTTAATGTGACGCCCTGCGGAGTCGGCTTCAAATAATCGACATGCAGCGAGGCCGTAACAAAGCGCGGCGGCTCTTCTCCATTGCCTGGTTCAAAACCGTTTTTTCTATGCAATGCCAATGAAGCCGAGCCTGTGCCGTGGCAATCGATAAGTGAAGCGATGACGCCGCCATAAACAAATCCCGGAATGGCTGTATGTTCACTGCCTGGTTCATATTCGGTATATGTTTTGTCTCCTTGCCACATTGTCCGGAAATGATGTCCGTCTTCATTCAAACGTCCGCACCCATAACATTGCGCAAATTCTTCCGCGTATTCATCCTGAATTGCTGTAATCGTTGTTTCACTCATTCTCTTCTCCTCTTTTCTTGAGATATTTTCAATTATTTTTGTAAGATATTACCTCAATTTTAGCATAAACAACAAATAAAGAACGAACTATTCTGAATTTCATTGGCACAGTGATTTGTTTAAATCTATATAGGGCGGGAAAACAAAAATAGAGATCAGAAAGGAGTTTGATACGTATGAAATGTTATAGTGTAGCACCTGACCAGGACGCAACGCGGTGGATCGTCAAACTGGAGGACGTGGCTCCGACCGAGTCATTCCCAAGCAAAGACGGAGCGATTGCCGCTGCTGAAGAACTCGCTAAAGACAATACACCGAGCAAACTTCAGATTCTGGATAAAGATCATAATGTAGAAGAAGAACGAGAGTATTAAAGGAAAATGAGAAAAAAGCGGATCGCCTGAGCGGTCCGCTTTTTTTGATGAAATTGGGCAAACAGAAAAGCGCAGCCCTTTTCATCAGGCTGCGCTTCCCTTGTTGCAGCTTCTCCACTCTCGGAGAAGTTTGCGCACGCGGAAAATTTGTCGATCATACTTCTACATTCTTATAAAGGTTGACGAATGTTCCTATCTCGTCAATACAGCTTCTTGTACTGTCTGCATCTTTAGATTTTCGTCGCATCTACCTCTCAGCGAATCCGATGTTCTGCAGTCAGATATTCAGTTGCACTTACACAAAAAACTTACCAAACTTCGTCTGAAACACTTTCTCTTCAGAAAACTTTACAAACTTGGTACCCGACGAGATCACAATCGTCAGTAAAGCAAATTTTCCGCCAAGGCTGTGCATGTCCTCGTCTGGAGGCGATTGTAAACTACTAAACTGTTTACTCGTTTCTCCCTACGGTGGTTCCGCCTTGTATTATCTAAATACCACCTTCAAATAATTTTTAAACCCCATTTATAAGAATTTTTTAATTTATTTGATAAATAGTTTTTACTTTTTTCCGCTTGCCCGCTATACTTGGAATAGTTCGATAACCGTAATAAAAGGAGCGAGATAAATGGTCAAGAGTATGCCCGCACGTTCAGAAGTCAGCATTGATGAAACATGGGATCTGCAGTCTTTATTCGCATCAGATGAAGCTTTTCACGAAGCACTTTCTGCCCTCGAAAAAGAAGTGGATGAATTCGCCTCAACTTATAAAGGAAATACCAAAGATGCAGCTGCAGTAAATAAATTATTGAAAGCTTACGCTGAAATAAATGAAAAATTTGTTCCGGTAGGTACATACGCAAGCCTTAAAATCAGTACAGACCAAACCGATGACGAAGCTCAGATGCTGTCCAGTAAATTCGGTTCAGCAGCAGCTAAAGTAAACAGCAAGCTGTCGTTCGTCACCAGCGAATTGCTGGCATTGCCGGAAGAAACGCTGGAGCAGGCGATGCAGGAATCCGAAGAATTCAAAGTGTATTTAGAGAAATTGATCCGCAAAAAGCAGTATCAATTGCATCCGGAAGTGGAAAAGACGCTTGCCGCTTATTCATCGACGTTCAACGCGCCATACGGCCTCTATAACACAACGAAAATGGTAGATATGTCGTTTGACGATTTTGAAGTGGACGGCAAAAGCTATCCGTTAAGTTACGTGTCTTTTGAAGGCGACTGGGAAGCGGAAACGGATACAGCCAAGCGCCGCGCCGCTTTTGATGCATTTTCGAAGAAGTTGAAAGATTATCAGCATACTACCGCAAAGACATACGATATGCAGCTGCAGTCGGAAAAAACGACTTCCGATCTGCGCGGCTATGATTCCATCTTCGACTACCTGCTGTTCAATCAGGAAGTGGACCGTTCGCTGTATAATCGCCAAATCGATTTGATCACCAGCGAATTAGCGCCGCATATGCGCAAGTACGCGAAATTGCTGCAAAAAGCGCATGGTCTCGAGAAAATGACTTTTGCCGATTTGAAGATTTCGCTGGATCCGACTTACGAACCGGAAATCACAGTGGAAGAATCGAAGAAATATATCAACGACGCGCTTGGCATCATGGGCGAAGATTATCTTGAAATGATCGAACGTTCTTACTCGGAACGCTGGATCGATTTCGCGCAGAACAAAGGCAAGTCGACTGGCGCTTTCTGTTCGAGCCCTTACGGCAACCACCCGTATATCCTGATTTCCTGGACCGGCCGCATGAACGAAGTGTTTGTGCTGGCGCATGAACTTGGCCATGCCGGACATTTCTATAACGCCAACCGCGCGCAGAACATTTTCAACGCGCGTCCATCGCTTTACTTTATCGAAGCCCCTTCCACGATGAATGAAATGCTGATGGCCAACCACCTGCTTGAGAATTCGAAAGATCCGAAATTCAAACGCTGGGTGATTTCATCGATTGTGGCACGCACGTATTACCACAATTTCGTGACGCATCTTCTTGAAGCTGCTTATCAGCGTAAAGTTTATGAGCGCATCGATGCGGGGCAAAGCGTCAATGCCGGAATCCTTAACAATTTGAAACGCGGGGTTCTCGAAGAATTCTGGGGCGACACTGTGGAAATCAATGACGGCGCCGAGCTTACCTGGATGCGCCAGCCCCATTACTATATGGGCTTGTACCCTTACACGTACAGCGCCGGCTTGACCATTTCAACACAAGTATCGAAACGCATCCTTGAAGAAGGCCAGCCTGCTGTCGACGAATGGCTGGAAGTGCTGAAAGCCGGCGGAACCAAATCGCCGGTCGAGCTGTCCAAAATGGCTGGCATCGACATCACAACCGACCAACCATTACGTGATACAATCGCCTACATCGGCGAATTGATCAATGAGCTGGAGAAATTGACTGAAGAAATCGAAGGCGAATAAAAGATTTTTGATTATATAAAAAGCGTGCCGTATCTTTCTGATCTGCACGCTTTCAGTCTGTCGAGAAACATCAACTTCTTTAATCATTTCGCTGCAGGCGGACGCGTTCCGCAGGGAGCTGCCTGCTGCTACATTTTACATCTGTAGAAACACGTCAATATTTTTTCTCAGAAAACAAAAATAGTTAAGCTACTTCTTTGTAGAAAGCGATTCTGAGATATGGAGCAAAACAGCGAAGACTCCCAGAGGAACAGAACCGGAGTTGGCTTTCCAACTCTGGTTCGAGCGAAGTGCTGAGATCCACTCGGGCGAAGGGGACCGAGACCGAGTTAGCTCAGTGCGAGCCCCAAGGAAAGCGAAGCTGTTTTGCGTAATATCGGTTTTATTTTTTAACAAGCTAAAAGCGTGCCGCATCTCACCGATGCGGCACGCTTTTTTCTTATCTTCTGTTCTTTCTCCAAATCAATGCCTGCTCAAGAATGATCGCTATGATGGTTCCTGTGATCAAACCGTTTGATAGAGTCGAGGCAATCACGCCAGGCAGTTCCGCCATGCTTTCCTGCGGCACGAACATGATGCCGACACCGATCATCAAGCCGAAAGCAGAAACTTTATAGGCCTGCATGCGGTCGGCTTCCTCTTCCAATTCCTTGAACGCCATTTCCACCATCTTCGTGAAAATCGCGAAGATTACCGCATAGGCGACTGGCGCCGGCAAGGCAGCGAGCAGCGCCATGATATTCGGGAACAAGCTGATTGCGACTACCAGAAAGCCGCCGAAGATGAACGGTTTCAAGGACGGCGTCCGTGTCGCGCTGACAAATCCGGCTGCACCTGAGATCGGCACAGGTCCGATGGAAGAGAACAATCCGGCAATGATGTGATTCAATCCAGACGCGACGGAACCTTGTTTGACCCGGTCCGGCTGATGGATGCCGAATTCATTTTTCAATAGATACTCCATGACCCGCATCGACGCCATCATATTGGCGATTAACAATAACGTTAAGAACAATGACGTGACGAACATGCCGCTGTCCCAAACGAGGGGACCGAATACCAGCATCTTCGGCAGCGAGATGAAAGTGTCTGAATCGAAGGGCACTGATTCCGTTTTGCCGATTAGGAAGAACAAGAGCCAGCCTGCAGCAATCGCAAACAGCACAGAATACCGGTTGACCCACGGGATTTTATTGCCCATGAAGTAGAAAGTGGCGACAACGACCGCTACTCCCGCCAAGAAGACGACGAGATCGACGGGTTCCCCCGGCGTCGTGATGCCAAATAGGCCCGACATGATCGATTCGCTGATTTGCAGTACCAATAACAATAAATAAACAAATGTGATTGTCGGGGTGAACAGCCGGCGCATTTTACTCACCAGACCGGTATAGGCGAAAATGATGAACAGCACACCACTGTAAAGCATGCCGCTCTGCAGTGCCTGCAGCGCATTTTCAGCAGTGGCGTAAAGCGAACCAATTAGGCCCGCATATACGATGTAGATGCCCCACCACAATCCGGCCGGCCCTTCGTTGATCGGCATTTTATGGCCGATGAATGCCTGCAGCAAAACCGCCACACCGAGAACAAAGACGGTTCTCTGGACGAATAATGCTGTATCCGCCGTATCCATTCCAAATACGCTGGCGATGGCAATCGGTGCGGCAATGGACGACGCTAATAGGAATACGGCCCATTGCAGGCCGCCAAACAGATTCTTTATCATAAGTAAATCTCCAATTCGTTAAATATAATCATGCGGTATCAGTATACACCTGTTTTCCCCCAACAAAAAGAAGTCCTGAATTTTGTCAGGACCCCTTTTTGCCGTTATCGTTTTCAGAAGTACGTTCCACTTCATCCTGTTCCGGCTTATCTTCTATAGACAGCGGATCATCGCTGTTTTTCATATCATAATTAACGGAATACCCCTGATCTTCCAAATTCTGAACTTGTTTCTTCGAAGCTCTGATCAGCAACCAGATAATCAGCATTGAGAGAATGAAGATAACAATTACGGAAATGATACCCGGGATGTACTCTGATTTATCTTCTGGAAAGTATAGAAAATCCATCGTGCTTACCCACCTTTATCTTCAAGTTTCAATTTATTATACATGATTCACTTACAGTATGAAGAAATGAAGGTGAACGTTTAGTGAAGAAAAACAGCCACCGGCTATCCATACCGATGGCTGCTTCATAGTTTCATTCACTTTCCGCAACTACGGTAAAGCGTTTATTGATATGCCAGCCGTTTTCAATTTCATCGACCAGCGCAATTGCGTAATCCTTGTAACTGATGTAACTTTTGCCTTTCCGGTTGACGAGAAAAGCATCTTCACCGATCTGGTACTTGCCTGTGCGCTTGCCTTCAGGATCGAAAAAAGCTGCAGGACTCAGGAAAGTCCATTGGATTCCTTCGGCCTGTTCAAGATCCGCAAGATTTTGGGATTGATTGAGCGCGATGGCTTTGAAGGCTTCCGGAAATTCCGGGGTTTCATTCAATCGAGTCGTTTTTGCCTCATCGACGAACAGGCTGCCTGCCCCTCCGACCACCAATAGGCGCGTATCTTTAGCTTCTTTGAGTGCATTGATCAATGACCGTCCCGCTTCCACATGCTGCTCCGCTTTTTCGGGTGGCACGCCGAAAGCGTTGACGACAGCATCGAATTGTTTCAAATCATTTGCATCAAGTTCAAAAATATCCTTTTCCAAAACCGAGGCGTCTTCTCCCTCAGGGAGTTTTTGTGAATTTCGCACAATCGCTGTCACTTTATGACCTCTGGATTTCGCTTCCTTCATGATGAGGCTGCCAGCTTTTCCTGTTGCGCCGATGATTCCGATTTTCATTAGAATCCCTCCAGTTATTTCGCTAAGGTTTGCTGAAAATCCATTGCTTATTCGACCGGTTTTTGTGTGGTCATTTTTTTCCAGTGGACAATATCATCGTCCTGGTCAAACTCGATAATGATATCTGTCACATTCGGAACACGTTTATTGATTTCTGCCGCTATATATTCACGGATTTCATCCGCTTCCTTGATCGTCATATCCGGTTCGACTTCCACTTTTAATTCAACGTGAAGATCATCGCCTTCACGGATAACGGCCATGTCCTGAATATCATTGATTCTTGGATGTTTCATGATTTCATTGCCCATGCGTTCTTCCATATCCAAATCCGCAACGCCAAGGACGCCGGCGGAGTTATCAAGGAAAATACGTCCTACCACTACAATCAGCATAAGCCCGATAATAACGGACGCATAGCCTGTCGCACTGTGGAATGGTGTAAATGTAGCAATTACAATAGCGATGAGTGCGAGCACCGCACCACTGACTGCGACAAGGTCTTCAAGAAAAACAAGCTTTGTTGCAGGATTTGCGGATTTCACATGCTTAAAAGCTAGGGGAACAATTTTTAAGCCTTTGGTTTGTTCTTTCGGCAAGTGGTGTGTAATTTCTTTCATGGCTTTATGCAAAACGAATAGTTCAAGAATAATCGCTATGCCCAAAACACCGACATTCAGCCAAAACCAATCTTCGGAATGTGCACCGGATTGAATATGGTGAATCCCTTCAACAATCGTTTCATAAGCAAGGACTCCAACAATCAGTACTGCTCCCAGCAAGACAAGATTGACGAGTCGCCCAAATCCGCCAGGGAATCGTTCCGTCGGACTCTTTTTACTGAGCCCTGATCCGATAAATACGAAAAACTGGTTGGCCGCGTCACCGAAACTGTGCATCATTTCAGCAAACATGGCAACATTTCCTGTAATCAGGTAGGCAGCTGTTTTAATAATGCCAAGAACCGTATTTATAATTGCTGCCCATAAGGCTGATTTAGCCCCGAATTTCATCAAACCGAATAATTCCCTCATATTAAACCGTGCTCCTTTCAATAACTTCTATATTACTAACTTCCCATTAATGAAAATTAAAACACCTATTCATTCATAATTTTTTTCAAAAGGGGCAAATTCTCTAGTCACCAGCTCTTTTATAGTATTAAAGCCGATATGTCTTACCGATTTCCGCAAATTCAACTGAACCGGAAAATGTTTCTTTGGCAGATTCCAAAATTTCCTCAAGTTCACCGTATTGCGGCAAATGTGTTAACACCATCTGTTTCACTTCTGCTCTGGCTGCTAGTTCACCTGCTTGGCGTCCGCTCATATGGCCTTGGATGATTCCGACGTATTTTTCGTAAAGATTCGATTCGGCAGCGATAAAGTCCGCGCCTGCCGAAAATTCCACCAGTTCTTCTTTCCATGCTGTATCGGCTGTGAAAACTGCCGTCTTGCCGTTCGCGGTAAATTTCAACGCCAGACAGTAAACGGGATGGATCGTTTCACAGAAAGATACTTCCCATGGTCCGATTTGAATAGGCTCCGAAACATGAATTTCACGCCCTTCCGTCACCCCTTTATAAGAAAGACTGTCAAAACCGGCGGCATCCCGGTTATGCGCATAAATCGGCAGGGGTGTGTTCCATTCCTTCAATTGCATTCCCACCATCGCCGCATGCTGAAGAACCCCAATATCCGCTACGTGATCCGGATGGTAATGAGTGATGATAACAGCATCCAACTCGCTCAATTCCGTATAATTCTGTACCGCCGACAGCACTCCGCTGCCACAGTCGATTAAACAGCGAAAACCATCCTGTTCGATTAAGAATGAAGAAGTCGCTTCGTTTTTATTTGGGTAACCGCCCCAAATCCCGATTGTCGTAATGTCCATGATCAACTCTCCTCACATTGCAATTTTCTTTAGTATAACTCAAGAGGAACGGTCACACTTGTTTAAGCAAGGTGGCTGGGTGGTAAAGAACAAGTGGATAGAAAAAATAGGAGGGATTATTTTGACTATTAAAATGACAGTTGAGAACGCACTCCAAGCAAAAGCAGAAATCGACAAATTGGCATCACAAGGATACGACCATGACGACATTTACATCTTCGCGCATGATAAAAAACGCCAAAAGGATGTAACGGATGCACTTGATACTGAAACTGTCGGCATGAAAGAGCAAGGCTTCCTTGACAGCATGAAGAATATGACCAGCTCGCGCGGCGATGAACTGCGCGCGAAAATGGAAGGCGCCGGGCTTACGAAACAGGAAGCGGAAGAATATGAAGAAGAACTCGATAAAGGCAAACTGGTCATTATCGCAAACAAAAACGACTAAATTCTATATTTCATGAGAGGATGCCGGGTTTCCGGCATCCTTTTTTCTTTTCTAAATAAATATTTAAATGTTCTCACAATAATGTTTTCTCTACTTAAAATCTAGAATTTTCAAATATATTTTGTCAAAATACGATTTTTTTGCTATATTTACATAAGTTTTAGAATCAAGTTCGTACACATCCAGGGGGACAACATGAAGAAAAGTTTAAAAATCGGCAGCGCGTTTATCGGTATTATCGTCGGTGCAGGATTTGCATCCGGCCAGGAAATACTTCAATATTTCACAAGCTTTGGTTATCTCGGTATTTTAGCGGCTATATTGGCCACTGCTCTTTTTGCCTATATGGGAATGAGTCTGACGAGACTCGGCAGCCGCATGCAAACCACTTCGCACAAAGATGCGCTCTATGGCATCGGCGGCAAATACGGCGGTTTCATCATGGATATCATCATTATCCTGACATTATTCGGCGTGGGAGTTGTAATGATTGCCGGAGCCGGTTCAATCTTCTCCCAGCAATTCGGTTTGCCGGCAGTTCTTGGAAATACCGTGATGGCTTTGATCGTCATGGGCACGATCATGCTCAATATCCAGAAGATCATTGCCATTATCGGCAGTATCACGCCATTTTTAGTCATGGTGGTTATCGGTCTTGCCATTTACAGCCTTCTGACAATGGATGCTTCGTTCGCTGAACTGAACCCGATTGCCAAAGAACAGGATTCCGCTTTATCCAATTGGTTTTACTCAGCAGTCAATTATGTTTCTTTTAATATAGCCGTTGGGGCTTCCATGGCAATCGTCATGGGCGGAATCGAAAAAGATGAAAAAATCGCCGCTCGCGGTGGATTGATCGGCGGTCTGGGCCTTGGTGTATTGATCATCTTGAGCCACTTGGCTATTTTCTCAGCTGTCGACAGAGTCGGCAACTCGGATATGCCGATGCTTCAGATAGCCAATGATATTTCACCATTCCTTGGCTTCTTCATTTCGCTGATCCTGTTTGCCATGATTTACAATACGGCAGTCAGTATGCTGTTTTCGTTCACCGCCCGCTTTGCGGAACAGAACACGACCCGCTTCAAAATTACTGTCGTCATTGCAGTGACAGTCGCCTATCTATTGAGTTTTATTGGATTCACGGAACTTGTCAGCCGATTTTATCCGTATATCGGATACATGGGGCTATTCCTTGTTGTCACAGTTGTTGTGGCTAATATCCGTTACGCGCGCGATAAAAAAACGATGGCATAAGTCCAACCGTCAAATCCTTGTATAAGGGTTTGACGGTTTTTTCATGTTAAAGTCTAATTAAAGAATTTTGGAAAGGCGGTTTTTTGGTGGAGACAAACGTTTGGATTGATGATAAACAGATTAAGGCAACTGACTTTAAAAACGAACAGGTACGGATTTCAGATGCAGAACATGGCGCAACGAAGATTTCTTTTTCATTTAAAGTGAACAGCGAAGAATATCATGATGTGGCCGTCCTGCTATATAAAAATGATTTTCAGGTACGCGTTCCGGATCTGGACCTTGAGTTCCCTGCCACTATCCATAATTACGCGACTGACCGAACGGACCTGTACCAAGAAGGGCAAGTGGCGGATTATTACCTTGAACTGATTGAAAAAAGAAATTAAAAATTACAATGCCCTGGACCGCAATCGGTCCAGGGCATTTTTAACTTAGTCTCTTTTATAGTTACTGCCCCGGCTTTTCATCCTTAAGTTACGGGTCATTTTGTTTGCCAATTGTTCTTTACGTTGCCGTTCAGCTTCATCCAGCACGATGGAAAAATCGCCGTCTTCCTCATAAATATGGAACCACGAGCCGATGCGGCTTCCATCTGGCAATTCTCTGAACGCCACAATAATTTCGAAACCCTGTTCCTCCAACAGGATGACTGCTCTTCCCCCGTCTTCAATCCGGTCCAAATAACCTTTCACGTAATCACTCCTCCACACAAGCCAGATTCTGCTCTTTAATAGCTTCCACTGTCGCTTGGCCGATGCCTTTTATGTCCGCTAAATCTTCAATCGTATCAAATGGCCGCAAACGAATGATTTCTTTCGCATACGTTTCACCGATACCCGCAATCTGCTGGAGTTCAGCGGTGGAAGCGATATTGATATTGATGCATCGGTTCTCCCCTTCAGTCGGGACCCCGGTGCGGCTGGCAACCACATTATAGGAGGTGCCATCCGTTTCAATAATAATTGTGCCATTGACGTCCGTGCCGTAAACTTCAGCTCCATTATTTTCAACAGCCGCCAGCACTTCGGCGTGTGGATGGCCGTAGGAATTATCTGCTCCAGCGCTGTAGATTGCGACTTCCGGTGATACAGCTTCCAGAAAAGCGCTGCTAGAAGATGTATTCGAGCCATGATGGCCAAGGTGAAGAATTTCCGCACGCAAGTCGGTTCCGTTGTCGATCATCTGCTGCTCTTCTTCCACCCCGGCGTCACCGGTGAAAATAAATTGGATATCGCCATACGTCAATTTCATGGAAATCGATTCTTCATTGGCGGCGCCGGTAAGCTGTTCAGGGTATAGAACATCAATGCGCATTTTCCCGACATCAAATATGTCTCCGGCTCTCGGCTCATAATAATCGGTTCCGCTTGCATCTATCGACTGCAGAACATTCAAATAGGTATTGGACGTGCTTGGATTGCCGGGCAGCCATACCTCATCCACTTCGAACTCCCCGATGATTTGGGCGAGCTGGCCGATGTGATCGGCGTCGGGATGCGTACCTACAGCAATATCGATGTCTTTTATGCCGGCTGTCTTCAGGTAATCGACTGCCTGAGTGGATTTCCAGTGACCGGCGTCAATCAGGATCGCATGTCCCTCAAATTCAAGCAAAGTCGCGTCTCCCTGCCCTACATCGATATAATGCACAGCTAATGCCGGCTCCATTGTTTCTTTAACCGCATCTCCGGGTCCAGCCGGCTTCTTTGGTGCCGCAGTCTCCTGGCATCCCGCAAGAAGACCCAGCAGCGCAATTATAAATAATAAAATCCTTTTCAAAAACTCACTCCCTTATTCACAGTGAATTTTATCACAGCTGCCCTCAATTCGGAGAAATTAAAAAACGTGAGAAATCCGCCAGAAAGAAAATTTCCGGCGGATCAAGAATCAGGTCGACATATAATCTCCGCCGTTCATATGGAGAAACTGTCCTGTCATATAAGAATTTTGCGGGTCCGCTAAAAATACATAGGCTTTCACCAGTTCAAAAGGCTGTCCTGGTCGCCCTGCCGGTACATCTTCTCCAAAGTCATCCGCTACGTTAGGGTTTAAATCTCCGAATGTCTTTGTAATCAAAGGCGTCCAGATCGGCCCTGGAGCGATACCGTTTACAGCAATTTCTTCCCGTACAAGTCGCCTGGCCAAAGAACGTGTCATTGCCACCATTGCGCCATTCGCGCCTGAATAATCGATCAAATCCGAATGGCCGCGGTAAGCATTGATGGAAGCTGTATTGATGATGCGCGATCCTCTTTTCAGGTGTGGCAATGCTGCTCTGACCAAATAAAACATCGCGAAAGCCTTGATTTCGAAAGTCTTCAGCATCTGCTCATCCGTTATATCCAAGGGTGAAGTTTGAGGATATTGATAGCCGGCATTATTGACGACGATATCAATTTGGCCATAGGTTTCAAGCGTAAATTGAACAATCTTTTCGCATTCTGCCGATTTCCCCAAATCCCCTTGGAACGCTTTTGCATCGCCGCCGTATTTCTCAATTGCCTGCAGGGTCGCATTGGCACCTTCTTCATTGCCTTTATAGCCAATGACAATTTTGGCGCCTTCTTTCGCGTAGGCTATGGCTACAGCCTGCCCGATGCCGCTGCTGGCACCGGTGATAATCGCCACTTTCCCCTCAAGGGCGCCACTTGCTTTATAATCAGCCAAATCTGTATTGTCGAATGATTTATCTGCCATCTGATCACCTTTCCTTAGATCGTTTGAGATTGAATTCTCCCTTTACTTTGTGGCAAGGTTTTTCGTCAATCCCTGATAAAGCTGTTCATACGCTTCTGCAGACTGCTTCCATGAATAATCCGCATCCATGCCGTTCTTTTTGACTGCTTCCCAATGCTCGGATTGCTGGTAAAGTGTCAGCGCCCGTTTCACCGCCTCTGTGAAAGGCGAATTCAGAGTAAAGTCACTCAGAAAACCGTTGCCAGTTTGGGTAATGCGGTCATACTCAATGACTGTATCTTTCAAGCCGCCTGTTTTATTGGCTACAGGAACAGTGCCGTAACGCATTGAAATGAGCTGGCTTAAACCGCAGGGTTCAAAATGTGAAGGCATAAGGAAAATGTCGGCCCCTGCATAAAGCTGATGCGCAAGGTCTTCGTCGAATCCAATATGCACCGCCACTTTATCCGGAAATTTTTTAGCCAGCTGCACAAAGAAATTCTCAAATTTCTCTTCTCCTGAACCAAGCAGGATAAATTGCATATCATTGGATTGCAGCAATTCGGGCAAGGTTTCTTCTAAAATATCGATGCCCTTTTGGCCAGCCAGCCGAGAAATCATAGCGGTCAGCGGTATATCCCCCTTCACTGGCAAGGCCATCAATGACTGAGCTTTGCGTTTGTTCACCGCCTTCTCCTCAATTGATGAATAGTCATATTCCATCTCAATCGCAAGGTCGGTGGCAGGGTTATAAAACTGTGTATCCAGGCCATTCAGTATTCCGACCAGATCTCCTTTTCGTTCTTTGAGAACTTCTTCCAACCCTTCCCCGTATTGGGCTGTTAAGATTTCATCCCTGTAACTCGGACTGACAGTCGTCACTTTATCGGCAAAGGAAATACCGGTTTTGAGCATATTGTATTTCCCCTTCCATTCAATGGAAGAAAGATTGAACTCATTTTCCTCAATGTTAAATCCATTTGTGAAAACGGCTGCCGGGAATATGCCTTGAAATTGAAGATTGTGTATCGTCAAAACTGATTTAGCACTTTCCCCAATCCTCTTGAACCTGGTGTCTTCTTTTATCAGCAAAGGAATGATGGCAGTATGCCAATCATGTACATGGATGATGTCTGCTTTTACTTCCATCTCTTTCATTGCCGTCAGGACAGCAATACTGAAAAAGTTAAAGCGCTCCCCGTCATCCGGCTCGCCATATATTTGGGACCGTCCGAAGTACTGCTGATTTTCCAGGAATAAATAACGGATGTTTTCATCGTTGTATAGATAGATACCGCATTTTTTCGTTTCTTCGCCGAAGGGGACAGAAATTTCTTCAAGCAATGAAAAATGCTCTGTAAATTCTTCCGCAATCAGGCTGTATTTGGGCAAGAACACAGTAACGTCATGGTTGTTATTCGCCAGTTCCTTCGGCAATGCACCAATTACGTCAGCCAGCCCTCCTGTTTTTGCAAAAGGTACACATTCCGCTGCTGCCATAATAATTTTCATAAGACTTCTCCCTCCGACACTACACTGCCTTTACGGATGATCACCGGCTTTTCCTTTGTCCCGTGGACGACACTGCCGGCTTTGATGCGCACATCTTTATCCGCAATCACATACAGCAAATCACAGTTTTCTTCTATTACACATTTTTGCATGATGATGCAATTTTCGAGCTTTGAATTTTTGCCGATCTCCACAGCCCGGCTCAGGATACTGTCGCTGACTTGGCCTTCCAATAAGCTTCCGTTTGCGACCAGCGACCGTTTAACATTGGATCCTTTCATATATTTTGTCGGTGGTTCATCTTTGACTTTCGTATAGATCGGCCTATCTGGCAGGAACAGCCGCCTCCATGTAATTTCATTCAACAGCGCCATCGATTCATTGAAATAACTATCCATTGAATTGATCAAGACAAAATAACCTTCATATTCGTATTGGGCGAAGGTATACGGTTTTTTCTTCAGATTCACAATATCTTCCACACTTACAACCCGATTTTCCCGGAATGTCTTAATCATTTCCAGCAATAATTCTTTGGATAGTATATAGGATTTCATGCACTCCCCATCACGGACTGCTTCTGTGATGTCAGCCCCGGATGCCAGGTGGGAATCCAGCATATCGTTATAATCCAACTGGGAAATGGAAAAGGCACTCGTCACCAAGACATGAGGCTGTGTGCTTTTATTGAAAAAATTGAGGTGATCTTCCAGGGCCGCAAATGAGCCGACACTCAATTGATCTCCTTCTTTTTGGGATGTCGGGAGAAAATAAAGGCCATTCCTGCGCCGATCCAGATCCCAGCTCTTGCCCTTTCCGATATGGTCCATCAGAGAAACACTTTGCTGAGAAGCGAAGACTCCGACTGAACTGATATCTGAATTGACGATATTGGATAATGCAAAATCGATTAAGCGATACCTGCCTGCAAATGGAATCGAAGCTGAAGACCGGTACATCGCCAATTCTCTTAAACCGGGAATCGTGACTGTCGCGTCAATTACTGCTGCTAAACGCATCGTCTTCACTCCCTTCCCATTTTTTTATCGTTTCTTTCGTTAAAAGAGTGATTTCTCCATCTTTTTTCTGCAACTCAAAGTTTTCGGGAATATCGAGATCAGGCGTTAAGATCGCACGCCTGATTTTTGCTCCCGCCCCGACAACCGTGCCAGCCATCACGACGCATTCATCGATTTCCGCTCCTTCTTTGATATGGACGTCCTGTGAAATGATCGACCTTCTCACTTTCCCTTCAATGATGCATCCTTCATTCACAAATGATTCCTGAATTTCACATGTCGACGTCACTACTTGCGGCGGCAGCTGAGGATTGGATGAAAAAATTCTCCAGGCTGAATCATGGAGCACCAGGCCTGAGTCGAGTTCCAATAAATCCATATTCGCTTCCCATAGACTTTCTACCGTCCCAACATCTTTCCAGTAGCCTTTATACGGATAAGCGACCATTTTCTCGTTGCCTTCGAGCATTGCCGGAATGATGTCTTTTCCGAAATCATGGCTTGAATCCTCTGTTTCCGCATCTTTCTCCAGGTACTCTTTCAGCTTTTGATAATTAAATATATATACACCCATAGATGCTAAATTAGTTTGTGGGTCAGCCGGCTTTTCCACAAATCTCTTGATCTGCATATCCTCATCCGTCTCCATCAAGCCAAAGCGGCTGGCCTCTTCCCACGGCACTTCAATAACGGAAATCGTCGCATCCGCCTGATGCTTGATATGGAAATCGAGCATCAGCATATAATTCATCTTGTATATATGGTCACCCGATAGAATTAGAACATATTCCGGTTGGTGGGCTTCCAAAAACTTCATGTTCTGATAAATCGCATTTGCGGTACCGTCATACCATTTGATGCCGTCAGCTTCCGCATACGGCGGAAGCATCGTCACGCCCCCATTGCGGCGGTCAAGATCCCAGGGGGTTCCGAGTCCAATATATTGATGCAATAAATGCGGCTGGTATTGCGTCAAAACGCCAACTGTATGGATTTCTGAATTTGTGCAATTTGATAATGGAAAATCAATGATGCGGTACTTCCCGCCAAATGGAATTGCCG
The DNA here is from genome assembly GCF_057369535.1 of Planococcus sp. RAB007_Raresut. Lineage (NCBI taxonomy): Bacteria > Bacillati > Bacillota > Bacilli > Caryophanales > Caryophanaceae > Planococcus > Planococcus sp. RAB007_Raresut. The sequence continues at coordinate 230,767 of NZ_JBXYIF010000005.1, forward strand.
GCTTTGCCACCGCGTAAGTAAGTTCTTTCAGCCGGGTTCCTTGCCCGCCGGCCAATAACATTGCCACAATCTGCTTTTTCAATCCGCTTCGCTCCCTTTCTCCATCAATTTCCAGATACACATTGTAAATGCAGGCAACTCAATTTTTATGGACTTGTCCTGTCCATCCGCTCCGATCTCTTCAGCTGAAGCTATGCGGGCGATACTGCTCTGGGCTCCCCCATATTCGGCGGCTGCACTTGTAAATATTTGTCTATATTCCCCGTTTCCCGGCACCCCCACGCGAAAATCAGGATAGGCATTATGCGAGAAATTGCACAAAATGACACACTCATCTTGTGGATTCTTTCCTCTTCTGATGAACGAGGCGACACTCTGTTCGTGATTGTCGGCATCAAGCCAGACAAATCCTTTGGGATGATCATCCAATTGATAAAGTGATCTTTCACTTTTATAGAATCCCAGGAGGTCTTTCGTAAAATAGGCCATTTTTTTGTGTGCTTCCTGTTCCAGCGAAGCCCAATCCAGCTCCGGCTTGAATTCCCATTCATCAAAATGACCGAATTCCTGGCCCATGAACAATAGCTTTTTACCGGGATGGGTTATCCAAAAACCGAGCAGCAAACGCAATTGATCGAACTTCTCTTCAATTGTTCCCGGCAATTTATTCAATAAGGATTTTTCACCGTGGACCACTTCATCATGTGAAAAAGCCAGAATATAACGCTCATCGTATTGATACATAAGTGAAAAGTTCATCTTGTCGTGGTGCTCCGAGCGTTCCGACGGCTGCTCTTTCATATATGCGAGCGTGTCGTGCATCCAGCCGAAATTCCATTTATAATCAAAGCCGACTCCATTTTCCTCTGGGGCATGGGTCACTTTCGGATGCCCCCACGCATCTTCTGCAACAAGGATGGCGTCTGGGAACCCTTTTTTTAAACTGGACACTAAAGTACGTAAAAATTCCTTGCCCTCTGCATTAAAAGTTCTGGCTTCTTCATTTGGTATATAAAGCTGTGTAATGACTGCGTCCATGCGAAAACCGTCGAATTTAAATTCTTTCATCCAATAATGAGCGCTTGAAATCAGGAAGCTCACCACTTCACCTCGTTGGACATCAAAATTCAATGTGCCCCAATCATAATTCACTCTTCTTTCTTCACGGGATTCTTCGTAGAGCGGTTTTCCATTGAATAAAGAAAGCGCAAATGCATCACTGCAGAAATGGCCAGGAATCCAGTCCAAAAATATTCCGATCTCATTTTTTGCGCATACAGAAATAAAATACTTCAAGTCATCTGCAGTGCCATAGCGGATTGTCGGCGCAAAATAGCCGGTTGCCTGATAACCCCATGACTCATCAAGGGGATGCTCAGTAATCGGCAGGATTTCAATATGTGTAAAACCCATGTTTTTCACATAAGGAACGAGTTCATCAGCCAGTTCCCTGTAAGTCAGAAAGTTTCCTTGTTCGTTCCTTCTCCAGGTCCCGATATGCAATTCATAAATTGCCATCGGTTTTTCAACGTGGTTTTCAGCCAGGCTGCGTTTCTTTTTCATGATCTCTTCTTGCCATTCATGCCGTGAAGGTCCGACAATCACAGATCTTGTCTGCGGTCTCATCTCTCCCTGTCTGGCATAAGGATCGGACTTCTCAAGGAGTTCACCATTATTCGAGAGAATTTCATAAATATAGGAGTATCCCGTCAAATCCGCCGGAATACGGATTTGCCAAATCGTTTCGTCATGCGGCAGGCATTTCATCTCATATGAAACCATTTCACTGGTCTCTGGATGAAATACAACGGCCGTCACCCTTTTGACATCCGGAACCCAGAGCGTGAATGAGGTAAAGCCCCTTTCGACTTTTGCTCCAAAATATTGATAAGCATTTTTCATCTGGCCGTTATGGAAGTCCTTCAATTTATCTGCCGTCAACTCTTCTTCCTGGATAATCATACGAACTCCTCCTAACATCGCCTTTCCTTAATTATCTATCTTTAGTAGATTCTACACGCTCCATGATAATCCTTTGTAAATTAACTAAATTTTTCGTAAATTAAATTACAATTATATTTTATTTCCGTTATTCCATTTACTTTTCGCTTCCCAAACCTTTCCGTTCGAAATATTTACATATGTTTTTGGTGTCCGGTACTTGTTTGGCGGCTCCATATCCACTACGCTTATAAGGATTCACGATAGCGATTCAGAAAGGACGGGTACTATTGCTGAAAACGAAGTGGTTTACCCTTTTAATAGTGTTAAGTATTTTCCTTGCCGGCTGCGGCCAGGAAATAAAAGATCCCGTCAGTTGGGAAATAGAAGATTTTACTTTCACCAATCAAAATAATGAAGATGTCGGTCTGGCAGATCTGCAAGGCGAGGTATGGCTGGCGGATTTCGTATTCACCAATTGCACGACCGTCTGTTTGCCGATGATGGCGAATATGACCGAATTGCAGGGGCAATTGAAGGAAGAAGGACTTGATGTGCGGATTGTTTCGTTCAGTGTGGACCCAACGATTGATACACCTGAAGTTTTAAAATCCTATGCCGAGAATTACGGCGCGGATCTCAGCAGCTGGGACTTGCTGACCGGGTATACCCCTGAAGAAATCGATGCATTCGCGATGGAGAACTTTAAAGTCGTTGCCAGAAAACCTGCGAATGAAGACCAGGTCGTTCATGGAACGTCTTTCAATCTGGTTGACCAAGAAGGTGTCGTCCGCAAATTCTATGACGGGATCGATCCCCCAACAGAAGAGATCATAAGTGATATCAAAATCCTTTTGGCGGAGGAATAAGCGATGAAAAAGATGAATATTTGGATTTTGCTCACCATTTTAGCCGCAGCCGGGTTTTTGATTTTCCTTTTTGTGCCGCGCGAGAATGTTCCTCCGCCCAACACACGGGTGGTTCTGGAGCATACCCACCGGACTTATATCGCCCCCTCCTGTTTCCAGGAAGCGGACGCGACGAATTACCTTGAGGAATCGACCCTGCAGCAGGCCCGGGAACTGAATTACCCGCCGCATACAGACTGCACGGCTGAAGCTTTTGAAGGAAATGTGGAAAGCCGGTTCACAAGCATCTTGAAAGAGTTCGGCGTCATGGAAAAAGAATCAGAGGATTGGTAGACAGAAAACAGGCCGCGGACAAATGTCCGCGGCCTGTTTATTCTTTAAGAACAGGAAAAATATAAACGATATTGCGCAAAACAGCTTCGCTTTCCTGGGGGCTTGCGAAAACCCGTGCTCCTGCATCGCTTCGCTAGCTTCGTCGCAAAGAGTTGACCTTGCAAGCTACGGCCAACTCTTAGCTAACTCGGACTCGTTCTACTTCGTCCGAGTGGATCTCAGCACTTCGCTCGAACCGGAGTTGGCAAGCCAACTCCGGTTCTACTCCCCTGGGAGTCTTCGCTTTTTTGCTCCATATCTCAGATACCTCTCTACAAAGTATGTCTTTTCAAGTCTGTTTCAAATAAGAAGTAGATGCTTTGAATCTGCACAAAACCAGCACAAAATGACATGGAGTGAATGACAAAGACATACTCCCCGAATCAACATTCCCTCTTTTTTCTATATTTCCTATTCGATGAATTTCACACAGACTGGCGCCGCAGTTTTTATTTCCTGCGCAAGTTCAATCGGCCGTCCGTCTTCCAGTTTTAAAACTGTCAGGGAATCCGATTTCTCGTTGCCCGCAATCAGCCAACCGCCGCCGGGAACCAGCGCGAAATGGCGAGGGCCCTCACCGCCGCTGCTGGTGAATTCGGGGCTGTGGAGTTTGCCGCTTTCGTCGATTTCGAAAGAGACGATGCTGTCGTCCCCTCTGTTCGAAGCGTAAAGGAATTTCCCATCGTTTGATACCGCCACTTCTGCAGCCGTATTTTCTCCTTCAAAAGCTGTCGGCAGTAGGGATACGCGCTGAATTTGTTCGATTCCGTTTTCCTGCTCAAGCGAATAGACCGCCATTGTCGAATCGAGTTCTCCAAGCGAATAAATCAGCGGCAATTCCGGATGGAAAGCCAGATGCCTCGGACCGCTTCCAGGTTCCGCATCTATCGCATGGTCAAGTGCCAGTTTCCCGCTTTGCATATCAAGCTGATAAAAGTAAATCGTATCCGTTCCAAGATCTGATACAGCAAACAGATTTTTTCCCGGCACTTGAATAATGGAATGCGGGTGGGCGGCATCCTGCCTTTCCAGGTTCGGCCCTGTTCCTTCATGCTTCACTGAGTCGGTCATTTCCCCGATTGCCCCGTCTTCTTCCAGTTCGAACACATTTACGTTGCCGCCGGAATAATTGACGGACAACAGCCATTTTCCGCTGCGGTCAATTGTGACATATGCCGGATGATCGCCGTTGCCGCTGTGGCGGCTGTGCTCTTTAATGGTTCTGCTATCCAGTTTCAAATTGTAGGATACCACTTCACCGTTGAAATCTTCGCTGCCGGAAGCCACTATTTCCTGCGACGGATGGATTGCGAGGAACGATGGACGTTCAATTCCACTGACACCCGCCAGTTCCTTTAACTCCCCCGACTCCGTATCGAACTGCCACAGTTTGATGCCTTTTTCATTTCGGCTCGCGTATGAACCTGTAAGCATATGAAGAATCGCCAATCAAAACTCCTCCTTCTGCGTCGCCGACTCTAACTTCATCGGCTCAATTTATATATAGCCTATCAAACCGCATACATCCCGGCTACTTATAATATTCAGCAAAAATTATCCACCCTGTGAAAGATGGATAATCGGTTCATAAAAGAATGCTTGTCTGGATAAACAGTTGAATCATTATATAGAAAGCAATGGCGTATTTTAAATTGAAACGGATGCCGTTCCGGATGCCGCTCAATCCGTTCATGCTGCTCAATATGATGACCGGCATGACAAACGGCGACAAGATAATGGAAATAACGCTGCCTGACGTTACTGCAAGCACGATCAATTCCGGCGGATATGGCAAAACCGCCCCTTCCAAAATCCCTGTCACGAGTACAATTACCGGCAATGGACCCAATCCGATAAACCCAAGAATGATCAGGATGAACGGCAGGAGCAGCAGGATATTCAGAAACGGGATGAGTTCAGTGATGTAATCCATGCCATCGATAACGTATGCGCCTGTTCCTGATTTATTCAGCGCGTAAATCATCAATCCAGCAGACAACAGAATACTGAATTGCTGCGCCTGCCGCGAAATCCCGTTCGAGAAATAATTTTTGCCATCCGCGACATAATTCCCCATGCGTTTTTTAAGCAGGAAATAAATCAATGTCCAAAACAAAATGACAAGTGGAATCACTACAAGAAAATCGATGTTCCAGACTTCGTGTATGAAAAATATCGTACCGAACAGGGACACAAACAGAAAAGCGAATTCCGCTACATCCCGGTTCCATTTGCCTGTGTTCCGCGAGTTTTTGATTGCTTTGCCAATTTCAGTCCGCAGGACCGCTGAAAAGTCTTCTCCATCTCTTTTTTCCTGGCGATAGGCAAAAAACGCGCCCAGCAGACTTCCGCCGGCAGCCGCAGCAAAGCCCAGTACAACTGACTTCCATAAAGTGGCGCCCAAAGCTTCCACCGCAAAAATGAAGCTCGGAATGCTGATGACCCATAGCGTGGACAAGGCAAAGCCGCGCAATATGGCGGTGCCCTTGAATTGCTCCCACGCTTCACTTTTTTGCTCTTTCAAGAACGAATCAATGAAGCTGTACATCATTGGAACCGCCCCAAATAGAAGGAAATGGGATATGATCTGTGTCATTCCGGTTAATCCTAAGTAAAACTTTCGGCTTTCATTAAGAAATTTATGGCCGTAACTCATGATTTCATCAATATAAGGTTCTTCGTTCAACACCCAGCTGATCATCGGCACAATCAACAATAGCGAAATCAAGCTGCGCATCTGCAGGAACCCTTCAGCCAGCCCATCTATCAAAGAGCCTTTCGTAAAGAGAATTACGCCGACCGCAATCGTGGACAGGAAAATCGGCAATTGCAATTTATTGAGCGGCAGAAGAATCAGTCCGAATACCAAAGTCATTAATCCCAAAATAGACATTACATTGAACAAAAAACCATTATAAAAGAAATACGTGATGAAATGAAGCAATGCATAAACTGACACCGAAAAGGTAAAACCTTTTGCTGCAATACCTTTCATAGACTCTCTTCCTTTCCGGTTTAATCCCAAGTTAACCTCTATTCTACACCTGTAGTGACTGATGAAAAGTTTACAGGACTAAAAAAAGACATAAAATTATTTTTTTTAATAGGAATAGTTTTAATTCTATAATATTTAATGATATGCTGACTTCAAACAATCAATTATAATATATCTGGGATACGGGCGCACAGCGTTCCTCTGGATTTTCTTCATGAATTCCCGATGAAAAAAAGCTGTATTCAATTCTTTACCGAAGGGCTAGTTTTTCGAGATAAATTAAGTCGTTTGATAGTATAGGAGGAAATAACGTGGGTGTAACTAGAGACTTTTTTATTGCTTTGAGCAAAAACCAAATGTTGAACAGCGGTGCAAAAAAATGGGGATTAAAATTAGGAGCCAGTAAAATGGTGGCCGGTACTGACATTGACAGTATGATGAGATCGGTTAAAGAATTGAACAGCATGAAAATCAGCGCGACAATCGACAACCTCGGCGAATTCGTGTACAGCAGAGAAGAAGCGACAGCCGCTAAAGAAGATATTATTAATACAATAGAAGCTATTCAAGAACATGGCGTAGATGCCCATATGTCGATTAAATTGACCCAAATCGGACTTGATATCGATTACGATTTCAGCCTTGAAAATATTCGCGAGATTGCTGCAGCAGCCGCAAAATACGAGATATTCATCAACTTGGATATGGAAGATTATGCCCACCTTCAGCAAACCATTGATATTCTAATGGAACTGCGCAAAGAATACCCGAATGTCGGTACAGTGATCCAAGCTTATTTATACCGTTCGGAAAAAGATTTAGAGCGTCTGGATGATGTCCGTCTGCGCCTCGTAAAAGGTGCTTACAAGGAAATTCCGGATGTTTCCCTGCAAAGCAAGCAGGACATAGATGAAAACTTCCTGAAGCTGATTAAAATCCGCTTGCAAGGGAAAGCATATACTTCCATCGCAACCCATGACCATAACATCATCAATGAAGTGAAGAAATTCGTCGAAGAAAACAATATCCCTCATGACCGTTTCGAATTCCAGATGCTTTACGGTTTCCGTACGGAAATGCAGAAGGAATTGGCGGCGGAAGGTTATGCTTTCACGACGTATGTGCCATACGGAAAAGACTGGTACGCTTATTTCATGAGAAGACTGGCAGAACGCCCACAGAACATCAACCTGGCTCTTCGCAGTGTCATATCCAAATAAATAGAGCATAAAGTAAAAAGGAGCCGCGGAATAAAATCCGCGGCTCCTTTTATTTATCCTCATCCAAAGTTCTTACACGCAGCGGCGGCAGTTCCTGAGACAAGCGTTTGCGGAATTGCTCGTATTGCGGTGGAAGCTTCAGTTCCTGCCCCAATGATTCGACCGGTTCATCGACTGCGAAGCCAGGCGGATCGGTGGCAATTTCAAACAGGATGTCTCCGTATTCCCGGAAGTAAATCGAATTGAAATAATTCCGATCCTGTACAGGAGTTACACCAAGCCTCCAGTTTTCGATCTTTTCTTTCCAGTCAAGCTGGTCGGCATCGTCTTCAGCCCGCCAGGCAATGTGATGGACCGTACCCACTCCCATTTGGCCGGTGCCTTGCCGCTCCGTCATGACGTCTACGATATTGCCGATTTCCGCCGTCGACTTGAAGCGGATGATGTTGCCTTCTTCGCCAATTTTCTCGAGTCCCATGACAGACTCCAGCAATTCCCATGTTTTTTCGGCATTCGCTGAAAAAAGAAGGGCTCCCGCAAATCCCTTGATCGCTGTTTCCCCTTTAATTTCACCGAAATCCCAAGAGCTGTTTTTGCCTTCAGACCGCTCCACCAATTCCAGAAGCAGTCCATGAGGATCTTCAAAGCCTATATATTTCTCGTCGAATCTTTCATTCTCAGTAAAAGGAACTCCGAATTTAGTTAGGCGCTTCTTCCAAAAACCCAGGCTGCCCGGCGGCACAGCAAATGCTGTCACCCCAACCTGCCCGTCTCCGATCTTCCCTCGGTAGGCATTGCCCCAAGGGAAGAAAGTCATAATTGTCCCAGGCTCGCCTTCATCATTGCCGAAATAAAGATGATATGTTCCCGGATCATCGAAGTTGATTGTTTTTTTCGTTAGGCGCAACCCTAAAACTCCTGCATAAAAATCCACATTTTGCTGTGCATCGCCAACAATGGCAGTAATGTGGTGAATTCCTGAAATTTTCTTCGCCATTAACTATCCGCTCCTTTTCTTAACACTTCCCGTCTATTATCATAGCAAGTAAGTATCTCGAATTAAAGGCATTCAACGTTGTCATATACTTTTTTGTTATTCCGGCTTGTTATTATCATGCTTTTCTTTCTTGGCTTGTTCATGATTTCCTGCTTTCTCCAGATCCTCAATTTCATCTTGTTTAACTTTTTCAATTTCCGCTTTGTGTTGTCTTTCTCCATATTTAGTGTCCGCTTCTTCTGCCGCTACATCTTTCTGGTGTTCTTTCACTTCTTCAATCTTCTCCATTTCTTCCTGGTATTGCTCTTCCACTTCACTAGTCGCAGGAATGAAAGGTTCCTCATTAAAATCAGTACGTTTGCCATAGCGCAGCATTTCATAGATGATCAGCCCATTATTCGGCATCCCGTTTGCTGTTTTCATCGGAACGACATCAAATAGGACGTAATAGAATGCATAGAAAATAAATCGATTCCAGAAAGTCTCATATTCTTGGAGCATATCGTTCGCCAGCATGGCGTTGATGACTAAAGCTACCACAACGTTCACCAGAATCGGGCCGGCATATAACATAATATAGGCGAATTTCCCTTCCCTTTTCAGAGAATCGTAGGAAAACCAACTATATAGATGGTAGTATTTCCGAATATCAAACATACTAATTTTCAAAATTCTAGGTCCTGACCCTACTGTTAGACGGGGGTTTTTAACACCGAGCAGTATACTCACGATAACGTATCCCATTTCGCGGAGAAATACGACGACCGGGAGAATGATGAAGGCAGAAATGATCAATGACAATAAATCTGCTAACCCGAACATATAATGCCCCCTTTTCGTTTTTACTTCCTCTTAAAACATTACCTATTTACTTACCCCTTCTTTTCAAAAAGAACCTCAATTTCTGCATATTACAACATTTAGGCAGTTAGTCTCTTTCTTTATTACAATCATTACAGCTAGGATGAAGTTACTAACTCGCAATCAACAGACAATGACGTTGGGATGTGCTTTATGAAAAAACCAGCTAATATTTTGCTAAATAAAATATGGATTTTCCCTATTCTAATAGCTTTATCGTTATTGGCATTTTTTTCACTGGAAGATATGGTCACACCAAAAGATGCGGTCGCTTCCAGAGAACCGGCCGGGTCGGCAGTCTTTGCGCCGCCTCCTTATATAGAAGAAGTAAGAGCCGAAGTTTCTGTAATTCCAGACCTTATTTACGAAGAAAGTTCAGGCGCTCTTCTTGACCTCTATATTCCCGAAACTTTGGATGAACCGGTGCCGGTGGTATTGTGGATTCACGGCGGCGGGTATGTTGGCGGGTCAAAAGACAGCCGGCGTGATTATGCCATGACTCTTGCCCACGAAGGCTATCTCGTAGCCAATATAGATTATGGACTTGCCCCGGAACAGCTCTATCCAGGGCCAATTTTTCAGGCCAACGCCGCTCTGGAATATCTTCAGGAGCATGCCGCTGATTTTGGCGGAGATATGGATCGTGTATTTATCGGCGGCGATTCTGCCGGTGCGCAAATCGCCAGTCAGCTCAGCGCCGTTATCTCCAATGATGGATTGGCGGATAAAATGGGGATTTTGCCGGCCGTTGATCCGGAAAAACTTCGTGGCGCTCTATTGTTTTGCGGTTTATACAATATGGCAACAGTCAGTGACACTGGATTTCCCAATATCGATTACTTTTTGAACACCTACACCGGAACCGCTGCATTTGAAAACTTCAGAGATTTGGAAGAGCTGTCGACGGTCGAGCACATTACGCCGGATTTTCCCGCCACGTTCATATCAGTGGGAGACGGGGATCCGCTGGCTCCGCAATCAGTCAAACTCGCCAATACAATCCGATCACAAGGAATAGCGGTTGAAACGATGTTCTTTGAGGAATCGGGGAAAGATTTGCAGCATGAGTTCCAATATGCGCTGGATACATTAGACGCACAGGAAACGTTAAGCAAAACTTTGGATTTCCTTTCAGCTAAAAGCAGATAAAAAGACTCCAAACGAGCCAAGTTACGCTCATTTGGAGTCTTTTTCAGTTCTGGCTCAATAATTTGTCTGATGCTGTTGCCGATTTGGGGCTCGACGCTTCCACTTTGGTTTTGCGTCTGGCTGGAATCATATTGAACACGATGTTCAATACGATTGCCGTTATACTGCCTGCCACAATGCCATTGCTCGTCAAGATCTGAAAGCTTGGCGGCACCAATGCAAAAATTTCAGGTACAACCGTTACGCCAAGTCCTATGCCGACTGAACAAGCGACGATCATGGCGTTTTCTGTGGAATCGCCCATTACTTTACCGAGCATTTTTATTCCCTGCGCAATGACCATCCCGAACATCGCAAGCATGGCTCCCCCAAGGACCGCCAGCGGTATGATCGTTGTCATTGCAGCGATTTTCGGTACGAAACCGAGTGTGATGAGCATCATCGCGGCGATGAAAATAATTTTCCGGGATTTGACGCCCGACATTTGGATCAGTCCCACATTCTGTGAAAATGCCGTGTAAGGGAAAGCGTTGAAAATACCGCCGAGAAAAATGGCAAGACCTTCAGCGCGGTAACCTTTCGCCAGATCTTTCTTTTCCAATTTCTTTTTCGTAATATCGCTTAATGCGAAATAGACGCCAGTCGATTCAACCAGCGACACCATAGCCACCAGAGTCATCGTAAGGATCGCAGACCATTCAAAGGTCGGCGTGCCGAAATAAAACGGTTTGACCATATGGAAATACGAAGCTTCCGCAATTGGCGCAAAATCGACCAGACCCATGAATCCTGCTGCCACAGTACCAGCCACAAGGCCAAGCAAAATTGAAATGGCGCGGACAAATCCTGCAGTAAATTTATAAAGCAGAATGATGAGCAGCAAAGTGCCGAATGCCAATGAAATATTGGCTGCCGAACCAAAATCAGCAGCACCCTGGCCGCCGCCCATATTATTGATCGCCACAGGAATCAGCGTAATTCCGATGATCGTCACGACGGAACCCGTGACAATCGGCGGGAAAAAACGCACCAGACTGCCGAAGAAACTGCTGATCAGCACAACGATGATTCCAGAAGCGATAATCGCTCCATAAATAGCGGAAATCCCGAACTCGCCGCCGATTGTGATCATGGGAGCTACTGCTGTAAATGTACAGCCCAGAACGACAGGGAGACCGATTCCGAAAAAGCGGTTGCTGACAATCTGCAGAAGTGTGGCAATCCCGCACAGCAAAATATCAATCGATACCAAGTAAGTCAATTGTTCAGAGTTGAGTCCAAGCGCTCCCCCGACGATCAAAGGAACCAATACGGCTCCGGCGTACATCGCCAGGACATGTTGCAAACCTAAAGCCGAGTCTCCAAGAAGTTTTTTCATAGGACAGTCGCCTCCTCAAAAAACTCTGCTTTGCCATTCCCCATTGATTTGATATTCGCCAGCGTTTCGACACGGATGCCGCGTCCGCGGATCTCTTTGCCGCCGGGCTGGAAGCCTTTTTCAATGACGATGCCGACACCGGCGAGCGACGCGCCTGCCTGTTCGATAATATCCAATAACCCCAACACTGCCTGGCCGTTCGCCAGAAAATCATCCAGGATGAGGACAACATCATCTTTATGCAGAAAATCTTTTGAGACTGATATTTCACTTGTGACATTTTTGGTAAACGAATGGACGCTTGCCAAATATAAATTGTCGGTCAATGTCAGTGACTGGCTTTTGCGCGCAAATACCGGCTTCACACCCATTTTGAGTCCCGTCATTACGGCAGGGGCGATCCCTGAAGATTCAATTGTCAGTATCTTAGTGACGCCGGCTCCCGCAAAACGCGAGGCAAACTCTTCTCCGATTGCATCCATCAGCACCGGGTCAATCTGATGGTTGAGAAATGAATCCACTTTCAGTACAGACTCGGATAATACTCTTCCTTCTGTTAAAATTTTCTCCTGTAACTGCTTCATATCGCTGGTTCCCCTTTCGTCACGGCCAAGGGCATAAAAAATAGCCCTCAGAACCGTGCATCCATTCATAACCATGAGCGGAGCAATGTCCTTCGAGCTAAATTCGAAAGGAAACGCAAAGAAGTATGCGCCAAAAAAGGGCATAGCCAATCGTTTCGTTGCTTCTCATAGTCGGTTTATTTACGGTAAACCGGTAGAAACTCGCGAGCCATATCCCCGCTATTATATGAGTGAATATTATTTTAGAATGGACCAATTATAGCATGTTGCTCCCACCTTTCAAGAGGAAGATAAAATATAAAAAAATTCAGAATTTAAACACAATATTACATTTCCGCTTTAAAATCTTATTCAATCAAAGAAATACCAGGGAAGATGTAATCTCCCCTGGCATCCCATATTCCTTACTCTACATTAATATAAAGTTTTCCATCCGCAGCTTTACGCATTTCATTGCCGAAGCTGTCTTTCACTTTCACTTCGAGAACCGCACCGTTTGCAACCATACCATACGGAACAGTCCAGTAGCCCACATAATGGCCATCTTCCTGTTCACTCATCGGCAATTCTGTTGCGTTCATCGGCAAGTTTGTCAGCGGCATATGAACCATAAATGACGCTTTCAAGCCAGGTTCCGCATCAAATTCAATCTTAACGCTTCTGCCCGTTGTCAAATTGACATCTTCAGCAGGCGTCAGGTTTTCGATGTTCGGAGCTGTGAATTTCGCTGTCAGCGTGACGGTTTCGGAAACTTCGTTACCCGCGCCATCGCGTGCAACGACTGTAATCTCGTTAGCGCCTTCGTCGAGCAAAATACGTTTTGAATAGCTGCCGTCTGTAACAGCTGCTTGCTGCCCGTTCACTGTCACGGATTCAAGATTCGCGTCTTCAACAGTTCCTTGAACTGTTACAGTTTCGCGATTTGTTCTGTCTCCGTCAGCCGGGTTGCTGATTGTGAGTGCCGGTGCTTCTGTATCCAATGTAACGGTTACAGCTTCAGATGCCCCTGTTTCGCGGCCATCCAAAATGGATGCAGCAACCAATTCATTGTCGCCTTCTTCAAGGTCGACCGGAATTGAGAAGGTGCCGTCCGCTTCGACTTCCACAGCAGCAACTTCTTCGCCGTTATTCTGCAATTCGAGAGTCGTGGTTGGTGAAGCTGTCCCTTCTACCACAGCAGCCTGTTCGTTTGTTACAAGACCGTCTGCCGGTGAAGTAATTGTTGGTGCTTGCACTTCATAGCTGACACGTGCACGGATCATGTAATTCCCCTCCGCTGCCGGTGTCGGAGCCCATGCACCGCTGACATGCTGATAGCTTCTTTCAGCATTGACGCCGTCTTCATCTGTTGCAAGGCCAGGCGTATTCGGGTTTGCAGCCGTTTGTCTGTAAACCATATAGAAATCGCCTTGGACTGTAATATTGTGTTCAGATAGGTCTACTACTGTCCATTCGCCGTTGCGAAGAGCTTCCCCTTCAATCGGTCCTGCGAGCATTTCGCCCGGAGTTCCGTCAGAGCCGTTGGCATCCCATACTTCCACTGCGAATTCCGTACCGCCCGGAACCGGCCATTCTGTATCCCAAAAACGGAATACGCCGTCTGTAACGATACCGGATTCATTGCCATCTGGAAGTGACATTTTCACTGCCCAAGCGTTTCCTGCAGCATTGTAAGCACGGGCATTTTCTGCTGTGCCATCGTCATAGCCGATTTCCCCGCCTGGATATGTGTAGAACGGCTCAAGTGCGAAATTCAATTCCGCCGCATCTTCACCGATTTCTACAGCAGCTTCAGCACCGTGATAACCGCTTGCCACTACTTTAACTGTATATTCGCCTTCATAAGCGGTAAGTTCATAACTGCCGTCTGCAGCTGTTTGAACCGGAGAGATATTGGCGTCTTCAACCAATAGGACAGTTGCGCCTTCGATTCCTTCTCCTGTCGCTTCATCAGTAACAGTTCCGCTTACCGTGTTCTGCGCCACTTCTTCCAAAGTGAAATTCGCTTGTGCCGTTGCGTCAGCTTCGATTGTCACAGCCTGCTCATCAGACTGGAACCCGTATGCTTCCGCTGTGACTGTAAAGTCTCCTGGAGAATGTGACAGTGAGTAACTGCCGTCTGCCGGATCCGAATAAACAGAACGTCCGGATTCAAGCACATTCACTTTTGCTCCAAGCGGTAATAATGTCGGATTCACCGGAGTTTCAACTGCCGGCAATTCTTCTTTCACTGGAACTGTCGGATGGATCTTCGCTGGATCGATCGGGTTCTTCAATGATTCGGCATCTTTGCCTTTCACTAGACCCAGTCCGATTCCATTCGATTTCTTGCTGTTGTTTTTGTTTTTATTTTTTCCTTTGCCTTTGTTTTTATTGACTGAAGCTTTGCCGGTTTGTGAAATATCGGCTAATGCAACGTCATCAATATACCAGCCATCTCTGACTACACTGCCGTCAGAGTAAACATTGAATCCAAGGTAGACGCGCTGTCCGCTGTAAGCAGTCAGATCTACTTCCGCAGAAACCCATTCTCCCGAGTCGCCCTGGAACATTTGCGCTTGCTCCCAATTCTGCCCGTCTGTCGAAATGAAGACATGGCCGTAATCCCAAGCTCTGCCTGAAGATGATTCTTCAAAGCTGTACCAATGCTTGAATTGCAGATACGAATTCCCTTCAGGAAGGTCAACTGGAGGCATCACTAATGTTGCGTTCATGCTTGTATCATACGTGCCGTCTAAATTTGTAGCGTAAACATTTTCACCAGAAGCCGCATTGCCCGGTCCTGATGTTGGGGCTCCCAATTCCCAGCTGTTATTATCACCGAACGAAGTCCAGCCTGCCGCTGCACTTTCAAAATCTTCGAAGTACCCGACTGTAATGGCCGGCTTCACTGCTACTGTATACTCTTCAGATTCTACTTCATTGTTTCCAAAGTCATTGATCGTCCATTTGTAAACAAACGATTCGCCTGCAATCAAATCACCTGAAACCGCTGCTGCAAATTCCCCTGATTTGAAATTTCCGGATTTGCGTGCAGCATCAATTGACTGCCAGTCACCATTTTCATCCTGATAATTTAATACCACGGAAGAAACGCTGATATTGTCTGTTACTGAAACCGCCAATTCCAGATCCATTCCGGTATAAGTTTCAGCAGGAGCTGTATGTTCGAAAACCGGAGCTTCATCGTCTTCTCCTTGTTTCGTCACTTGCCCTTCAAGTTTGCCGATTCCATCAAGAATGGAAGATACCGCTGCATACGCATCCACCAGACCGTAGCCGTAGCCATGATTCGGCGTTTCCGGATACGTTTCATCCGTCAGCGGAGTAGCTGTATCGAGTAAAATCTGTTCCATTTCATCAACCGTCAAATCTGCATTGACTTGTCTCAGCAAAGCCGCTGTCGCAGCAACTGCCGGTCCCGCCATAGAGGTTCCGTTCCAGCCGCCTTCATATCCGCTTCCCGGTACAGAAGAACGAATATTGACACCCGGCGCTGAAATATCCGGTTTGATTTCGTCATATGGTGATGGGCCTCTTAAAGAGAAACTTCCAACCACATCATTGATATCAGTAGCACCTGTCGCAAATGATTCCGGATAGTTCGCCGGAGATGCTACAGATCCCGGTCCGCCCGGATTAGTCAACGTCGTGTTCCCCGCAGAAAATTCCGGGAAGATTTCCGCAGCGCGCCAGTTGATGACAACATCACGATACCATTCGTCAAGTCCAGGCCCGCCGCCCCATGAATTATTGACAACGTCCGGCGCCAGGTCGACACGCGTATTGCCTTCCGCATCAGTTGGAGCCAAAATCCATTCAGCCGCTTCCAAAAGATCCACATCGGAACCACCGGATGCAGTGAATGCTTTGACGCCAATCCATTTAGCTCCAGGCGCAACCCCAACCTGATTGGAGCCATCCGGTTCGCCGCCGACCATTGTGCCGGTGACATGCGTCCCGTGTCCTTGGTCATCATAAGGCGTGTCTTGTCCCGCAGTCGCATCGAACCAGTTATAATCGTGATCCGCTTCACCGGTTGCCGCATCATAACCGCGATACTTTTCTTTTAATGCCGGATGATCCCATTGGACCCCGGTATCGATACTTGCAACGACTGTACCCGCACCATCGATTCCCATATCCCAGGTTTCAGGCGCATTGACGCGTTCCACATTCCATTCGATATTCGCAACTTCCGATTCCGGAGTCACTGCGTCTTTAGTTTTTGTAGTGAAAAGCTGGCGGGTTTCGTTCGCCAAGACCTTCTCCACTTCTTCGAATGAAGCAATTTTCTCCGCTACTTCCTTGGTTGCTGTAACCGCCATTCCGTTGACGATAAAATAGGAATCGTATTCATCCACATTTCCATTTTCAGCTTCCTGTTCAAGAAATTGCATGACGTTTTGCTGTTCCTCCATCGAAGTGGCTTTCAACTCAGAAACGACTGCAGAGCGCTGGGCAAGCAAGGATTTTTGAGATGATAAACTTGCTTTTTCTGCACTTTCCTTAGCTGAAGCCGCTACTTTTTCGGTATCAGCTTTTTCTTTGAACTTAACAAGGAATGTTACTTTTTCTTCACCTTTAAAACTGGTAAGTAAACGATCACTGACTTTCTTTTCTGCGGCCACCGAAGAATTCTTCGCCGATTGGTGCAGCTTATTGGCCGTTTCAGCACTGGCTAAACCAGGAGCAACCAAAGAAAACGTCATTAAAAGCGAAGCAGCGATACTAAATGCTTTCGTGGAACTCTTCTTCTTGTTCATGTTTTTCCTCCCTTTGATTTGAATCATTTCGTTTGCCCTCTACCAAAAGCACAGAAAAAAACACCACTCCCCCCGTCTGAAATTTTCAGATACCAGCGTCTTGGTGTTTTTTCATTTCTCTGAGTTGTTGCTGTAACTATACAACAAAAAATACAGTAAATTATTTGAAGATTTTGAATTAAACAGTATGTACTAGTTAACTTTAAAGGGTATTTTTACCCATAAAAATTCTATAAATAAACCAATTAACCTGCTTTATTACAAGGTTTACCAGGCGATTAAATTTAATTCAAAATACTGTTAAATTATTAAATAATATTACAATAAACACAAAAAAGATTCTTTATGCCCATAAGAGTAGAAACGAAATTAAATAAGATAACAATAAAATCAGATTATTATTATTAAACTTCTGTATACAAGTTCAATTTATTCATTTATTGCCAGTTAGAAAAAACCCCCTTATTTTACCAATAGGTATAAATGATAAGGAGTCTTATATTTCATCTCAAGGCTTACGAACCATAGGAGTCCAATCGATAAATATCAATTGATTTACTCTTTCGAAACTTGTACATTTAGAGAGGCGAAATAACATCCCACGGAAAAGAGTGGATTAATATGAAATCCTGGTTTATGGATTGGAAGACTAAAATCCTTTCCTTTAATCGCAACGTTAAACTGTTTATGCTCGCCAATGTCCTGATCCAGATCGGGATGGGCGTTTTCATGGTTATGTATAACCTGTATATAAAAGAACTTGGAATGCCTGAAACCGTCAATGGCAAAGTGATTTCAATGACAGCGCTGGCTTCGGCCATCATGCTGATTCCTGCAGGTTTTCTGAGCGATAAAGTTGGACGCAAGTGGATCATCATTGCAGGTGCTTTGTTCGGCGCCCTCACTTTATACTATCGAAGCTTTGCGGTTCTGGAATCCCCTCTTGTCACTGCCGCTTTTTTCACCGGTCTTTTCATGGCATTCGTCCAAGTATCCGGTGTACCGCTTCTCGCCGAGAACTCGCGATCTTCTGAGCGGGTACACATGTTCAGCATCTATTTCGCTTTGATGACGGCCGCAAATGTGGTCGGCAGTCTGCTTGGAGGGGTCGTCTCCGACGTTTTCCAAGTTTATCTGTCGATGCCCGCCGTCGATGCCATCCGCTGGTCGCTGCTTTTCGGCGCCACCCTTTTCACAGCAGGGCTCTTGCCTTTATTCAAATTGAACAATAAAGTACCGCAACCTTCCGAAAAAGTGGAAACACGAATTGATATCGAGCCGGATGATCCCGGATTAAAGCGAAATCTAATCGTTATTTTCCATTTCTCATTCGCCAGCCTGCTCATCGGCCTTGGTTCCGGTTTAGTAGTACCTTATTTAAATCTATACTTTGCCAACCGTTTTGACGCTTCCAACGCCTATATCGGCCTGGTGCTTTCACTCGGTTCCGCTATGACCGCTGTCGCCATGCTGATTGGTCCGATGCTCGTCCGGCGGGTAGGCAAAGTAAAAGCATTGATCATCTTTCAGGTCCTGTCGATTCCATTTCTGATTCTTACCGCCTATACAACTTCCTTGTTCCTTGCTTCGCTAGGCTTTTTGCTGCGGCAAGCATTGATGAATGCAGGCAATCCCATCCAAAGCGCTATTGCGATGGAAGTCGTCCATGATAAATACAAAGGGCTTGCGAATTCCGTGAACCAGATGGTCTTTAATGTCGGCTGGGCCACAATGGGTCCGGTTGCGGCCGGGCTGGTCATCGCTTTCGGGTCGTATTGGGGCTATGCTTATGCATTCTCGATTACAGCCGGCTTGTATATCGTTTCATCCACTTATTATTACTTCATTTTCGGCAGAAGAAAGTTGAGTGAAGAATAAATAGAAAAGCGGAAGTGCCTGTTCAGCTCTGACAGATATAAGACGAATCAGCGTAGTGGCGTTCTTTGCCACGCAGCTGGTTTGACTTATATCCCGAAGAGCTAGGCACTGGAGACTAGACACAAAGTGGCTTACGACTCGAGGAGTTGGCCGTTGGAGTCTGGACAATAGAAAAGCATCGGCCCCATTACGGGTCCGGTGCTTTCTGCTTAATTGTTAATATACTTTTCAAATACGTCGCTGAAATCTTTCACGTGATACTGATTTCTCACTGATGTCAGCCAGGTAAAACCAAAGTCTGTCAGCTTGGAATATTGCTCGTCCAGCGCTACATTCGAAGGGCGTGAACTTTGGAGAATCCCTGCTGCTTTATCGAGGCTTTGATTTGCCATATCAATTACGATGCCGTTTTCATAAGTCAATTCCGCGATGCGCAATAAAGATTTATACAAGTCTTTCAATTGTTCGATCTGGTTTTTCTGAACATCAATTTTAAACTGTTCAGCTCCCAGTTTAAAAGCGATTTCTACATCAATATCGATCTTACCGGCTGTTTCCAAAAAAACATCGGCAATCGGGTGCCTTGAATAAGGATAGCGTTTCAAAGTTCGTTTTGAAGATACCGCACTTTCCCCGTCTACATGGATTAAAGCAAGATTCGTAAAACAATATTCATCCGCTCTTGTTTTAATCAGGAAATAGATTTTTTCCTGATCTTCGTGCATGACATAATCATCGGAATCCGTTTTATCAAAGTCTTTCGGGTCAATTATTTTTCCGACGTCGGTTAAGCCCAGTGCGTCTGAAGCCATTTTTTTGAACAAGCTGCTTCCCCCTTTTCTTCTGAAAACAAATTACATCTTCATTTTACCAAACACTTCTCATTTGACTAGAATCTGCCTGCCAATGAAATTATAAATTTCCCCAAAAAGCTGTTCCGTAAATCCGATTAAGGATTACCGGAACAGCTTTTCGAATTACTGCACTTTATTGCATTGGAGCATCTTTACCCTATCCTCACCTTCTTGTCGACTTATATGTGAATTCAAGCTCCACTGTTTTCCCTGCGCCAATCCGCACATGAAACTCTAAAGTATGGGAATCTTTCACTTCGTAATCATGAGTCGAAGACTCCATTTCCCAAATAGCATCACTGATCACATGGTCGACAAGTACAGCAGCGTTTTTAGTTTTGCTGTTTTTAATTTTGTAAACAAAAGTAACGTATTCCGATCTACCGGTCACATTGCGGCTTTTTTCGAAAGATTCATTGGTCAAATCGAAAGTTTCGCCAAGCATTACTGAAATTTTCTTTTTAGCTGCCGTATGGCTGATTCTATCTTCGCCAATAAATTTCAGCTCTTCCTCATTGTCACGCCCGAAAAATTTAATGGTTCCTGCCGGAAGCGGCAAGTTCACTCCCCCTTCAGTGGCACTTATAAACTGCAGCTGTACAGATGCATTCTTATTCCGATTTTCAATTCTGTAGATTTTTTGAAAACCGGCATGCTGATCATGGAGAAATTGAATCTGTTTTAACACATTTTCTTCAAGCGAAAAAAATCCATCAACCCTGTAAACTTCTCCTTCTGAAAAGTTGGAAGGCCTCATCCCATCAGAAATGGAATTTGAGCTGTACCGGCCGAATTCCTGGAATGGCAGTTCGTCTGCAGCTCTTTTAAAAATGCCGGCTACCGCTTTAATACGGCAATTATCGAAATCCCCTCCCGCGTAGTTCCTGATTTTTATCCAGCCATTCAAAATAAGATCTTCCTCCACAAGCTCCGCAATATAATTCGCTTCCCAGCTTAGCCCTGAAACCAGATAGTACAATTCGATTTCTGCATCCCCTTGCAAAGGTTCGATGCGGCAGGTAATCGCAGATTCTGACGGCATTTTCCCAACTTCCGGCGGCAGAATAAGGTCTCCTGCAGGATTCACGAGAATTTCACCGGTCTCTTCAATTTCTCCAATAAAATCCGGTTCCGCCTTCAGTAAACGGATTTTTATTTCACTGCCCGCTTCTGCATTCCTGATTGTCACCAGCCCGCCGACATATTTTTTCAGCAACAGGTTTTTATCCATTATTCCATCCTGGTAATCCTGTTCAAGAACCGCAGCCCCTTTAACGAAAAATGAGTCTGCTTCAATTCCAGCTGGAAGATCCTTGATGATCAAGTAATCGATTTCAGATTCCGCATGCAGACTTCTTACTTCCCTTACGGCCGCAAAGTCATTATAAATTGTCAGCTCAACTGATTTTCTGCTGGCTTTCCCTGACTGGAACTTCATCTTCCGCCTCCCTTTTCAACGATCAAAATAAGTTCTTAAATATTTTATGGTTTTGATCCGGCAAGACTCCGACAGCGGAGATCTTTTATCATGAACAAGATCACCGTATAACAAATCATCCAGAAATCGAACTTCTTCCCGATACGTTTTCCCCTGCTCGACGTCAAATACTTCCAGATTCACATAAATGGAATTGCCTTTTTCTGTGTAGTCGATTAATGTAACTTGATTGTCCATATGACCCTCCTGAAAATCCAGCTGCTCTGTACCCTTATTAAATATCCCTATAAGAGAATTTTATCACTTTCAAATTTTATTGCCATAGTTATCTGATTTTTCTAAATATAATATAAAAAAAAAGAAAAAACCGACA
This sequence comes from Planococcus sp. RAB007_Raresut, assembly GCF_057369535.1. Lineage (NCBI taxonomy): Bacteria > Bacillati > Bacillota > Bacilli > Caryophanales > Caryophanaceae > Planococcus > Planococcus sp. RAB007_Raresut. Next base: position 252,442 of record NZ_JBXYIF010000005.1, read on the forward strand.
AAGGAAACAGGTTTGCTGTTCCTCCATCGGCTATGAATCAGTTATTGCTAATAATAGGTTCCTTCACCGACCAGCAGTTCCGGAAAATCTTTTTCAATAACTTCTTCAAGCTGGTATTCCTGCAATATTTCCAGCAGCTCTTCTTCATCGACTTTGCAGTAATCCAATAATTCATCTTTATCGTGGCCTTTAAATTTCAAAATGTATTTCTTACGGCCGTTTTTGGCTATCACATATATTTCCAACGGTCCGTAACTTTTGATCGTCCGAAAATCCTGATGCTCAATTACAGACGCTGCATCCATTTTATCCAAATGCGTATAGATAAAAGCTTCAGATCTTTTTTCTTCCGCAGAAATAAAACTCATTTTTGCATGATGCCTGTTGATGAAGCGTTCGGATAATTGCTGGTGGAACGTAATTGTTTCCCATTCCACTTTAGTACGGTATTTTTCAATGAATAATTCCGACAGCACCTGGTGGCGAGTAACAGCAATCCAGTCCACCCGCTCCGGATGACGGTCGATCAACGACATCGGCAATTTTTGGCAAACTGATAAAGAAGGCCAGGACAATTTTTCACTGTGCCGTTCGATGAAAGCTGGCGAAAGTCCTTTTGAATTCAACAATTCTTTTTTGCGGGAAACAATTTCCCAGTACTGTTTAGAATTGAATGGACTCGCTTCATTTTCCCAAGTCTTGGCCTGCCGTTTGCTCAGCTTCTCCATCTCGGATTTCCATTTTTCCGCATTCGCAAATTCCTCGATAAACGCTTCAGACACTTTCTGGGTGCGGATTACTTCGTCCCAATACAAGCGGCCGCTGAATTCACGGATAAATTCTTCAGACAAGCGCTGGTGTCCGGACACCAGATACCAGTTAACCTGGGTCTCATTGGTCCGGATAAACTTCTCTGATAGATTTTCTGTTTCGCATATTGTATTCCACGAGACCGAACGCTTGTCTTTAATCGCTCTCGCTTCCATTAATTCGTTTAAATCATCAAACATTGCGTCCACTCTCTTTTCAAATGATATTCCATTTTCCTCGTTCTCCGGCGGCTGACTGATTATACAAATAAAACCCGCATGCCGGCATAAACCGAAATGCGGGAAGTAGAGTCTCTTGATCATATCTTCTGGTTCTCGGCACTTGAAGCGTCTATTCAGCTAGTATTGTAGAGGCGATTGATTTAATGCATAATTGCTTCTGCCGCATTTTCAAATCAATAGCCTGATATAGTTTTTCATCATAATTGCTGCTATCCAAATCCTTCTCTCTTATGTTAACTCTCTTATTCCCCAAAGAAAAGGACTAAAACAGAAATATGTTGTTTTTAATACTAAATTGACAGGTCGTCTTTCTAATAAAACGAAATTTATAATTTTTCGAGTGTATTTTTTAGAGAAAAAACCCGCTGAAAAATTCCAGCGGGTTCGTCTTTCTTCTATATAGTAGAAAAGTAACAAACTATTTCTTCTTCTGCACAATAGCAACAGTACACCTGGATACACAAATCAGCCGCTCTTCTTCATCCACTATCTTGATATCCCATACCATCGTGGTGCGCCCTCTATGTAAAGGAGTCCCAATTGCTGTAACTATACCGTCGCGCTTTCCTCTAATGTGATTGGCATTAATCTCAAGCCCTACCGCAATTTCATTTTCCTGATCAATGAGGTTCCAGGTACCGACACTCGCAACTGTTTCGGCAAGCACGACAGAAGCTCCGCCATGAAGCTGGCCAAAAGGCTGATGTGTTGAAGAATTGACCGGCATTGTCGCCGTCACTTTATCTTCCGTTATTTCTCCCATTTCAATCCCCAATACTCCTGCAATCGTTTCTTCTACAGGTTTAATCTGCATAGTTAATCCCCCTTTTTGAACTTCGCATGCTTCTGATGTAATCATGGCAAATATTACAACTTTTGGCAATCCCTTTACTTTTGCACAGCCTGTTGGAAAGAAAAAATTTTATATAACCCTTCACACTTCCTTTTAAACCTTGTTTTCATTTTTGTAATCTAATTGTAACAGTAAATCGTATTGCCTATTCTATTCGTTGCAGATAGAATAGAGAGTACTAAAATTACTAAGCACACTTTACTGTTTAACTATAAAAAATTACCATATAAAGGGAGAGAAACTATGAATAAGATTGCCTTTTCAGTAATTGCATCCGGCTCCTTGGCCCTTTTAATCGGAGTTGCAGATGCAGAAGCAAGTTCAACTTACACCATCAAATCAGGCGACAGCCTTTGGAAGATCGCCAGCCAGCATAACGTTTCAGTAGCTGATTTAAAATCATGGAACAAGCTGACATCGGATGCCATCTTCCCAAATCAGGTTCTTAAAGTGGCGGCAAGTGCAAAAGGCAGTTCAACAACTACTCCTGCACCGGCACCAGCTCAACCAGTCAGCAACACTGCTAATACATATACAGTAAAATCAGGCGATACTTTATCAAAAATTGCTTCCTTACATAAAACAACCGTCAGCAAAATTCAGGAGCTCAACAAGATTTCCGGCCACCTGATTTACCCGGGACAAAAACTTACTGTCAGCGGAGCAGCTTCTGCCCCTGCAGTCACTGCTCCAACTCCGCCGCCGGCCACAGCAGCACCGGCACCAGCTCCATCTGCCGGAACTGCGAGAACTTATAAAGTTGTCAGCGGTGACACATTAACAGGAATCGCTTACCGCAACGGTATTTCGGTGACACAATTAATGAACTGGAACGGTCTTACTTCCAGCATGATCCGTGTTGGGCAAGTTCTTAAAATTGAAAATTCCACAGCGGCACCTTCACAAACAACGCCTGTATCCAACCCGGCACCACCGGCAGCAACTGATACAGTCGGCAAAATTGTGGAAACAGCAAAATCACTTGTTGGAACACCTTATGTTTGGGGCGGTTCAACTGCCAGCGGATTCGACTGCAGCGGTTTCATCTATTATGTATACAACCAGGCGGGCGTGAAAATCCCGCGCACCAGCACAACTGGCTATGATGCGCGTTCATACGACATCAGCTCACCGAAAGTCGGCGATTTAGTGTTCTTTGAAAACACGTATCGCGCGGGAATTTCCCACATGGGCATCTATATCGGCAACAACCAGTTCATCCATGCAGGCGGAGACAAAGTTCAAATTACAAGTTTGAGTAATAGCTACTGGAGCAAGCACTTCGCTGGCTACAAACGTCTGTATGCAATGGATTAATTTCAAACTTCAGCCTCTCTTCCGTAAAATCGGAGAAGAGGCTTTTTTTATTTTAATGGTCGATTATGCGAATAAAACCTTTTCTTTAATTATAATGATTATCATTTAGAATTGATTTTAATTTGAAAAATGTTATTATTAAATAGTAAAGTTAAAAAAATGAGAATGAGGTGTTCGATTCATGAGTACAAACAAAACAGGTTTAACAACCAGCTGGGGTGCCCCAGTCGGAGACAACCAAAACTCACAGACTGCCGGAGCGCGTGGTCCTGTCCTATTGCAAGATGTGCATTTGCTTGAAAAATTGGCGCATTTCAATAGAGAACGTGTACCTGAACGCGTAGTCCACGCTAAAGGCGCTGGCGCACACGGTTATTTCGAAGTAACTCAGGACGTTTCAAAATACACTAAAGCTGCTTTCCTTTCTGAAGTCGGCAAAAAGACAGATATGTTTGCCCGCTTTTCAACAGTAGCAGGTGAAAACGGTTCTGCAGATACAGTTCGCGACCCACGCGGTTTCGCTTTGAAATTCTACACAGAAGAAGGAAACTACGATCTAGTCGGTAACAACACGCCGATTTTCTTTATCCAAGACGCGATCAAATTCCCTGACTTTATCCATACACAAAAACGTGATCCAAAAACGCATTTGAAAAACCCTAACGCAGTGTGGGACTTCTGGTCATTGTCACCTGAATCCTTGCACCAAGTGACTTACTTGATGGGCGACCGCGGAATTCCCGCAACACTTCGCCACATGCACGGTTTCGGAAGCCACACATTCAAATGGACTAACGCTGAAGGCGTATCCCATTGGGTGAAATACCACTTCCTGACTGAACAAGGCATCAAGAACATCACACAGGAAGTAGCTGACAAAATTGCCGGCGAAAACCCTGACTTCCACACAGAAGACTTGTTCAACGCTATTGAAGAAGGCGACTTCCCTGCTTGGAAAATGTATGTGCAAATCATGCCTTTGGAAGATGCGAACACGTATCGCTTCGACCCATTTGATGTAACAAAAACATGGTCACACAAAGATTACCCGTTGATCGAAGTTGGCCGCATGGTGCTTGACCGCAACCCTGAGAACTATTTCGCTGAAGTGGAGCAGGCAACCTTCTCACCTGGCACACTTGTTCCTGGTATCGACGTATCACCGGACAAAATGCTGCAAGGCCGCTTGTTCGCTTACCACGATGCTCACCGTTACCGCGTAGGCGCCAACCACCAAATGCTGCCAATCAACGCAGCTAAAAACCAAGTAAACAACTACCAGCGCGACGGCCAGATGAACTTTGGCAAAAACGGCGGCGGTTCAGTTTACTACGAGCCAAACAGCTTTGATGGACCGACTGAAACAGCAGCTGCTAAACCGGCACCGCTTGAAGTCAACGGTGTGACAGATTCAGTGCCATATTTCAAAGACGATTTCTACACGCAGCCAGGCGACCTATACCGTCTGCAAAGCACTGAAGAGCAAGAGCGCCTTGTAAACACGTTTGTCGGCGGATTGAGTGCTGTAACTTATGACCACATCAAACTTCGCATGATCGAGCATTTGTACAAAGCGGATGCAGAATTCGGTTCACGCGTAGCAGCAGGATTGAACCTTCCTGTTCCTGGTCTTGCAGAAACAAAATAATTTATTGAGAATTGATGGTTAATATTCTCAATTAGCAGCCGGCCCATTTTGTGGGTCGGCTTTTTTGCTGTTTTTCGGTGGATTTATAGAGTTGGGCGTATTTGGCCTTGAGTTGGGCGTAAATCGATGAAAGTTGGGCGCATTTCACCCGAAGTTGGGCGTATTCACAACAAAGTCGGGTGTAAACTACAAAAAAAGATGCAGGCACGACTCGTGCCTGCATCCTCTTTCCATCTTTTATTCGCGTTCCATCTCCGCAACGAGCGCTTCTGCCAGATCTTTGCCATTCTGGATGCACGCACCGATGCCCACTCCATAATAGGATGCGCCGGCCAATCGGACATTCGGCAGCTGCTCAGCCAGCTTCCGCTCCAGTCCTTCAACCGCTGCTTTATGGTTCATATTATAATTCGGCATATTGCCGTTCCAGCCGGTGACCTCCACCGATTTCGGCTCCGCCGCAAGATTCAGGCTCTTGCGGATATCCTCCAGTGCCACAGCCGCCAGCTGCTGTTCGGACATCCCCTTCAATTCGTCAAATCCCGGATTTGAGCTCTTGTAGAATAAGCGGACCAGCAAATGACTGTCTTTTGACGTATGCTGCCATTTGCGGCTCGTCCACGTGCAGGCGTTGGACCGGAGATCCGTATTATCGGAAACAATAAACCCTGTGCCGTTCTCCGGCAGTTCCGCATCCGGTATATCAAAACCGAGGTAAATGCTGATTAAAGACGAGTTGTGCAATTGATTGAATTCCGGCTCCAATTCCGGCAGATTCAAAACCTGCTGAGCCGAATGATGCGGAGTCGTCACGATGACGTAATCCGCTTCCACTGATTCGCCGTCCTCCAGGCTGAGAGTCACGGCTACCCCATTCTTGTGAACACCCACAATCCCGGCACCTTTCATGATCGTGGCATCCGTCAGCGTTTCTTCCAAACGGTCGATCAGCACCGCCATGCCTTCATCGAACGACAGGAATTTCTTATTGGCCGCTCCCTGGAACTTGGCTCGATTGGCGCCCAGCCCTTTTATGATGCTGCCGTATTCGTTTTTATAGTCAACCAGATAAGGCAAAGTCGAAGCCAGCGTCAGGTCGTGCAATTTGCCCGAATAGACGCCGGAAAGTACAGGTGCAATCTGCTTCTCGACCAACTCTTTCCCCAAAAAGCTCTCGAGAAATTCGCCGATCGAACTGTCTCGGGTGAAATGCTCATTCTTCGTTTCGAAATCTTTCAGCGCCTCCTGCTTGCCCTGCTCGGAAATCAGCGTCGAACTGAACAAAGCTTCTTCATCCATCGGTATGCCGAACACCGTATCCGCCGGAATCGGATGAAGCCCGCTGTCCGTGTACAGATAAGAGATGCCGGTGCCGTTATACACCACGCGGTCCTCAAGGGCCAGCTCTTCGACCAGCGGCCAAACGCTGCCGTGCCGAGCCACTATCGAGTCTGCCCCTGTTTCCATGATGAATTCATCGTCTTTGACGGTGCGGATTTTGCCGCCGAGCGCTGTATTTTTTTCGATCAATACCAACTCAATATCCAAATTCTTCTGCTGCTTGAGTTTCTGGAAATAATGCATAGCGGAAAGGCCCGTGATGCCGCCCCCGATAACTGCCACTTTCTTCATGCCAACCACACTCCTTACTGTTGCTTCTATTTTATCAATAAAACCCGCAACCTGCAGTCGGTGACATTTGTATTCTAAGTGAACGAATAGCAGAAGGTTTCATTTGTTAGAAGCCATTCCTCAAACGTGATAGTATGGTAATAAAGTAATACGAGAGTGAAGGAGAGTTTGTAAATGCAAAACCCGATTGATAAAACGATTATGGAAAGACGTTCCGTCACTAATTTCAAGTTGGACCCAGTCGACATCGATGAAATCATCGAACTTCTTGATATCGCCAAATGGGCTCCTAACCATAAAGTCAATGAACCTTGGCGCTTTCTGTTGTTTGCAGAAGCCGGCAAAGAAAAGTTCGTGGATGCATTTCTTGGCGCCGCTTCAAAAGTGAACGGCGCACCTGCTCCTGCCGCGCTCAATAAAGCCGAGTATTTCCGGGACATTCCGCTTCATCTGGTCGTTGTCATTTCTGAAGATCCGCGCCAAAAACAGCGCGATGAAGATATGGGCGCGGTCGCATCCTTGCTCCAAAACTTCCAGCTGGCAGCGTGGGAACGCGGGATCGGCATGATCTGGCGTTCTAATGACTGGATTTATAAGCCGGAATTCCGCGATGCGCTTGGCGTTCAGCCCGGTGAGAAAATTGTCGCCACGATGATGATCGGCTACCCACAGACGGTGCCGCAAAAACGCGAACGGACGCCTATTCGCGAGAAATTGACGATCATTACAGAATAGCCAGCTTGTGAGAGGACTCTGATTTCCAGAGTCCTTTTTTGTTTTTGAATTTCTTTTTGGAAAAAGGCTTCGCGGTCGCGAAGCCTTCCTTTAAGGGATTGGAGTTTTTCGCGCAGCGAAAAACATCCGCTGGTGCAACCGCACTTTGAATGAGGGTCAGCTATTGGAAATCGCCCATCGTATTTTTGTTATAAACTGCGGATTATTGGCACTCCGCACATATTTTTCTCCCTGCGCACATAAATCCTTCTCACCGCACACAAATCCCTCTCACCGCACATAAATGTCAGAAAAACAGAAATTCCGCTCCCCACCCCAGACATACTAAAAAAGATGGCGCAAAATCTGCGCCATCTTCTTATTTCAACACCGACATTGCCCCAACCGCTCCGGAGTATTCCCCGTTTTCCAGAAACAGCGGCACAGCGCCTCTTAAAACCGTATAGCTTTCCACTACTTCTTTTAGCAATGGATTGTGGAAGAAAGATGAGCCGATGTAGATGATTGTGGAATTATTGCACTGCTTCGCCGCATGCACGCTGACGGTGCTGACCGTTTCCCCGACCAGACCTATGACAGCGGCGAGCAATTCCTCTTTCGACAATTCGTGTGCAACTTCAAAGATTTTATTGCCGAAATTACTGGCCGTCAGCTCGCCGGAAATCGGCGGCGTTTTGCCTTCGTAAATATGTTTCACTTTCAGATCGATCCGGTCCCGCGACCCTTTGCGCGCCAATGCAACCATTTCTTCATAATCCATCACGCCTGTCAATAATCGGCTTAAGCCGACCAACGTGCCGCCGCCAATGCCGGTGCCGCCGATGCGCTCCTGCTGATTGTTTTCGACGCAGTGGATGGAAGTTCCCGTTCCCACGTTCGTTAAGAGATAAGAATCATCATCCCGGCCCATTTTTTCCAACAGGAATTGCACACCCAGATGAGTCGCTTCAAATTCGACCATTTCCCGCGCTTTTTTATTCAATAAAGAAAGAAGGACACCCGACTTCCCTCCGGTAATGCAAATGTCACCATCGCTTAAACTGTTTACCCATGCAGCCACTTGCTGAATTTCTGCAATTGGGTACTTGGCAAAGTGGACCGTTCCATTTTCAGTGTACGCCACTTTGATCAGCGTACCGCCTGCATCTATTCCGACAATCATACTTGCACCTGCTCTTTCCCGCATTTCAACCTTCAAAACGCCAGCTAGTTGTAAATCACATGATGAAATTCTACCACAATAATGAATTTCATGGGAATCTCTTGCCCGCGTTTTGGTGCAGAGCCAGGTGCCAGCCTCTTATTGGTCTAAACCTTGCTGCATCGAAATGCCATACGACGAGTTGAACAGCTTGAACAATTGTTCAAATTTACTGAGGATATCGAGTGCCAATAAGCCATTGCCTTCAGCCGTTTTCGGATAGCCTAAAGGCACTGTGCGCCGGACCAGCTGGGCGTATAGCTCCGCTTCTGTCAGGTCACGTGCAAATTCATTTTTCGCGATATTTTTGATCAAAGCCAAAGCGCCTGAGACATGCGGCGCAGCCATCGAAGTCCCGGAAAGACTGGCGTATTTGCTGCCGGGATACGCTGAATATATATCGGTGCCTGGTGCCACCAGATCAATCTCATTATTGGTGTTGCTGAAGGGAGCGATCTTGCGCCCGAAATCGACCGCTCCCACTTGGATAACTTCACCGTAAGCGCCGGGGTAAGCGAACTCATCGGTTTGCGGACTGTCGTCGCCTTCATTTCCAGCGGCACAAACAACCGGAATCCCTGCGTCCACCGCCCGTTTCACCGCTTCATACAGTTCCGGAATATCCTGCGGGCCGCCAAGCGACATCGAGATGACACTGGTCTTTTCACCATTCGGGCCAGTCCAATCCACCGCATAATGGATACCCTTGATAATTCCTTCATAATCGCCGTCGCCTTCGCCGCTCAACACTTTTAAAATCAGCAAATGCGCCTCTGGAGCCACCCCCGCTATACCGCCGGTTTCCTGATGCGAGGCCGCTGCCGTACCTGCTACATGCGTGCCGTGGCCATTATTGTCATCAAAATTAGATGGATCCCCGCCAAAGTCAGGTGTAAAATTTCTTCCTTCAATAATACGGTCTTTCAGATCCGGATGATCTGGCTGGCAGCCCGTATCCAAAATCGCAATGACATTCCCTTTTCCTTTTTTCGCTGCCTCCCACACGGCTGGCGCCTGGATCATCCGCACACCTTCCGGAATCTGCGGCGCTCTCGATGAAATTTCTTCTATACGATATGGTATTAAGTGAATATCCGGCATTTTAACTCCTCCTCCTGCTTTTAAAGAAAATAAAACCCGGCAATGACGCTGCCGGGTCTAATTTACATTTCACCTAGCATACGGGCGCTCTCACGTCCGTTCGGCATAAGGTTGATTCGCATTATAATTGTTTGAAACCGCCTGTATTGGCGCGTACTTTGACTTCCGCAAATTTCTTCGCATCGATTTCACGGGAAACGAGCGTACCGACAAATCCTCCGATAAAGCCAAGAGGGATGGAAACGATCGCCGGGTTAGTTAATGGGAAGAGTGGCGTGCCTGTAAAAATCGCCGCTCCAACTTCCGGACTCAACACGCTCGGGCTGACCGATACCAGCACCAAAGCGGAAATCAACCCGGTCAAAATTGCAGAAACCGCACCTGCCGTATTGAATTTCTTCCAGAAGATCGTGTAGACGATAACCGGCAAATTGGCGCTTGCAGCAATACAGAATGCCAAGGAAACCAGGAAGGCTACGTTCAGGCTTTGAGCGAAAATCGCCAAGAGAATCGAAAATACCGATACTCCGACTGAAGCATAACGCGCGGCGAGCATCTGCTGGCGTTCTGTCGCTTTTCCTTTTTTGATGATTTGGCCGTAAATATCATGCGCAAAAGCGGATGCTCCTGTCAGCACAAGCCCCGCTACCACTGCCAGGATCGTGGCAAAAGCAACTGCCGAGATGAACGACATGAGAATATCTCCACCCAACGCCTGCGCAAGCAGCGGCGCCGCCATATTACCAGCCGGGTTTGTCGAAGTGATCAAGTCAGCGCCAACGAACGCCGCAGCACCAAAGCCAAGGAATATAGTCATGACGTAGAAAATACCGACAATCCACGTTGCCCACATTACAGAACTTCTTGCTGTTTTTGCATCCCTAACTGTGAAGAAGCGCATCAGGATATGCGGTAGACCCGCAGTACCGAGCACTAAAGCCAGCATCAACGAAATCGTATCCAGCGGTATTTCGTATTTCACACCAGGTTTTAAATAAGCTTCTCCGTGAGGCGTCGCCGTTTTCATTTGCGTGAACATTTCCATGATGTTGAAGTTGAAATTCTTTAAAACCAGGAATGACAGAATGACTGTCCCCAACATCAGCAAGACGGCTTTGATGATCTGCACCCAGCTTGTCGCAGTCATTCCGCCGAACAATACATAAATCGTCATCATGATTCCGACAAGCAGCACGGCCCATATATAATCGATGCCGAATAATAGCTGAATCAGTGCGCCTGCCCCCACCAACTGGGCAATCATATAGAAGACAACGATTGTAATCGAGCTGAGTGCGGCAGCGCCGCGGACTTTTTTAGCATTGAATCTGGCATTGATCATATCCGCCAATGTATATTTCCCAAGATTCCGCAGCGGTTCGGCTACCACGAATAAAACCACTAGATAAGCTACTAAATAACCGATTGAAAACAGGAAACCATCAAAGCCGAATAAGGCGATCGAACCTGCAATACCCAGGAATGATGCGGCCGACAAATAATCTCCCGCAATCGCCATGCCGTTTTGCCAGCCTGTGAGGCCGCCGCCTGCTGTGTAGAAATCACTGGCGGAATTTGTTCTTTTAGCTGCAAAATATGTAATAACCAATGTCATCGCGACGATGACCAGAAATATAATTATGACCGTAGCATTCATCGGATGTCCTCCTTCTCTTCATAACCGAATTCTTTCAGCGTTTCTTCGGCCATTTTGTCAAATTGGGCTGCCCGTTTCATGTAAACGGTTACAAGAATCCACGTCATTGCGAATAATCCAAACGCAAATACCCATACCCATGGAATATCTCCGACAATTGGGGCGTCCAGCCAGTTTGTATAAGAAATCACAATATTAAAAGCCAGATATAATCCTAAAAATAAAGCCGTAGCGGGAATGAGGAATAATTTCTTTTTGCGCATAAGGTTTTTAAACCCATCCGACCTCTCGATTTCTTCGAAATCAGGTATCGCCAAATTTCCTTCCGGCTCTACCGGTGCTACTTCATGTCCCTCTTTTGTAAGGGGGCCTTGCAGTACTTCGCCCGTGATTGATTTTGCCATACACTTTTGCCCTCCAATTAATTAAATATTTTTAATTTAATGATAATTAAAGCACTAACATACCGAGCGGTCAACAAACAGGAAATAATTAAAAACAGTTCTTATTCCATAAATTTAAAATATTATCCAACTTCTGGGAGGACTTTTGACACCTGTAGAATCTAAAAGTCCTAAAATGAAAAAAGCCGACCATTATGATCAGCTTTTCTGAATCAATTGCATACGTTGGTTGAAAAGGGTTGGATATGATAAGAAACCGAGCATCACACTGGTGACAGCCGCTGTTGTCAGTAACAGGAACATGATAAGCAATTGAAACTGCACAGCCTGAATCGGGTCGGCACCCGCAATGATCTGGCCGCTCATCATGCCGGGTAATTGGACTAGCCCTACCGTTTTCTGGCTTTCGATGGTCGGAATCATACTGGCTTTGATCGAGTTGATCAATTGATTATGGATAGCCTGTTTCGGTGTGCCGCCCAGCGATAGAACCAGTTCCGTTTCATCTTGATGCGATTCGACTTCCGCCGTAAATCGGTTAAGGAAAAGAATCGACAGCACCATCGAGTTGCCGATGACCATACCGCTGATGGAAATGATGTACTGGGCCGTCGGCGGTGTAATATTCAGGCCGATTAGAATGCCTTGAGTCAGCACTTCGACAAAAATAAGCGTAACGGCCACTTTCCAGGTGATCCCTTTGATGGAAGCGCCTTTATTCCGCGCGTTATGCGTAGCAGCGACGATCATCAATGTCACCATCAGGAAGATATATAGAAGGCTTTCCGAATCAAAAACGAATTTCAGGATGAAGCCGACAAGCAGCAGCTGGACAATCGAACGGACGGTGGCGATAATGGTATCGCGTTCCAGTCCGAGATTCAGCGTTTTTGAAAGGACAAGCGGAATCACAACAAAAATCAGCGTAATCGATAACGTTAGATAAGTCATTGCGCTCCCCCCTGTACAAATGCTTTCACCCGGTCATTAGCCGGCGACCGGAGCAATTCACTTTTTCCGGTTTCGACCACTTCGCCGTCCATCATTACCCAGGTGTAATCGCCAATATCAAGAGCCTGCTGAAGATTATGCGTAATCCAGATGATGGTCGTACCGTATTTCCTGTTGATCAATGTGATTAACTCTTCCACTTCCTTCAGTGAAGTGCGGTCCAGCGAAGAAGTAATTTCATCGAGCAGCAGGATTTCCGGTTTATTGACGAGCGTCCGGGCAATGGATACTTTCTGCCGCTGCCCCCCGGATAAGTCTGTTATTTTGCGATCCAGAAATTTTTCTTCAAGCCCCACATCACGCAATAGGCTTTCCGCTTCTTTTCTATCGTATTTTTCGCCGCGCAATTCCACCGGCAGCGCAAGATTTTTATAAACTGTCCCACTGACCATTGGCGCGCTCTGTAAAGCGATGCCGACTTTCCGGCGGAGTTCGACCGGTTCGAAACTATTGATCTCTTTATCTTTAATGTAAATCTCCCCGGATTCAGGGGATAATAAGCCGTTGCATAATTTCAGTAAAGTTGTTTTGCCGGCACCGGATGGACCGACAAGCGTTGTGATTTTCCCTTGCGGAAATGAACCCGTTATCCCCCGCAGTATTTGATTGCCATCTATCGAATAATCCACGTGGTTAAAGTGGATGGCCGGTTTGTAATCCGTTGTCACCTGGTTCCCTCCTTTTAAAGAAAAGCGCAAGCGCCCGTTTAGCTCTGACAGGCATAAGACAGAATAGCGGAGCGGCGTTCTTTGCCGCATAGCTAGGCTGGCTTATGACCCGAAGAGCTGGGCCGCTGGAGTCTGGACAGAAATCCGCTCGTTCTAACGCTTTTTCAAACATAATAAGTGTATACTTTCTTAACCTTAAAAGAAAAACAGCACACAGTCAGCAGTGTGCTGTTTTTTCTTTACAACTATTATTCGAGTTTTCTGGCTGCGAATTCGTCGTCCATTTTCAGGAAGTATTCGCCGCCTTCTTCAATGCCTCGTACGCGTGTAATAATGTCGCGGAATGTTTTTTCTTCTTCCATTTGTTCTTCTATGAACCAGTCAAGGAAAGATAATGTGGCATGTTCCTGCAACTCGTCAGCCAAAGTCACCAAGGCATAGATGTTGCTGGTTACATCTTTTTCCTGCGCCAATGAACTTTCAAGCACATCAATCGCGCTTACAAAGTGGTTTTTCGGTTCAGCCAAACTTTGCAGCACCGGTTTTTCGTCCATAGCTGTTAAATAATGATAGAACTTCATAGCGTGAAAATGTTCTTCGCGGGATTGGACCAGATAAAAATTGGCGAATCCGTGATACCCCTTTTTCGAAAAATAAGCTGCCATTGCTGTATAAGCGTGAGCTGCCTGCAATTCATTATTAAACTGATCGTTCAACGCATTCGTAAGTTTTTCAGGTAACATGTACAATTCCTCCCTTTTCTAAATAATAATTATTCTAATGTAGACAATATACCACACCTTTTATTTAAATGAAAGTAATTGAGAATATATGTTTTTAATTGATAACGATAATCATTTATAAGTGTAAAAACCATTTTATAGATGATAATTATTATCGATTGTAAAAATAGTTTGATTTCGAGGGAACTCTTTACTTACTTTTAGTAACCGAATGTAGTACGATGTTTTTATTACAGATATTAATGGGGGAATCCGAATGACACAAATGAAACTGGAACCGCAGGTGTTCGCGGTCTTAAAAGATAAAATACAAATGATCAAATCAAAAGAAGGCGCAATTTACCTTGTCGGTCCGATTCGGCTGCCAGTCAATCTGGACGGAGATACGATTATTTTCAACTGGTATTGCTGGCTCAATCTTGAAGAAGTCACAGAAGACTACGAAAAGATCATCGAAAAGCTTTCATCTTCCAATCTCGCTGAATATCAGCAATCGAGCGTACTTGTTTACGGAGATTTCGAAAACAGCGAAGATGCTTTGATCCGCATGCACTCCATCTGTCACACAGGTGATATTTTCGGCAGCAAAAGATGTGATTGCGGTTTCCAATTGAAACAATCCATGAAGCGCATCGCCCAACACGGCAGCGGAGCATTATTTTATCTGGCGAACCACGAAGGGCGCGGCATCGGCTTGTTCAGCAAAGCAATGGCCTATGTCCTTCAGGAAAATGGTTATGATACCGTCGAAGCCAATGAAAGCCTTGGCTTCGTGGATGATTCCAGAAGTTACGATGACGCGATTTCTGTGCTAAGTGCATTGCGCACAAAACCTGTCACTTTGATGACCAATAACCCGAAAAAAGTGGATGCCATTGAAAAAGCGGGATTGGCGATTGCTTCACGCACTTCCCTGTGGGGAGACGAATCTGAATATAACGCCGCTTATCTTGATACAAAAGTAAAACGTTCCGGCCATATCAAAGGGGAGGACAGCGTCCATGCCAAGTCATGAATTCTACATGGACCTCGCGCTGAATAATGCGCGCACCATGAAAGGCCAAACAGACCCCAATCCGCTCGTCGGCTCAGTCATTGTGAACCATAACCGGATTGTTGGTGTCGGAACTCATTTAAAAGCCGGCGAACCCCACGCGGAAATCCATGCATTGCGGATGGCGGGCGAAGAGGCGCGCGACGGAACCATTTACGTGACGCTGGAGCCCTGTTCCCATTTCGGCCGGACTGGTCCGTGTGCGCAGGCGATCATCGACGCTGGGCTTAAAAAAGTCGTGATAGCGGCTCTTGATCCAAATCCCCTCGTTTCCGGCAATGGCGTTAGAATGCTGGAAGATGCAGGCATCGAAGTCGTTTCCGGCATCCGGGAACAGGAATCGCTGAAAATGAATGAAGTGTTCAATAAATTCATTACCACGAAAAGGCCTTTCGTCACGTTAAAGGCGGCTTCAACACTCGACGGGAAAATTGCGACCCATTCACTCGACAGCAAATGGATCACTTCTGAAGATGCGCGCCGGGATGTCCATGAATTGCGCAGCGAACATATGGCGATTCTTGTCGGCGTCGGCACAGTGATCGAAGATGATCCTGCACTGACCGCTCGCATTCCAAACGGCCGCAACCCGGTTCGCGTCATTCTCGACTCTTCCCTGCGCTTGCCGCTGGATGCCAAAGTGGTCGTGGACGGCGCTGCTGATACCTGGATTTTCACCAGCCGGACATGCGACCAATCCAAAAAAGAACAGCTGGAACAAGCTGGAATCCGTATTTTTGAAACTTCCGGCGAAACACGTACGGATGTGAATGACATGATGCGGATCCTTGGTGAAAACGGGATCTCTTCCCTGTTTATCGAAGGCGGCGGCACGGTCAATTCCGCATTTCTTGAAAATCGGCTGATTGATAAAGCAGTATTATATTTCGCGCCGAAGCTTGTCGGCGGCAGCAATGCCCCCACATTCCTTGAGGGCCAGGGATTTGATCTCATGAAGGATGCAATTGATTTAACGGATGGAGAATTTACAAAAATCGGCAAAGACTTTAAATTTACCGGTTATCCTGAAAAGTGAGGAATTATAGAATATGAAATTCGGTTTTGATGTAGACGATACTTTAATTAATTTGAGGGAATATGCTTTTCACTATTACCAGGCACAATTGGGACAGAAAGTTGCGATTGATGTATTCCATGGGCTGGACCGCGTGGAAATCCACGAAGCATTCGGCATGACCGATGAAGAAGGAAAGGCTATGTGGAACAGATCAGTGGATTATATCTATTACACCGACTGCCCAGCCTACCCCGGTGCAGTTAAAGTGCTGCAGCAGCTGGACGCCGAGGGGCATGAAATCTACTATATTACGGCGCGTTCTGCGAAACACGGCGAAGATACGAAGAGCTGGCTGAAAAAGCAGGGATTCCCCGTAGAGGATGCGCGTTTCCATTGCGGGATGAAAGATGAAGAGAAAGTGAAGATCATCGAAGAACTTGAACTGGACTATTATTTCGATGACAAGCCGGAAGTGCTTGAAACTCTGGCGCGTGACGGATTGAATGTTTTTGTCAAAGACCAGTCCTATAACCGGCATATGGATCTGCCGCGTTTTAAGGACTGGGCGCAATTGCATGAACAGATTAAAAAAGATATGTCTTAAAAAGGAAAGAACCGGCCTGGAAATTCCAGACCGGTTCTTTTCCATAGAAAAAGCTTTGTGTTTTTACTCCAAGTTATCTCCGTATGGCAAGGTTTCAAATACTACCAAAGCAAGTGTTGCAATCGGGCCCATTAGAAGTGACAACAAAAACCAGTTGAGTCCGCTCCGATTCTTACCTTGCGCGATTCCGGCATTAATTAAAGCCAGAGTTCCCCAGCCGACATAATATTCATTATTCAATTCACTCCGCCCCCTTTTCTAAATTTTATCATAAAAAAAGAAGTCGGATTTTTTCTCCGACTTCTTAGTAATGGACATTTTTCAGTTTTTTGAACACCGACACAAATACTTTGGGATCCGTATTCACTTTATAAGTAATGACTCCTCTGTGCGTGTGCAGGTAAAGCAAATTTCCTTCGTCCGAAAAAGATTTATAGGAAATGTCCCAGACATTCATCAAACTGAATTTCGTGCCGGAAGCAACAAGCACATCTTCATATAAATGAAGGTCAAACTCGCTTTTAATAATCTTTAACTCTCCCGCTTCGATGGAACGTTCCGTATTGACATAAGTGATGGTAGACAATAAATTCGATTGCTCCACTTCTTCGGAAGCCTCCCTCGACTCTTTTATTGAAGTCTACCCCATTTTCAAACTGAACCGCAACCAACTCGGGCTGTAAAAAGCAGATAGACGGCGCATTGAAACAAATGATACAATTTTCACACAAATCGAATTGACGGAGGCTAATGCGCATGGACAGCTGGTTCGGTACAACATCCCAATACTATTTTACGCCTTTTTCAACCAGCCACCTGATTGTACTTTTCGTGGCAGTACTGGGCATTATTCTGCTGATCGCTTTCAGAAAACGCATCTTGCCGGGTTCACGCTTCTTTCAAACGCTGCGCTGGGTCCTTTTCTCCTTATTGCTGGCATCCGAAGTTTCTTATCAATACTGGACCATCTCAAATGGAATATGGACTTTCGCGGGACATGTGCCACTCCATTTATGCGGGGTAGCTTCCATTACAGCCATGATCGGATTATTGACCATGAGCCGCAGCTGGATTCAGATTTCCTTTTTCATCGGTATTGTTCCTGCTTTCCTTGCGTTGGTCACACCGGACTTGCCTTATGATTACCACCATTTCCGGTTCTGGAAATTCTTCGTCCACCATACCGCAATTCCTTGGGCCTGCCTGTTCCTCGCTTTGGCGAAACCCGACACCATTACGCTGCGTTCCGTTTTTAAAGTGTTTTTACTGCTGGTTGCTTATGCGCTTGTCATTGGTTACCTGGTAAACCCGTTAACCGACGCCAATTACCTATATCTTATGCAGCTGCCAAATACCGTGACGCCTTTAAGCTTTTTCGGCGACGGCATCTGGTATTACCTGAATTTAGGGATTACTGCCTTGCTGCTATTTTTGCTCCAGAATTTCCTGTGGAACCGTTATGTCAATAAAGACAATAAAAAAAGACTCACCTAAGGGAGTCTTTTCCTTTTCATATATTGCGCATATCAATCCGTATCAAAGTACTCATTCGTCAAGTCTCCATTGACGCCGATGCCCGCTGCGCTGCCTTCTCCTGCCGCAATGATCAGCTGGGAGGGCACAATCTGGGAGACATCACCTGCTGCATAAACGTTCCAAACATTTGTCCGTCCGTAATCATCTGTTGCAATTCCGCCGTGATCGTTTATTTTGCAGCCAAGTTCTTTGCCGAATGGGGTAGTGTGGCTCCACTCCGGCGTGGTAAATCCGGCTGACCGGTCTACGAGCGTGCCGTCTTCAAGCCTGACGCTGCGTAATTGTCCATTTTCACCTTCGAGGCCATCGATCATCTCTTCACGAACCTTTATACCTTTCGCTTCCAGCTTTGCTTTTTCATCCTCTTCCAACCTGCCGACGCCATTTGTGAAAACGACCAAATCCTTACTCCAGTTATATACTTTCTTGGCAAGATCATAAACCATTTTATCGGCAATGATTGCCAACGGCTGATTTTGAATCTCCCATCCGTCGCAATATGGGCAACTGTACAAACTGGTGCCGTAAAATTTTTCGATGTCCGGTATGTTTGGCAGCTTTTCCTTTACCCCGGTTGCCAAGATGATCTTTACGCTATGGAAGATGTCTCCATCCGCTGTTTCCAGCTGGTAATGGGTTTCGGTGATGCGCTTGATGCTGACAACCCGCTTTTTCTTTAGTTGTACACAATCGTATTTCTTCACATCTTCCCGCCCAAGCTTTTTTAATTCCGACGGCTGAATGCCGTCCCGGGTCAGAAAGCCATGTGCTTCCCATGTCACCAGGTTACGTCCATGATCATCATCAAACAGCAGTGTATTTCGTTTCGAACGGCCGAGCACCAAAGCCGCACTCAATCCCGCTGGTCCTCCGCCAATTATGGCACAATCATATATCAAGCCTTCCACCTCTTCCTTAAGTAAGCTTTTCCCGTGCTTTTTCCCGTATCTTCCAGTTCATAAACTCCTTAGAAATACCAAAAAGCCGGTTCCTATAAAAATAGGGACCGGCCTTCGTTTATTTTAATGGATTTAAGATTTGAGTTAATGTATCGATGAAAAATTCATTTTCTTCATCTGTACCAATGGTCACACGGATATGTTCAGGCAAGCCCCATGTTTTGCCGTAGCGAACGATAATCCCTTTCGCCATCAGCTGCTGATAAACCTCTTCCCCGTTTGATCCCACCTGGACCAGGATGAAGTTGGCAGTGGTTTTGGTGTAAGCCAACCCCAGCTTGTCAAAGCTCTTGTAGAGGAAATCGCGCCCTTTTTTATTGGCATTGAACGATGCAGTGACATGCTCCGTATCAGTGATTGCTGCCGACGCTGCAATTTGCGCCAGCGTATTGACGTTGAAAGGCTCCTTCACTTTCAAGATGGATTTGATGATTTCTTCCGATGCGATGCCGAAACCGATCCGGACACCGGCGATGCCATAAATTTTAGAGAAGGTCTGCAAAGCGATTACAGGCTGTCCCTCAGCTACGAATTCAAGGCCATCCGTATAATCTTCTTCATCAGCAAACTGGCTGTAAGCACCGTCGAACACCACCAATATGTCTTTCAGCTCAGCCAATAAACGCTTCATTTCTTTCTTGGCGATATATGTGCCTGTTGGGTTATTAGGCGAACAGATATAGATGATTTTCGTTTTCTCGGTAATGGCTTCAAGCAGTTTGTCTATATTATATTGGAAGCCTTCATCGAAAGGCACTTGTTTTACGACCGCTCCCATAATATGCGCTCCGAAATCGTACTCACTGAATGACGGAGAAGGCACGATAATTTCATCCCCTTGTTCTAAAAAGGCTTCAGAAATTAACGTAATCAATTCATCAGCGCCGTTTGTCGTAATAACCTGCTGTTTTTCAACGCCATATTGGTCGGCAATCGCCTGACGCAAGACACTGGCGTCGGCATCCGGGTAGCGGTTCAGGTCAGCGAGGCTTTCCTGTATGGCTCTGACGGCTTTAGGAGAAGGACCAAGCGGATTTTCATTGGATGCCATTTTGATGACACGGTCGAGTCCTAATTCCTTCTGAACTTCCCATATCGGCTTTCCTGGTGAATACGGCTGGATCACATCAAGCGTTTTTCGTGTTTTGATATTGCTGCTGTTCGTCATTCGAATTCCCCCATGATGGTTATTATTATTGAAAGAAATAATTAATTAATCATACCATCTTTTTGTATCTTAGATAACACGGAAGTATTTGTAACCTTCCCACAAATGTGGTTTACTTTAACGAGAACGATTCGAAGAGGAGATTGCACGATGAAAAAGATAAAATTAATGGTTTTGCCCCTTTCTTTACTGCTATTGCTTGGTGCTTGTTCAGACGAAGACAAGGCAGAAGAAACAGATGCGCCAGCAGAATCAGAAGCAGTTTCGGAAACTGTGGCCAATGAACCTGCTACGGATCTCGACTTGCCGGATGCTGATGAAGTAGTCGTCGTCGTAAACGGTGAAGAAATCAAAGGCACTGTCTATAATAGCGTAGCCCGCCAACTTGAAAGCTCTGTTGCCACACAAGGCAAAAAAACGGACGATCCGGACGTTGCGGAGCAAGTGAAAGAGCAAGCCATTTCTGTCATAGTAGGCAATAAATTGGTTATCCAGGATGCCATTGAAAAAGGGCATGAAGTGGAAGAAGAAGTTTTGGAGCAACGTTTCGAAGATTTGAAAAATCAATTTGAAAATGAAGAGCAGATGAACGTCGCGCTGAAGAGAACCGGTTTCACGCTGGATGATATGAAACAGCAGCTGCGTGAGCAATTAATTTATGAAAGCTATCTGGCGGAAGAAATAGAAGGTGCTGAAGTAACAGAGGAAGATCTTAAAGAAGCTTATCAGGGCTATGTTGACTCCACAGAAGGAGAAACACCTGAATTCGAAGAGATGAAACCGATGATCCTTCAATCACTTGAAGACCAGAACGAAAAACAAGCTGTCTATGACCGTATTGAAGAATTACGGGAAGCTGCTGATGTGGAAGTTAAAATTTAAATAATATTAAGAAAAACCTCCAACCCAGTCGGTTGGAGGTTTTTTCTTATAAGGAAAGTTTGTCGCGGCAGTAAGCCTGCACTTCAGCTTCTTCATCATCTTCAAGCGCAAATTCCATCGCTTTTCCTGTTTGCTTGTCCATGAAGTTGTAATGTGCGATTCGCGCTCCACTTTCATCGGCAGCCATAATGACACGCAGGTCCAAGCCGGCTTCAGTGTAAAGTTCATCGTCTTCATCCACTTCAACAGTCAGCAAAAATTCGTAGCGATCGCTTTCCATTATTCCCGTTGGATCATTAATTTTGTGAAATGTAAAATCGGTAATTTCCATATGGTCCACCTCCGTCTTATCTCTATTCTAGCCTTTTCTTCATCTTTTTAACAGCTTTAACGGCAAATGCTCATTCCACTCTTTCTTTACCATCTTTTCATATTGTTTATTCATCAAAATATAGGGAATAATAATAAAATCATGATAATTAGAGGAGTGGAATTTAATGGATGTTTTAGTAATTGGAGCAAATGGACAAGTAGGACGAAATATTGTAAAAGAATTGGCGGAAAAAAACCATAACGCCGTTGCAATGGTTCGAAAAGAAGAGCAAAAAGCAAAAATGGAAGAACTTGGAGCTTCCAAAGTGGTGTTGGCAGATTTAGAGGAAGACTTCAGCAACGCCTTTGAAAATGTTGATGCAGTTATCTTCGCAGCCGGTTCAGGTCCAAAAACTGGTCCTGACAAAACATTGACCATCGACTTATGGGGTTCTGTAAAAGCTGCTAAATACGCTGAAGATAAAGGTGTTAAACGCTTTGTCCAACTCGGATCAATGGGATCGGACAATCCGGATGCAGGCGGTGAAGAGATGAAGCCCTACCTCGTTGCGAAGCGCAGCGCGGATGAAATCCTGCAAGCCACTAATCTTGACTACACCATCGTTCGTCCCGGTGCTTTGACTGATGATGAAAAGACCGGAAAAGTAGAAGTTTCAGCAAAAGGCTTCGAATCGATGGAAGGCCGTTCAATCCCACGCGCTGACGTGGCACACGTTCTGGTAAATGTGTTGGAACGCGAAAACACTTATGGCAAAGTATTTGAAATTCTGCAAGGTGAAGAAGACGCGGAAAACCAATTGGGCTCCGTCTAATACAACAACCTGAGAGCGGATGGATTTCCGCTCTCTTTTGTGTTAAAATGAGCATTACGATAATAGAGGACGTGATAAGTATGATTAATATTCAACCACCAAAAGCGGATGTGACAATCACACAGCGCAAACAGGAAATTACAGGCGACGAAGCGGTGATCAAGCCGTTATATGGCTTTATCGACCTTCATGAAATCCCGCGCGATAAAGGCGGCATCATCCAATTCTTCAACCACAGCGGCGAATTGCTGTTTGTCGGCAAAGCCCGCAAGCTGCGCCAGCGCGTGAAAAAACATTTCGAAGACAATGTCTCGCCACTTAAGAACCACCGTGACGAAGTTCACCACATCACTGTATCCATTGTGGAAGATCCGATGGAACGTGAAATTTACGAAACTTACCTGATCAACACGCAAAAAGCGAAATACAACGTGGATAAAGTCTTTTATCAGGAATAAAGAAATAAAGAAAAACGGGCACCCTTATTGGGTGTCCGTTTTTTAGCTTGTTGAGAAAGAAAGCTAGGAAACCGATATTCCACAAAACAGCTCCGCTTTCCAAAAACCGTGCTTCTGCATCGCTGCGCTAGCTTCGTCGCAAAGAGCCGGCCTCACTACCTTCGGCCAACTCTTGGCTCGCGCTGAGCTAACTCGAGCTCGTTCCACTTTGCTCGAGTGGATCTTGCACTTCGTCGGCATTCGCCTGCTCACCTGGGAGTCTTCGCTGTTTTGCTTCATATCTCTGTTAGCCTTCTCTAAATGAAGTTGCATAGTTAATTCATAAGTTAGTAAAAAGATGCTCTTACTGCTTCTGCATTAAATTAGAATGGAGCGCTAGGCGGTGACTCCTGCGGGAAAAAGAGCGAGTCCTGAGACCCCGCAGGGAGCGAAGCGTACGAGGAGGCTTAGGCCGCTCCCCGCGGAAAGCTTCCGCCTAGAGCGCAATGATTGAAGAAGTCGACAGTTTCTCGACAGTCTGAAAAACGGGAACCTATAGGTATCCGTTTTTTTCTATAATACATAACTCCTCAATAATTACTCAGACAGCCGCTTTTCAAAATAATGCTGGCTGTGGCCGGCTGGATAATCTTCAAGCGTACCGAACTCCCGGAAACCTTGTTTGCGATAGAACCCCGGTGCCTGAAAGCTGAACGTATCCACCGTCATCAGCCTGCATTTCAATTCACGTGCATACTGTTCCATCTTTGCCACCAATTCAGCAGCGATGCCGCTTCTTTGCTGTGCCGGATCGACCCACAGGAAATCAATGTGCATATGCCGCCAAAAATAAGTGCCCGTAATGCCTCCAATAATCTCCCCCTCATCATTCCTTGCAATGAAACTGGTATTGCCATATGGATTGTCCCATTGTTCCGGCAAACTGTTTTTATTGTGTTCAACAACTTTCTGCCGGATGAAATCACGGTCTTCCTGGATTTCCTGCTGTGTAATTTTCATGTTCAAAATCTCCTCTGCTTTGGTTTCTTTGAATTCACTTCCAATCTTCTCATTTTGCAGGTTTTAATTCACTACCAAAACGGGAATAACGTTAGTAATAACTAGAAGTTTTGGAGGAAAATATTATGTCAGCATACACAAAATCATCTCCATCGGCCAGTTGTAAAAGCGAGTACGACTCCTTACGCCGTGTGCTATTATGCCCGCCGGAATATATGGAAATAAAAGATGTCATCAACGATGTCCAAAAAAGATACCAGGAAGAAAATATCGATACCGAAAAAGCGATGCAGCAACACAAGCAATTTCTGAAAGCTCTGCAGCGTGAAGGAGTGGAAACGGACTTGCTGAATCCATCGGAAGCTTTTCCGGAGCAAGTTTTTACCCGGGATATCGGTTTTACAGTAGGCGATACTGTTTACATCGCTGAGATGGCTTCAGAAATTCGTCAAGGCGAAGAAGGCGTGCTCCAAAAATGGCTAAAAAACAATGAGTTTAATGCGGAAGCACTTGGAGGCAACCGTGTCGAAGGCGGCGACGTACTGATTGACCGCGATACGATTTTCGTAGGAATCAGCAGCCGCACATGCAAGAATGCCGTGGAAGAATTGCAGAAAAAGCTGCCTGAATTTAAAGTCATCCCGATTTCCTTTGATGAGAAATATCTGCACTTGGATTGTGTCTTTAATATTCTCTCACCGACTGAAGCTTTGATATTCGAAGATGCACTTGATCAGAAGACGATCGACATGCTATCGAAGCGTTACACACTCTTGCCGGTTGACGCAAAAGAACAATTCGCCCTCGGCACCAATGTGCTGTCCATCGGCGAACGCCGGGTATTCAGCCAGCCTCAGAATACGAAAGTAAATACATTGCTGAGAGCAAACGATTTTCGTGTCATAGAAGTGGATTTTTCTGAAATCATCAAGTCCGGCGGCGCCTTCCGCTGCTGTACGCTTCCGCTTGTCCGGGAAGAATGAAGAAAGAAAAAGCGCAAGCCCTGAGCTTGTGCTTTTTCATGTGGAAATTATTATTATTAAGCTATACATAAAATCTAATTATTCTGTCATTTTAAGCAGATTTACGGTATAACTTGTAGTAAGGATATATAAATAGAAAAAGGGAGGATTTTGACATGATAAACAAAAATTTTTCCATCACCTCGTTGCTTCTTATCCCTCTTCTTGCTTTGGCAGGCTGCGCCGGCGAAAGTCCGGACAGCAGTTCTGAAAGTGAAAGCGGCTCAGAAGACCGCACGCAAATCAGCTTTATTCATTGGCGCGGAGAAGATAAAGAAGTTTTTGATGATATCATTGCCCAATTCGAAGAAGAGTATCCGGAAATCGGTGTTGAGATGAATATTTATCCATCTGAACAATATCAAGCGACTGGCCAGCGCATGCTGACAGACGGCTCCACAGGTGATGTGTTTACATCTTTCCCAGGCGCACAGTTTGAAGCGATTGCAGGAGCCGGTTTTTTTGAAGATCTCAGCGGAGAAGATTTTGTTGGAAATTTCGATGAAAGCCTGATCAGTGTCGGCGAAAAAGATGGCCAGCAATTGGCGCTGCCGTACCAATTAGTCTTCAATATGCCTGTTTATAACAAAGGCATGTTCGATGAGCTTGGTCTGGAAGTGCCTAAAAGCTGGACTGAATTTCAGGAAATGGCTGATACCTTGCTCGAGAACGATATCACACCTATCGCGTTTCCAGGCGCTGACATCGGTCCTAACCAATTCATGAACAGTATGATGATGAACAACGCACCGGACGAGGACGTGTTCGAAAAATTGCAGAATGGCGAAGAATCCCTGACAAATGAATGGTGGGTTAAAACCCTGGAGGATTTCCAGCTTCTCGAACAAAATGGCTATATCCAGCCTGATGCGCTTGGAACAAGCCAGGATTCCGCCATGGCGATGGTCGCCAATGAAGAAGCAGCTATGCTCGCAACCGGTTCCTATCATATGGCCTCCCTTCTCAACTTGAACCCTGATCTGGAACTGGATTTGATGGCTCCAATTACAGTCGAGGAAAGTGAAGCCGAATACGAAGGCATCAATACCGCCACTTTCATGCTGGCAATCAACAGCAATTCCGAGAAGAAAGAGCAGGCAAAAGAATTCATCCGATTCCTCAGCAGACCTGAAATCGCTTCACAGTATGCCAATGAAACCGGCCAGCATTTGACGGTGAACGACGTTGAATACGAATCTGAAGTTCTGCAGAATACCGCTTATTGGATTGACGAAAGAAAAACACGGTTCCAGCCCCGGTTCCTTATTACCAACGCCCAAGTTGAAGCGGCTGTCCTAAGTTCCATTGAAAATGTACTTGGAGGCGCCGACCCGATGGAAGCGGCAGAAGAAGCACAACAAATTGTCGAAGAAAACCTGGAATAGCTGAATGAAGATTTCAAAGTCAATTTATCTATTCTTTTTACCGGGGCTGTTTCTCTACAGCATCTTTTTCCTCTATCCAACTGTTAGCGCCCTGTTCTATTCCTTTACCGATTGGGACGGGCTGAGTGACGCCTACCAATTTGTCGGCATCGGAAATTACGAACGGGCATTGACCGGTGATTCGGTCTTCCGTAAAACTGTCGGCAATAATTTAAAGTTCATGCTGATGGTCGTTATTTTCCAGACATTGGCGGCTCTCACGTTTGCGATGATTGTGTTAAAAAATACAAAAACCAATTTGTTTTTGCGTGCGCTGTATTTTTTCCCAACCATTCTTTCATCCGTATCGGTCGCCTTCATCTGGTCATTTATCTATGATCCATCTTTAGGGATCCTGAATCAGATTTTGGAATTGCTGGGACTCCATTTCCTTCAGCAGAATTGGCTTGGAAATTCTGATATCGCCATCTATTCTTTGGCTATCACGCAAATCTGGTTCCACGCCGGACAGATGCTGATCATTTTTGTCGCCGGCCTGCAGGCGATTCCAGAAGACCTTTACGAAGTCGCGAAAATCGAAGGGGCAAGCAAATGGCAGACATTCCGAAAAGTCACCTGGCCATTGCTCGCTCCTTCCGCCACCATCGTCATCGCCTATACGACCATCCAATCATTCAAAGCGTTTGATCTGGTGTTCGCCATGACAGGCGGGGGACCGAATAATTCAACAGAAATTATAGCCACTTATATATTTGATGTCGCTTTCAGAAGTTATAATTTCGGCTACGCCAGCTCGA
This sequence comes from Planococcus sp. RAB007_Raresut, assembly GCF_057369535.1. NCBI lineage: Bacteria > Bacillati > Bacillota > Bacilli > Caryophanales > Caryophanaceae > Planococcus > Planococcus sp. RAB007_Raresut. Next base: position 279,491 of record NZ_JBXYIF010000005.1, read on the forward strand.
TTTCGGTTCTGTTCATGATTATCATCGCATTCATCACATTCCTGCAATTTAAAGCATTGCGGTCTGACCGAATTTCTTATTAGAAGGAGGGGATTTTTTGTTATTCCGAAAATTTTCATTGGCAGTCTATGCGTTACTGATTTTAATACCGCTGCTGATGGTTGCCCTCACTTCTGTTAAGACATTGCAGGAGACATTCAGAGATCCGCTCGGACTGCCTGAAGATGGTTTCCAGTGGAGCAATTACAGCGCAATTTTCGAGGAACAGACAATGGCCGGTTATTTTATGAACAGCACTATTGTCACTTTGTTCTCCGTTTTCTTGACTTTATTTTTCGCTTCCATGATCGCTTTCGGCATCAGCCGGTTGAATAATTGGATGGGCAATATCCTATTCGGTTTGTTCACGCTTGGCATGATGGTGCCCGCACAGGTCAATATGGTGCCTTTGTATTCGCTGATGCTGGATTTGAATTTGACGAACAGCCTGCTTGGCCTGATCCTCGTCAATATCGCAGTCACTTTACCCATCGCGGTTTTTATCCTGACAGGCTTTATGAAGACGCTGCCGAAAGAATTGTTTGAAGCATCAACCATAGACGGAGCAGGAAATTGGCAGATCTACACGAAATTGGCATTACCGCTTTCCTTGCCTTCCCTATCCGCCACAGCTATTTTCCTGTTTGTTATGCATTGGAATGATTTGCTGTATCCGTTGCTGTTCATTACGGACAACGCCTACAAAACGCTGCCGCTTGCCTTGCTTGAATTCCAGGGGGAATATTCGACAAATTACCCGATGCTGTTTACCGGTGTCATCATAGCATCCGCTCCGATGGTCATCGCCTATGTATTCCTGCAGCGCTTCTTTGTCGCAGGCATGACCGCTGGCGCCTTAAAAGGATGATTTTCATCAAAATAAAAACTGATGTCTCGCCTCTGAATAGGCAAGACATCAGTTTTTAATTTATTGCCATAGAGACGGTTTATCTACCATAAACCAAAGCATCAGTAATAACAGCAATATGTAAATCCACAATGAACGTTTCAGCTTTTCGGCCAGTGCGTAGTGATTGGCCTCCGGCTCAGCGAACTTTTTCAGCACGGGTGAAAACGCGCGCGCAAGGAAAAATACAGAAGAAAACATTACCGCGAGCGTCATCAGAATCCACGGGGAATGCCATGGCCATGGACCTTGCCAGATCAGCACCACACCTGTCGCGACCAATACATGGCCTGCATGCATCACCAGCCGGGTAGCGGAACGGAACGTCGCAATCAGGCCGGATAAAGATTGCGTATCCGCTTCTCTGATGCGTTTGACCAGTGGAAGCAGCACAAAAAACGGTCCGATTGACAAGGCCGCGCTTACTATATGAGCATATAAGATCACCGTATACATCTCTCCATCTTCCGCCTTTCTTAAGCCCTGGCTTCATTATAATAGAGAGCACCGCAGAGCAATAGGTTTTGGGGCAGTAAAAAGCCTGCCTTTTATAGATAAGGCAGGACTGTTCACTTATTTGGCAAAAACGTGCTTGCCTATTTTCGTTATGACTGTCCGCGAGAAAATCCAGCTGTCCGTTACACCGCTCGGGTTATAGTAATAAGTCGCACCATAACTTGGATCCCAGCCTTTTACCGCATCTTTCACAGCCTGGTAAGCCGAACTGTCCGGCACAAGATAATACTGTTTGTCATTGACTGCCGTAAAGGCATTGCGCTGAAAGACTACACTTTCGATAGAATCCGGGAAATGGGAAGATTGCTTACGATTTAAGATGACTGCAGCTACAGCCACTTTACCGACGTATTTTTCACCACGCGCTTCACCGTGGACTACGCGTGCCATAATTTCTGTTTCCGCCAGTCTGCTTTGTGTTAATGGCCCATAATAACCTGTTGCGGGAACACCGAAATCTTTCTGATAATCGATTAATGCGTTTTTTGTAATTTCACCGAAATAACCGGTCGGCACCACGTGGAAATAACCAAGTTTCTGCAAATCCTTTTGAAGGGCGGTTACTTCCTCCCCTGCCATTCCGGTATGGAGATCCGGAAAATGAGCTTTCGTTTCTGTTTGAGAAAAACTTAAAAATGCGAATACCATTGCTGTGAATAAAAATGCTTTTACGAATTTCATTTTTTCTCTCCCTTCATTCGATTAACTATATTTTTCATTCTAACCAGTATAGATTTTAAACTTGAATTTATGTATCCAACAGACTGCCTTAATTTGCTGAGCAGAAAAGTACGAAAGGCTCGTTTACATAAATAAATGTAATTTCAATACTTTACAGGGGCTCCATAATGACCAGGTGGACTGGCGCAGTCTCGGTAAAAAGGAATCAGGGCCTCTAAAGGCGAATAAAGATGATAGAGAGTAAAGTGTTGAAGGAGGCTCCAGCTATGTTCATCCGTCAGCCATTTGATAAGTTTCTTGAAATGGAATACGAACGTACTACAGAAAACAGTGTAAAGGTGACCCTGCCGATTAAAGAGTTATATATCGACAGCGCCGGTCTTATACATGGAGGCATTATTTCCACGCTTGCCGAAGTGGCTTTATGCAACACGGTTGCTCCCGATGAAAAAGGACGGCAGCAAGCCGTGACCGTCGATTTGAATGTGACATTCCTGAAGAGCAGCAAATCTTCGGTGCTGACTGCCCGCGCATTTGCAGTAAAAGAAGGACGCAATCTGATTCATGCCGATTGCCTGATCTACGATGACGAAGACCATGTCATCACAAAAGCCAAAGCAGTTCTCTTCAATAAATGATTCAGCTTATTCGGACAGAGAAAAAGACCACTCCCGAGTGGCCTTTTTTATTTGATATGAATATTGACTGCCTGTGTTTATTCTGCAAAGAAATGACGGCCGATCTGTGTGAGGACCGTTCTTGAAAATATCCAATCGTCAGTGACCCCTGCAGGGTTGTAATAGAATACGGCTCCCATGGTTGGGTCTACGCCATCCATCGCTTCTTTAACCGCGTCATAAGCGCTCCTGTTCGGAGTCAACAAGTATTGATCGTCAATTACGGCTGTAAAGGCATTGCGCTGAAAAATGACTTCTTCTGTACTATCCGGAAAATCAGGCGATTCGATGCGGTTCAATACTACAGCCGCCACTCCGACTTTACCGATAAAGCTTTCTCCCCGGGCTTCCCCGTGGACAATCTTCGCCATCATTTCAACATTTTCCAATTTCATCTGAGTCAATGGCCCAACAATGCCTGTCGGCGGCAGACCGTAGTCTTCCTGAAATCTCGTCACTGCGTTGCTGGTGATGACATTAAAATAGCCGGTAACGTCTTCATCGTAATAGCCCATCCGAGCCAACTGCTCCCGGATTTCTTCTCCATTATCCACGCCAGGTCCTGAAATCCGGTGCTGAGCCGCTTGGGCTTCCGCTAATGGCAGACATAAAAAAACAACGGCCAGGACCGCTCCACCAAATATATTTTGATTCAAAATTTTCATAGTTCCTCTCCATTCTACAAACTTCCTTGCCAATAAATGTGCATACGGATAGTTTTGCCCTCTAACTAGAAATTCCCTATGAAAATAGATCTAAACATTTTATTTTTAATTCAAGGGAAATTCCCTGTTGAATAGTGGGAGGATTTTACTTTGAAATATAATGCAATTGCGCGAACTCCCCGTACCGTTTAACATCTTTCAATTTGTATTCTGTCATCAGGTGGGATTTCCGAAACAAAGGAATCCCGCGGCCAATCACTACTGGAGCGATGGAGATGATAAACTCATCTATTAAACCGGCATCCATGAATCCAGCCAATAACTCCGATCCGCCGATTATCCAGATATTTTTACCCGATGTGCTTTTAAGCTTATCCGCAAAAGCTGGTATGTCCATATCAATGAATTCAATGTCACCGCCTGCAACCTTGTCTGCTGCAGACCGGGAATAAATATAGGATTTGAGCCCATCATAGGGATATTCCCCTTTTTCCATATCCATCACCCAGTCATACGTTCTTCTTCCCATCACCACCGTGTCGATTGTTTCCATGAACTCCGCGTATCCAGCGTCGCCTTCCCCTTCGACTTTAAACAACCAGTCAAGAGAGTCGTCTTCTGTCGCTATATAACCATCCAGACTTTCAGCGATATAGCAGACAATTTTGCGTTCATCAGCCATATTCCACGCCTCCTGATTTTAGAAACTTTTGGTTAAGCCGCATCCAGTCGCGCAAATTTCAAGCGGTTATTTATCGTTCTCCAAATTTTCAAGTTCCCGATGTGTTTGCGGAAAACCGTTTGCCTGCCATTCCGAGCGAAAAGCAGAATCCAATTGAGTCAGCCCTTTTTCCGCATCATCATATTTGGCATTTACACTTTCTTCGCGATCCACATTTACACTATTGCGCATATCATTGTCTTCATAGACCCAGACTTTACTGCCATTCTTTTTCTTAATGTTTTTGAACAAGATAATGCCTCCTGCAAAAGCGGTACCGGCAAAAATCATTTTATTTATACTCTGCTTTCTCATTGTTATCCCTCCACACTTTACTAAAACGCTGTAATATATAGTTTCCCTTTTCACCAAATCTTAATCATATCAGTTCTGTAATGCACCACTTAGACAGAGGGTCCGCTGTTTGATAAAGTAAGGTAAATTCAATTTACTGGAGGCGAAGCTGATGAAAAAAGTTTTGATTTTGTCCGACACCCACATCCCCGTAAGAGCGAAGAAACTTCCTCAAATCTTATTGGATGCCTGCGAGAAGGCTGACTTGATCTTGCATGCGGGCGACTGGCAAACTCTCGATGTCTTCTTTGAACTTTCTGCTTATACTGAAACAATCGGAGTTGCGGGAAATGTCGATCCATGGGAAATAGTCGACCGCTTCGGCAAAAAGAAAATCATCACTGTGGAAAATCTAAAAATAGGAATCGTGCACGGGGACGGCATAAGTAAAACCACCGAGCAGCGTGCTGTCGAGGCTTTTGCTGATGACGAAGTCGATTTAATCATTTTCGGCCACTCCCACATTCCAATAATGAAAGAACTAAATGGAGTGACTCTTTTCAATCCCGGCTCGCCGACAGATAAACGCCGTCAGCCGCAATACTCTTTCGGCACACTGGAAATCGGAGAAGAATGGAAGCTGCGCCACGTTTACTTTGATAAAGAATAGAAGTGAAGACACAAAAACCGGATCTCTCTTTATGGAGATCCGGTTTTTGTGTCTTCTATGCACTTATCTTCATTAGGAACTATTTCTTTGAATTCTCGACCGATGAAAATTCATCTTTAGAATTTTCCCCATACATTTTGAGGAAATTTAAAAATTCCTGGGGATTACCGCGGGATATATAGGACATTTCCATATGCCCTCCGTCGACAAGACGAATGATCATATTCACCGTACCAGTCAGTTCGGCTTCTATTTCTTGGACTTCGTTCAACGGGATTTCCATTACATAGGAGTCTTCTCCCGTTCCCCCACTTTTAAAAATCAATGCTTCCTCGCTGGCTGCAAGCAAACCTTTGAATCCATCCACTTTATCAGATCGGCTTGTATGGAAAATGCCGAAAATCCAATGGTCGATCGAAGCGTTCGGCTTATTTTCTTTTAACTCTTTCAGCATTTTAGCCGGATGTGCCATAAAAACGCCTCCGTTTATTGTAATTACCTATATTATACAATCTGATAGCCTTTTTATATGTTTTATTTATGTTACAAATGTTTCATTTTTACTAATTTCGGGTTCATAATTTCGGAATTCAGGGTATTGAAAAGAAAAACTGGTGAGGAGAGGTTGATTATGCCAATGCGCCTTGAACTGGAATTGCTTGAACAGACTGATACCTCTATCTTTTTCATCTGGACGAATACCGGAGGAACTTGCCAGATTGAACGGGATGGAAAAATCATCTATAAAGGAACCGATAATTCTTTCAAAGATGAAGGATTAACTCCTGGAGAGCTTTATATTTATACTATTGAAAGATTGGATCTTGACGAAAAAGCAATCGATCGGATCAAATTGCAGACAGGAACTGAAAACTGTTTGGATGATTTCATCAATCGCCTCCAGCAGATTACAGTAAGCACGATTGTATCTGATTCAAAAATCGCAATCGCTTGGGGTGCGATTGACGGCATTGCAAGTTTTGATATATACCGCAACGGTGAATTCATAACCGAGACTGACAAAAATCAATTTACCGATTTGGAAGCAGACAGCAAAGAAGCCTATACGTACTGGGTACATGGAAAGCGCCCGCTGGAAAGATCTGAAGAAAATATGAAACACAGAAAATCATTGCTGGCGACAGTTTTTGGGATGGTCAATGTCAGATCTTCGCAGGAGCAGGCCGCGATGGAAGAATTCTGGATTATTAAACGTGTAGCCAGCCGAGAGCAGCTATTGGCTGAACAGCCGACACAAAAAGACCATATCCAGCAACCGGAATGGCAATTGCGTTATTTGACTTTTCTCGGCGAGGAAATCTTGCCAAACCCTAACCTTATGTCTTTGAACCGCTTTTTTAAAGGAGATGGCCGCAGTTTTGACCCGGAATCGACAGACTACAGAACACGCGTCGATTTGAGTGTCCGTTTCACTGAAGAAGGAGCGCTGGTGGATTGTGCAAAAGATGTAGGAACGACCATCGCCTACAATTGGCGAAAGAAATTCCGCAAAGCAGATGTCGCTTCTTCGGCGGGTATTGAATTGAAGGAAGTAAAAGAAGATCACCATAAAATAGCAATCGATCTGAAGCATTCCGTCGGCAATCCATTGGTTGCCTCGCCGGACATCGATTATCAGATTGCCGCAAACTTTTACAGAATTGGAACTTACGATATCATCGGCATCCACGACCAGGCACCCAATCATGAAGTTTACTTAAAGGACAGCAAAAATGCGGAGTGGGGACAAATCCACGAAGCAGAAGATAAAGGCTTGTCCTGGATGGCAGGACCCATTGCCAGCCAGTATTGGCGGATCAGTAATTTTGAGTAAAGAAAAGCGGAAACGGCCGCTCAGCTCCGACAAGCGTAAGGCGCTCTGGCGTAGCGGCATGTTTTCAGCCGCCTAGTCAGAGAGACTTACGACTCGAGGAGTTGGCCGTTGGAGTCTGGACAATAGAAAAGCGACTGCGCCCGTTAAGCTCTGAAAGGCATAAGACAGAACAGCAGAGTGGCGCTCTTTGCCACGGCAGCTGGACTGGCTTATGACCCGAAGAGCTGGGCCGCAGGAGTCTGGACACAAAAAGCCTGCACCGGAAAAGCAATTGCTTTCCCGGTGCAGGCTCTCTTATTTTATTTATCCAAAAAGCGTTTACGAATATGTGGCGGGGGCAACATGCAGCTATCCAGCTTGCCGAATACTTTGTAGCGGTTATTGGCAATAATGTCGTATGCGCCATCCCGAATCGCCGCCGGAAATGGACGGAGATGATAGGCCAGCTTCCACAAACCGGTCAAATGATGGGAAATTCGGAGCGCCCCTTCGGATTTAACATAGGCTTCCCCATTCTCTATAAGCACAAGACTATCGACATCGTCCGGAATATTGTGTTCACGAGACAGCTTTCCACCGACTTCACTTTGCAGCGAAGCAAATTGGAAATAGCCTGCCGGATCGTGATTGATGATGAATTGGACACTTGAATCGCAAAAATTGCAATCGCCGTCAAACAGCACTATTGCATGGTCCATGTCTGTTCCTCCTCTGCAAAACGTCTTACGCTTATAAATAACCTTTCTTGTTTCATCCTAAACCCTACTTGGCGGCCACAGTCCCTTGATGGAAAAATAACTTCCATCCATTCTCCCGTTTTTTCCATACAGAACTGCGGATTGTGTTTCTGCCGGTTGTCTTATTTTCAATGCGGTACGTCGTCAGGACCGCTTCTTCGCCCAGCTGGTGCATTAGGAATTCAGAAAGCTCCATGTGATCCGGACTTAATGGATGATCTCCATCGTATTCCGAACGCAGGATGATCCCGCCGCTGCTGCCGAACTCGTAAAATTCATCATCCAGCACTTCCGCCAGCTTAACTATCGACGTACGCACATCCGGCGAAATATGCCGGCATTCCAATTCATAGATTTCACGCTCCAAATCTTTCATCATGAATCCCCCTGTTATATTTCCCGGGAAATATCTATTTCCCATTCATAAATAAATAATACCTTTTAAAAATAGAATAGGAAATACCCCGGCCATATTTGACCGGGGTACTAGTTATTCTTTATCGTCTTCGTTTTCACCGTCGTAGAAATCTCTCATTTGTTCATCATCACCAGGCTGATCCTGCGGGCCATCAGAAGATCCGAAATCTTCAACATCTTCAAAGCTATTATTGAAATCGCGGACTCTTCCATCCTCTTTTTCGACCGGCTGGTCCGTTGAACCACGCAGCACTTCTTCTTCAACAGGACGGCTTTCCAGATCCAATTCCTCATCTGCATGGTCGATGCATGTCAATGCCGTCGGCAGTGCTTCCATACGTTCATAAGGGATTTCCTTGCCGCAGACTGCGCATTTTCCATAAGTCCCATCTTCCATAGCTGCTAAAGCAGCTTTAATATCTTCTATTTCTTCTTCTTTAAATTGCGTCAATGCTATCCCTCTTTCCTGATCGAAAAGATCTGTCGCATTATCCGCCGGATGGTTGTCATAATTCGAGAGTTCCGTTCTTTCAAACTCCTCTGTATGCTCTACGCGATCTTCCAAAGTCTCTAATTGGTCAGTCAATTGTTTCTTCAATTGTTTCATTTGCTGGTCAGTCATGCCGATTCCTCCTCAAAAACTACTTGTACTGTATATTGCCTAATTGAGAGAAATCAAACCTGCCCTGTCAATCATCAAAGCGGTCAAGCAGGCTCAGCAAATACTCGTCCAGGCGGTGGCGGATCAGTTCATCTGACAAACCCGTCATGCCAAGTTCACTCCATCCGCCATAGACTTTCGGCGGACCGTCCAGGGTATCCGTCAACGACAAAAGATCCCAATAAGGATCGTAGCGGAAAGTATCATCCGCGTATTTGATGTACGCTTTGAGAAAACCATCGGCGGCGGAGAGGCCATATAATTGCGTCAAATTCACCCGGCAATGGCCAATATCAACTCCCGCGGGTCCGCGGCAAGCATTAACCCAATCCACTACTCCCGATATTTCCCCGTTCTGCCAAAGAACATTCGCCGGATGATAGTCCCGGTGGATAAAGCAATACTCTGTCCGCGGCCGGACCCCCGCCACTATATAAAAAGCGCGCATCCAGTCATCCTGAAATTTCGACCACAACGGTTTTTCCAACCTTAACGCATCGTTATAGGAAAAATACTCAAAATCGAAGTTCTCGGCTTTATGCTGATGAATCTCCGCCAGACATTTAGCCATCTTATCGAGCCAGTCCGCTCTATCTGAAGGCTGTAAAATAGTATCCCCGGCAAGTTTTGTCATCAGTACTGCAGGCATTCCGCATTTCTCCCCGGTCTCATCAAATGCGATAACTCCCGGTGAGGGTATGAATAAAGAAGCTGCTTCCTGCAGACTTCCCGCTTCGTGCCGGGCTAAGTCCGGCTCCATTTCCAACCAGTCTTTTTTATGGAACAACCGGAGAATTAAACTTTCCTGCAAATTTTCATTTTGAAAAGGTATTTCAAATACAAGCGAAGAGGTGCCGCCTTGCAGTCTTTTTATCCCGGCTCTTTCCACCGGCTTTCCAATAATCGCTTTAACCCAGGCAATGCTTTCTGAAGTCGGTTCCTTATAATTTTGAATGTTAATAGATCTCACCGCTTTCTCACTGTACGAACATGATTTTTATCTCCACTTCATCTTATAACACATTATCGCTGACTTCACTCTCCAGCCATCGCTGCCTACACCAGCGTTTAGACAGACACTGTACGGGTATGCTTTTTATATATAATAAATTGCGGATTTACTGCCTTTTCAGCCATTCGGCTTCATTTAATAAGGAGGATAAAAATCGATGAGAGTAAAAAAACCTATTCCAAAAGCCAAAGAGTTCGACAGTACGATGTATTTGATCAATGAAGGCTTCAACTTCCTTCCAAGCCGCCGTAAAGAATTGGAGTCAGATATCTTCGAAGCGCGTTTATTGGGTAAAAAATCTCTTTGCATCGCCGGGGAAGAAGCGGCGGCAGTTTTTTATGACAATAAATATTTCAAACGGGAAGGGGCAGCTCCGTCCCCTCTGAAGAAGACGTTACTTGGAGAAGGCGGGCTGCATGGACGAGACGGCGAAGACCATCATCACCAGAAGCGCATGTTTTTATCCATGATGACACCTGAGAGATTAGAAGATATGAAACGACTGGCGATAGAAGAACTGGATAAAAAAGCAGCGCAATGGGAATCTATGGACGAAGTTCTGTTGCTCGATGAAATTGAAGAAGTTCTGGCGCGTTCAGTAATGAATTGGGCCGGACTGCCGTTAAAAGAAAGTGAAGTCAAGCAACGGACGCAGGAACTTGTTGCAATGGTGGACTCTTTTGGCGGATCCCTCACCCGTTTCAAAGAAGGGGCTGAAGCCCGCAAGAGCCACGAAGCATGGCTGAAGGGAATCATCCGCGATATCCGGTCACGGGTCTATTCACCACCTTCCCACACAGCCGCTTATATCGTTGCTATGCAAAAATCTCCTGAAGGGAAATTACTCGACCTTGATGTAGCCGCAGTCGATTTGAATAATGCCTACAGACCAATCATCGCTGCCGCCTATCTGATTGTTTTCGGCGCTTTGGCGATTCATGAGTACCCTGAAATGAAATCGAAATTGCAAGCCGATGAAAACAATTTCAGTAAATTATTCGCACAGGAAGTGCGTCGTTATTACCCATTTGCTCCAGCAATGGCAGCAAAAGCGAACCGTGATTTTATCTGGCATGGTTACCATGTAAAAGAAGGAATGCTCGTCGTATTGGATCTTTTCGGAACGAACAGGCATCCGGACCATTGGGAAAATGCCGATGAATTCATCCCGGAACGCTTTGAAAATTGGAAAGGCAGCCCCTTCGCTTTCGTACCGCAGGGCGGCGGCGACCATCATGCCGGCCACCGCTGCGCAGGCGAGTGGATGACGGTAATGGTTATGCAATCATTCTTTAAATATTTGACGGAAAACATCACCTATAACGTCCCTGAACAAGATTTAAGTTACGATATGGCGCGTATGCCGACAATGCCGAAAAGCCGGTTCATCATCAGTGATGTCGTCAAAATCCGCCAGTCGCCTGATAACATCATCAAGCATCGCCACAGCCAGACGGTAATGTAAATAAAGAAAAGCGGAAGCGCCCGTTAAGCTCTTAAAGGCATAAGGCGACCCAGCGAAGCGGTCCTGACCGCAGAGCTGGGTTAACTTATGACCCGAAGAGTTGGGCGCTGGAGTCTAGACAGAGAAAATAAGATTGACAGCGAACTCCGGTTCTTATACGATGAATGAGGAAATTAAATAACCCGGTGACGGGAGAGGTTCATAGCATTTCACCCTCTATAAAAAACTATGGATTTTGAAACTCAGCCAAATCCACATGCGATTTGGCTTTTTCTTTTTCCCTTTTTTATAGCCTCTCCCGAAACTGCATTCGAGGAGGCTTTTTTTAATGGCAGGAAGAAACGAAGACACATTGGATCATTTAACGTTGCTCGGCAATCAAGACACAAAATATAAATACGAATACGCTCCAGAAGTTTTGGAAGCGATCGATAATATGCACACCCGCGATTACTTCGTGAAGTTCAATAATCCGGAGTTCACATCGCTTTGTCCACAGACTGGCCAGCCGGATTTCGCAACGATTTATCTGAGCTTTATTCCCGATAAAAAATTGGTGGAAAGCAAATCGCTGAAATTGTATTTCTTCAGTTTCCGCAATCATGGTGATTTCCATGAAGACGTGGTCAATATCATCATGAATGACCTGATCGATCTGCTTGATCCCCGCTACATCGAAGTGTGGGGCAAATTCACTCCACGCGGCGGATTGTCGATTGACCCTTATACCAATTACGGTAAACCAGGAACAAAATACGAAGAAATGGCATCGTACCGGATGATGAATCACGACATGAATCCTGAAACGATAACCAATCGATAAGGGGGAATATCCATGTTGCTTTATTTGAACGGCGCGTTTGTCGGCTTATTGATCCTTTCCAATATCCTGGCGGTGAAATTATTCAGTATCGGCGAGTGGATGGTGCTGCCGGCTGCAGTCATCGTCTATGTTTTCACTTTCCCAATTACAGACACGATTGCGGAAGTTTACGGTAAAGAAGCGGCAAGAAAAACGGTCCTCGCAGGTTTCATCACGCAACTCGCGGCACTGGCTTTCATCTTTTTCGCTATCCACTTGCCGGCTGCTCCATTCTTCGGCGACCAGGCATCTTTTGAATCCATCTTTTCGGCAGGTTTCCGCGTCACTTTAGCCAGCCTGGTTTCTTATTTCATCAGCCAAAACCTGGACGTCACCATTTTCCATAAATTAAAAGAGCGCCACGGCGAATCCAAATTGTGGGTCCGCAATAACGCTTCTACGATGGTGAGCCAGCTTGCCGACACAACTATTTTCATCACGATTGCATTTGCGGGGACTATGCCTGTCGGCGCATTGATCGGCATGATTGTCACGCAATACTTGTTCAAGTGGATCGTGGCAACTGCAGATACACCGCTTGTCTATCTGCTCGTCAAATTATGCCGCCGCGAACAAGTTTCCGGCAAGGCGATTTATAATTAATTAAATACTGAACCGATATTCCGCAAAACAGCTTCGCTTTCCTGGGGGCTTGCGCTGAGCTAACTCGGGCTCGTTTCACTTCACCCGAGTGGATCTCAGCACTTCGCTCGAAACGGAGTTGGAAATCCAACTCCGCTTCTACTCCCCTGGGAGTCTTCGCTGTTTTGCTCCATATCTCTAAACTCTTTCTATAAAAAAATCCTTCAGCTTTATTAATTGAAAAAGCAGTACCTCTAGTTCAAATAGTATTGGTTGATAGTATAAAAAGAGGAGAGCCAGTCCGGCTCTCCTCTTTTCTATCGCTAATATATTCTTAGTTCCTTACTAAGCTTTCGCTTTTGATAGTTTTTCCTTTTGCGGCATAAGCTGTTTTTTTCTTGCCAGCACCAGATCCGCCACGATTGGCAAATGGTCGGAAACATCGGTCGAAATTGTCGCGGTTTGCGCAACTTCCATCTCCGGGCTGAAGAAAATATAATCAATGCGGGTGACAGGCTTCAAGTCCACACCCGTTGTATGGTATGAATGCGGTGATGGATACGTATAAGCGTCGCCTCTTTTCATCTTCAAAAAGGCATCTGTAAAATGGCGGTTCATTTTCCGGATTGGCGCATAAAACGGCGGAGCGTTAAAGTCGCCCATTACGATACAAGGGAACTTGCTCTTTTCCGTCAAAGCCAATATCTCTTTGACGCTAAGTTTTAATTCTTCATCTTTCAATGAAAGATGTGCGTTAAAAACATTGATAGCCATATCATCTATTTCGATGACCGCTTCCAGAACTCCGCGTTGCTCATCGTTTCCGTACCATTGTTTGACGGGAGTCATATGGTGATTCTTACTGTATGTGATGGGATATTTACTTAAAATTGCGTTGCCGTACTGCTGATTCGGCATTCCTTCCCGCTCCGGGGGATAATCCAAGTTGGCACCGTATGCGGTATACATGCCAAGCCGGTTTCCAAGCCACTCCACCTGATCCATAAACTGACTCCGCTCCCCAAAGAATCGATCGACTTCCTGCAAGCCGATAACGGTTGCGCAGGAATCTTCAATAACAGTAGCCGTCCTCTCAAGATCCGTAATTCCATCCATACCTAAACCGTGGGCGATGTTAAACGACATGACTTTGACAATTGGCGGTTTCCTGTTTTTCATGCTTCGCTCTCCTTTTTTGGGACAAACTTTGTTTGCTCAAAAGATCTGCTTTTGATTTCGAGTTTAGTATAGCAAGCTCCCGGAGAAATTACTGTATCAGCCGTGTAAAAGTTTGTAAAGTTTATTAAGCTTTAGGGTAGAGTTCCAAAACAGCGAGGATTGGTCTGTGATCGGACGCTTCCGTATCGATGGTTTCCGCTTCAAGTACTTGCCAGTGCCTGCTGTAGAAAATAAAGTCGATTTTTTGGCCATGGTCACCTTCTTTTTTATAAGTTTCGGGATGGGAAGCGGGCGCTCCAAAGACATTGTCGAGTTCTTCTTCAATTCGTTTCATATGCGGACTGTTCGGTTCCGCGTTAAAGTCGCCGGTCAAAACTGCCGGCAGGTCTTGATTCCTGATGATGCTCAGCAATTCTTCAATATTGCGTTCAAGCTGTTTTTCATTCAATGCCAAATGTGTATTGAAAAATGCAATTGATTGGCCATTTATTTCAATAGTCGCTTCCAGCAACCCTCTTTGTTCACTTTCGGGTCCTTCTTCCAGTTTCTCCAATAAATGATTTTGATATTTCTTGATCGGATAACGGCTCAATATGGCGTTGCCGTAAGCTTGCATCGGCCATTTTGCATCAGCCGGATGCGCAGTCAAATTGGGTCCGAACGCCACATGCATATTCAGCCTGTCGGACAGCCACTTAACCTGGTCGGTGAAATCGGTCCGTTCCGAGAAATTCTGGTCCACTTCCTGCAGCCCCACAATATCCACTTCCGCATTTTCAATGACCGTAGCCGTAAGCTCAAGATCGAGGCGGCCATCCATCGTCAAACCTGAAGAAATATTAAAACTCATTATTCCGAGTGTTGAATCCGCAGCAGTCATTTAGGCGGCCTCCTCTTTTTATCAGCTTTTCCCTGTCAGCAATATATGAAACTAGCGGTGGAATTATATTTCAAATTTTATGCAAATAAAAGAAGGGGCAGATAAATTAAAAAAGCTACGAATATAAAATTCGCAGCCATCCATCATTTATTGCCTTATTCAAATGAACTCTACGGCTCTACCCCTGTATACACCAAGATCGCATCGCGCAAGAACTTCGCGCCGCCCTCGCATGCCCTGTCATAATAAGCGGCAAAACGCTCGTCATCGACATACATCTGCGCAAGTCCCGCATGCGCTTCTTTGCTGTAAGTTGGCCATGTGAACGACAGCCACTCCTTATGGAGATCAGCCGTTTTCTGAGCCAGTTCGCCCGAAGGATCTCCAGCTTCGCATGCTTCCGCAAGCGCATCCAGCACTTCCTGCTCCAAGCTTTTGAACTCTTCATATTTCTCTTCACTCATATTGAGCATCTTCGCATTCGACTTGTCGACCGTGTCGTCGCCGTATTTCCCGCGAACTTCTTCTCCATACTTCTGCTCGTTGTCATCAACCAGTTTCTGCTTGAATCCTCTGAATTTTTCATTGTCAGCCATTGTGCTCTTCCCTTCTGCTGCGGAAATCGTGGATTCCACATTAGTGATCAGGAGATCCAGCTGGCGGCGCCGGGCGAGGAGTTTTTCCCGGTGCATCCGGAGCGCGGACGGTCCGTCGAATGAAGGATTCGAAATGATTTTTTGGATGCTGTCCAAGTCCAGCCCGAGTTCACGGTAAAAAAGAATCTGCTGCAGCTTATCGACTTCTTCCCTGCCGTAAATCCGATAACCGGATGAATTTTTCCTGGCGGGCTCCAATAATCCGATTTCATCGTAATAACGAAGAGTCCTCGTACTGACTCCCGCCATCCGCGCCAACTTCTGAACGGTATATTCCATCTCCTCACCTCCTGATGAATCCACATTACACCTTTACGCTGCGTCAAGGTCAAGCATTAATGTCAGGTTAATTGCTGTTCCGCAAATTCACGGTAAAGATTATGGGAACCAGTCAATTCACTGTGTTTGCCCATACCGGTCACCCGCCCTTTTTCAATAAAGACAATTTTATCAGCGTCCACAATGGTTGAAAGCCGGTGGGCGATGACCAAAGTCGTGCGCCCTTCCATCAGACGGCTCAACGCCTGCTGGACGATGCCTTCCGATTGGCTGTCAAGACTGGCCGTCGCTTCGTCCATCATGAGGATTTTCGGGTCACGCAGGAAAGCACGGGCAATCGCAATCCGCTGTCTTTGTCCACCCGACAATTTAACGCCGCGCTCACCAACTTGTGTATCCAAACCGTCCGGAAATTCCTTGATGAAATCTTCCGCATACGCCATTCTTGCGACAGTCCATAATTGCTCATCCGGTATCGCTTCAGCGTCTGCCAAACCATACGTCAGATTGGCACGGATCGTCCCGCCCATCATAGCCGATTCCTGTGACACGTAACCGATCTGGTCACGCCATGAATTGATGGAAAGCTCCCGGATCGGCACATCGCCGATAAGGATTTCGCCATGTTGCGGTTCATAGAAACGTTCAAGCAAACCGAACACAGTCGTCTTCCCGCCGCCGCTCGGTCCGGCGAACGCGATCATTTCACCCGGCTGCGCTTCAAAGCTAACGTCCTGCAGCACTGGTTCACCGGTTTCATACGAAAACGTCACGCCGGAAACGCGCAATGTCTTGCCGGCAATATCCATGTCTTTTCCCTCTTGCCCTTCTTCAAGCGGCAACTCCAGAATTCCGATGATCCGCTCCGTCGCCCCTTTCGCTTTTTGCAGTTCCGTGAAGAACATCGCAAAAGTGGTGACCGGCATGATGATCTGGAATAAATACAATAGAAACGCCACGAGTGAACCTGTCGACATCGTGCCTTCCGCTACCCGTATCCCGCCGTAGCCGATAATCGTCACAATTACCGCCATCATCACGACATACATAAGCGGCGCAATGATTGCATAGATCTTCGCTTCCCTCATACCTGTTCTGAAAAGCTGCTGAATGCCGTTCAAGCCTTTACGCTCTTCCACCATTTCAGCAGTGGAAGATTTCATTAAGCGGATCTCACTGATTGTCTGCTGAACATGTCCAGTAAATTCGGCAGTCTCATCCTGCAGGGTCCGTGAAATTTTTGCCATGCGCCGGCCAAGAGGAATCATGATCAAGACAGTGACGGGCACAGCAAGCAGCATGATCAGCGTCATTTTCCAGTCGAGTATCAAAAGAATTGTTACAGCGCCGACAATGGAAACGATGCCCGTGATGAAGTTCGGGAAATGGTCGGTAATGAGGTTTCGTACCACTCCCGTATCACTGACAACCCGGCTGACAGTTTCACCACTTGAATGCTGGTCAAAATAGCCGACACGCAAACGGATCAGGCGAATCCACATCTTATCGCGCAATCCGGCCACAATCCGCTGCCCGACTTTGCTGAGCATGTAAATCGATATCCCGTTGATGACTGCCTGAAGGATGAAAGCGACGACGATGCCGATGATCAAAGGCACACTCAATGACTCCACTGAAAAACCATCGACCAGGTTTCTTGTCAGCAGCGGCACGACCAACCCGACAAGTGTCGTGATCAAACTTGCCAGCAAGCCGAATATCAAAGCCCCTTTAGGAATTTTCAATGATAGGATTAAAGAAACGAAAGGTTTTAACCCGTCTTTCTCTTGGTTTTTTTCCATGTTTTCAAACTCCTGTCGTGGTCATTTTATCCCGTATTAACGGTCAGTAAAACTCCCCCTTCTCCAAGTGGCAGATCAACTGACCGTAAAAACCCGATTGGATCAACTAATATTCAGCAGGGGGTGGAGAACCCCCACTGAATGAAGTTTCTCTTTATTGCCATTTAGCGTAAATGCACGTATCCGTCAGCCTTTTTCCATCAACTGATAATTCGTCGTTATGTAAAACACCTTCCAGTACATATCCCAATTTTTCCGGGACGGCGCGGCTTTTGAGGTTCTCCGCGTCACAAAGGATTTCGACGCGGCGGCAGCCGAAACTGTTCAAAGCCAGCTCCGTCAAAGTACTCACCGCTTCCATCATATAACCTTTGCCGCTGTGTGCCGTATCGATCCAATAGCCGATTTCCATTTTCGGCATATCCCATTCAATATTGTGGAACCCGCTCGATCCAATAAATTCATCTGTTTCTTTATCAAAAATCAAATAGCGGAGATTCTCACGTTTCAAGAAAAGGATGTGCGCTTCCATTGCATTGATTTCAGTGTCAATCGGTGAAGGATTGTCCAATACAAATCCGAGCCAAGGCTTTAATTCATCCATAGAAGCTTTGATGGCTGCATTGATCACTTTGCCATCTCCCGGCTTTGGCATGCGCAGTTTCAGCCGCTCTGTAAATAATTCTTCCGGAACTTCAGGTATTTCAACTTTTTTCTCCATAATTACTCCATCTCCCTTAGTTAGCTGCGGTGATTTTACGATCTTTTGGCAAACCGAGACCGACTAATCCCAGAAGCGGCAGAAACGACACAACCACCATTGTTTCATAAACACCGATCGAATCCATCAGGATGCCGATCACTACGCCGCCGATTGCGCCCATGCCGAACGCCAGGCCAACCGTCAGCCCGGCCATTGTGCCAATTTTACTTGGCACCAATTCCTGTGCGTAAACGACTGTTACTGAAAAGCTCAGCATGATGAAAAAACCGATTAGGCCGAGCAGCAGCAGAACCGCGAACAGCGGCATATACGGCAGCAGCAAAGCGAGTGGAATTGGCACAACGAGCGACAGGACGATGACATTTTTCCGCCCGATCTTATCAGCCAGCGGACCGCCGAAGAACGTGCCCGCCGCACCCACACCCAGGAACAGGAATATGTATAACTGCCCTTGCTGAATCGTCAGACCATATGCTTCCATGAGATGAAAAATATAAAAGCTTGTAATATTCGTGACGTAAAAAGAACGCGCAAAAATGATGACCAGCAATAAAGTCAAAGCGATGCCGACCTGTTTACGGGTCATTTCCGGCAACGATGACAAGAGCACTTTCTTCACTTTCTGCAGCTTTTCCTGTTCCAGCTGATCTTTATACCAGCGTGAAATTTTGGACAGGATAAAAATCCCGAGCGCCGCAACGAATAAAAACAAGGCTGCTCCCGTCTGGCCAAGCGGCACGAGTATAAACGCGCTGATCAGCGGCGCCAGCGCCTGACCGGAATTGCCGCCGACCTGATAGATGGACTGTGACAACCCTCTTTTCGAACCCGCGGCCATATAGGACACGCGTGATCCTTCAGGATGAAACACCGCCGAACCAAAGCCCAGGAAAATAACGGACACAAGAATCATCCAATATTCCGGTGCAAAAGCGAGCCCCGCGATACCCAGGAAAGAGCTCGTCATCCCGATTGGCAAAGCATATGGCATGGGTTTTTTATCACTGATATATCCGACTACCGGCTGCAAAACAGAGGCTACCATATTTAAAGCAAAAGCGATCAGGCCCAATTGTGTAAAGGTCAATCCCATGTCTTCTTCCAATATCGGGAACATTGCGGGAATGACCGCTTGCAGGGAATCGTTCAGCAAATGGCAAGCGCCGATTGCGAACATGACCGGATAAACCGGATTCCCCGACATAGAAGTCTTTAATGCGTTCGCCATTACAGGTCCTCCAATTGAATATTATTTATGTAAATAATCATTTCAGTACCAATGCCATGCAATGGCTGATTTCTTTATTATAAAACAGTTTGGACGCAAAAAGACACCGGGGGACTCGCTCCCCAGGTGCCTCAGGCTGCTTTCAATTGCTTCCAGTTTTCGAGCCTTCTGTCCAATACGAAATTGCCGAACGGAATAAATGCCACGGCAAGAGCTCCTACGGTAAAACGAAACGGCCATCTCACTGCAAAAGTTGCGTAGATGATCATTAATACATAAACGGTAAACAGCCCGCCGTGAAGCGCGCCCACGACACTGACAGCTTCCGGCATGCCGAAAAAGTATTTCAACGGCATAGCGATAAACAAAAGAAGCAGCAAAGAGCCGCCTTCAACTATGCCCATAAAACGAAATTGATTCAATGCATTTTTCAAGGTCTTCTACTCCTTAATCATTCTATTCATCATTATAGAAGAGGAGCTTCCAACACTACAAGTGGATGGTGCGGAAAACAGACGAAAAAGCCGAAGCATCTCCAAACTTCCGTCACATGTTCCGCCTTACAGCCGGAAACTGCGGACTATGAAAAAAACCATTGATCCAAAAAGGACAATTAAAAAGGACGGCATTGTCCATGCCCCGAGCCAATCTTCCTGGCCACGGGCAAGCCGGACACTAGTCCAGGTAAAATAGGCAAAGAGAATCAAAATTTCGTTTTTCACTACATTCAGGAGAAGTTGGGAATTCTTATATTGTTCTCTTATATTATCTTTCCTCAAATTCAAGTAATTATGGAGATGCGGCTCTTTTTCCAGAAAGTACATGGCAGTCCATAGAGCGATTCCGATAAACAGCGGCAGGAAGAGCCTCCCTTTTGAACCCCAGCCATCCGCTTCACCTGCCCCGTTAAAATGAATCGGCACTGTGCCGGGAATCGATGACCACTGGATAAGCAGATAAATTATGATTGAAGCAAACGATAAAATACCCAGCCAATCAAAAAAATGTTCAAAGACCGTCTTCTCCATTTTTAATTTCGGCGGATTCTTCAATTCCTTTCAACTCCTATTGCAATCTTACGAATAATACCTTCAAATAATCGCCTTCTTTGAATTTCGGATCGACCCGAAAATCCGGCGGCAAGGAATGCTCTTCCACAATGGTGTATTTTCTTCCCAGATCCTTGAATGCCCGGTCAATGAACCCTTTGAACTTTTTCATCCCGAAAGAGGCGCTGTTTGTCGAAGCGACGATGATACCCTTGTCTTCTGTAATCGCAATCGCTTCTTTCATGAGATTCGTATAGTCTTTCGATGTACTGAATGTATATTTCTTGGAACGCGCAAAACTCGGCGGATCCAAAATCACGATATCGAATTTCAGTTCTTTGCGCTTGGCGTATTTGAAGTAGTTGAAAACATCCATGACGAGTATGTCCTGGTTTTCGTAATCGATGCCGTTGACGCTGAATTGCTCGATGGTCTTGGCATTACTTCTTTTTGCCAGATCGACGCTGGTCGTTTTATCCGCTCCGCCGAGAGCAGCCGCGACAGAGAATGCGCCGGTATAGGAAAACGTATTTAATACGGTTTTTCCTTCCGCATATTTTTCCTTGATCGCTTTGCGGACTTCCCGCTGATCCAGGAAGATGCCGGTCATCGCTCCATCATTCATGTAAACGGCGTAATTGACGCCATTCTCCTTGACGATCAGCGGGAATTCTCCGCGCTCACCCGCGACAAAATCATCATCTTCGATGTATTGCCCTTTTGTATCAAAGCGTTTTTTCTCATAAATCCCTTTGAATTCCGCCACATTTTTCAGCGCCGCAATAAATTCTTCTTTAAACGAATAAACCCCTTCGCTGTACCAGCTCACCAGGAAATAACCATCGTAATAATCGATGATTACGCCGCCGAAACCGTCGCCTTCCCCATTGAACAGCCTGAAAGCGGTAGTTTCCGGATTATTGAACATTTCACGGCGGCGGCGCAGTGCTTCGATAAGTTTCCGCTCGATGAATGCCTGGTCGATATTTTCAGATTCATTGCGGGTCAGCACCCAGCCGACGCCTTTGTTTTGATTGCCATAATAGGCTTTTGCCACAAAGCGCCCTTTGCTGTCTGTCAGATTAAGTATCACACCTTCTTCTTTTAACTGGTTGATGTTTTCAAGTGAATCTTTTGTAATCAGCGGATAGCCTCCGGCAATTTCCGTTTTGGACTGGTCTTTCAATTTTATAGTGATTTCCTGTTTCATCGAGTCTCATCCTATCTGTATTTTGCCCATTTATCCCGTATTAATGGTCAGTAAAATTCCCAATTCTTCGAGCGGGAGTTTAACTGACCCTAAAAACCCGATTGGATCAACTAACATTCAGTAAGGGCAAAAGCCCTACTGAATGAAATTTCTCTTTATCTTATAATAAGTGTATAACAAAGCCTCTCTCAATACACTTATTTCATTGGAAGAACAGCTGAGGAGGAAGAGCCATGAAGAAAAAGATCCACATCTATAACATTCTTCTGTCGAACGGGGAATGGCTGGAGAATATTCGGTTTGAAGGTCCGATTGAATACCATTTCTCCGGGGTCATGGTCAGTTTGCTTCCAGTCAAAGATGCTGCCGGCAAAACGATTGTGCTGAATATGTACCATATCGTCAAAGCCGAGCTCCTGGCTGTCGAAGAGATCGGTCCATGATAAAGGAAAAGCGTAAGCGCCCGTTTAGCTCTGAAAGGCATAAGACAGAACAGCAGAGTGGCGTCCTTTGCCACGGCAGCTGGGCTGGCTTATGACCCGAAGAGCTGGGCCGCTGGAGTCTGGACACTAGAAATGCGACAGCGCCCGTTAAGCTCTGAAAGGCATAAGACAGAACAGCAGAGTGGCGTCCTTTGCCACGGCAGCTGGGCTGACTTATGACCCGAAGAGCTGGGCCGCTGGAGTCTGGACAAATAAAAGAGGCGTTTTGTCCTGTAAAGGTGCAAAACGCCTCTTTCTTTGACTGTACCGATAAAATGACACAATCATTATCCTTATTCAGAAATCCATTCCCACGCCGCTTCCATCTGGTTAATATCGAAATGCTTAGTTTTGATGGATGGCAGATAGTCACTGGTTTCGACCAGCTTCTCGACTTTCTCATCATCGCTGATTACCGCCAATTTATTGTATTGGCTCCAGCGTTTTACATCAATTTTCATCTCCTCGAGCAACGCTTTAAAAGAAGCGCCTTCAAAATGATAAAGAATCGCGTAAAGGTTGAATTCCCCTTTTTCCGAAAACTTTTCCTGTATAACTTTATCGAGCTTCGTTAAATCATCTTGTGTTACATGGCCTTCGATTTCCACTGCAATTGTTTCCATATCTTTACTCGGTACTAAAGTCAGCATTTTTCCGCCCCTTCCATAAAATTATCGTATTATTCTATTCCCTATTCTCAGACGGTCAAACTGAAAGCTCCATGTACTCAAAGCTGATTTTTACCCACAATAAAAAACTGTTTCGCAGCCCTTTAGCTTTGAAACAGTTTCAAGTGTTATTCTCAGTTTTGATTTTCGGCTGAAGTTACATCTTCCCCACTGCTGAAGCGAGCGATGATTCCAGCTATGATAATGGTTACGAGTGCCGGCAGCAACCATCCAAGACCTTCGCTGTAAAGCGGAAGTATTGAGTTATAAAAATCTATGATCGATTGCAGCCACTGGGGATTTTCCACGCTGATCGAAGCTGTCAGCGTTTTCATTCCATCGATGGCTGCTATGAAAAATGTGACGATGATCGCTGCCGCGTAGACAAGGCGGCGGTGCTTAAACAGAGGCGACAGAAAAGCGAGCATGATCAGTACAATCGCCAGTGGATATAAGAACATCAGGACCGGGATGGAAAAAGCGATGATATTCGCGAGTCCTGCATTTGTGACGATTAATGAAAAGACGGAAAAAATGACAACATAAATTTTATAATTGATCGACGGCGTGAGTTTATTGAAAAATCCTGCATTCGCCACAATCAGGCCCACAGCCGTAGTCAGACAGGCAAGTGTGATGATTAGTGCCAGCAATAATTGGCCGAATGTGCCGAAATAATGGGCGGATGCCCCACTCAAGACCGGCCCTCCTGTTTCGAGAAGACCCAGCGTGCTTGTGCTGGTTGCGCCAAGGTAAGCGATGCCCGTATAAACGACGGCTAATAAAATCGCGGCGATTACAGCGCTCTTCAGCGTGGCTGCCAGAACCCCTTTTGCCGAATTGACCCCAAGTTTCCGCACAGCAGCGATAACGATAATACCAAAAACAAGTGATGCCAATGCATCCATTGTGTTATAGCCTTCAAGAAACCCCGTCAGAAATGGGCTGTCCGCATAATTATCCTGAGGTGCTCCGATCACTCCCATCGGCATGAATAAGGCAGCCACTAAAAGTACAGCCAACGTCACCAAAATAGCCGGCGAAAGAACCTTCCCGATTTTATTGACGATTTCCAAAGGGTTCAATGACAGCGCCAATGCGATCGCAAAGAAGATAATGGAGAAAACGAGCAATATGACCGTTCCGGAACTGTCAGCTGTAAATGGCGCGATGCCGATTTCATAAGCAACCGCGGCTGTCCGCGGCAGCGCAAAGAAAGGGCCGATCGTTAAATACAGCAAAGATGTGAAAACAAGGCCATAAATCGGATGGACCCTGCTTGAAAGATCACGCAAATCATTGCTTTTGGAATAGCCAAGCGCTAAAATTCCGAGCAATGGCAAACCTACGCCCGTAATCAGAAAGCCGGTAATGGCAATCGCCACTTCAGTTCCCGCGTATTGCCCCAATTGTGCAGGAAAAATTAGGTTGCCCGCCCCAAAAAACAGGGCAAACAGCATCATGCCGATTATAAGATAAGATTTAAAGTTCAGACTTGTATCCATCCAGGTTCCTCCTGAGGACGTAAGCATTTGGATTGAACCGTTCCCGAAATACCTTGATTCTATGCATTACATTAGCCATCTTACAATACTCAAAGCAAAATGCAACCGATGGAACCGTTAATTTTCAAAAAATCTGTCTTTTATTCTTTTATCCGTTTTAAAATTTACAGAAAAATCATTTCATGTAAAAAGTTAGAGGACTATCAGCCATCCCCTAACTTAAGTCATATCTATTTTATTCCCTCATTCAAAGCTACTGAAACAGGTTTAAGAAGTTCCATTGGAAACGGTGTATACTTCTTCAAAAGGCTGAACGATGACAAAACCGTCGCCTTGGAATTCCATCTGGATCGATTCGCCGCTGCCCCGTCCGATAAAGGTACGGAAGCTGACATCTGTGCGGAATTCCGGCGTCAGGTTGCCGGACCAGGCCACTGTTGCATTCGGGTCGGTGATTACGGGCTGCCCCGGTTTCACCAATAACGTCAACGGCTCGTAATGGGATGTGATGGCGACACGGCCCTTGCCTTTCAATGTAACGTTGAACAAGCCCCCCGCCATCATTCCCGCTACTTTCCGCATCAATTTTATTTCCCATTCAATCCCCGGTTCGAAAGCGAGAAGATCGTTGCCGTTTACCGTAATGGTTTCGTCGTTCAACTCAAAGATCGTAATCTTTTTGCCTTGATCAGCGAGATACAAGCGCCCTTGTCCGTTCGCTTTCATCAGCGACGTGCCTTCCCCCGTCAGCGCTTTTTTGAACATCGTGCCAAGCCCATGCTCCATGACGCCTTCGCGCGCAAATTTAATCTGTCCCGTGTAGGAAATCATTGATCCGGTTTTCGCCCATACCAACCCATCGAGATTCACTTCCAGAATCCTTTCCGTCTCCAGTTCGAAATAATCGTTTTCACGTTCGTCCTGCCGAGTCTTTTCGATAAACTCTCTGATTGTATAATTGCTCATTCCGATTCCTCCATTCGTTTCTATACTATACGGTTAACAGATTAAAGAAGTTTCATCGCGAATAAAACCGTTTCATCGATTCCGCAATGTTTTCGCTTTTCAATTGGTATACTGTAAAATAACATACTATGGAAAAAAGGTACTTTTAAATTCCGGGAAGAAAGGTGGCGCACACGCAATGAAATTCTTGGTATTCCTGCTTCAATTCATTTTCATATACGGTTTTTTCTTTCTTGGCCAATTGCTGCGTGAGCTGTTCAGCATTCCCTTGCCCGGAAGCATCATTGGTTTCATGCTGATGTTCGCCGCTTTAGCGCTGAAGCTATTCCCGCTGCGCTTGGTGGAATCCACCGCAACTTTACTCTTGTCTTTTTTGCCTCTCTTCTTCATCCCGGCCACTGTTGGCGTCATCAATTACTTCGACGTTTTCGCCGGCAAAGGGTTTTTCCTGATTGTCGTCGTCATCATCAGCACCTTATTGACGATGGCTGCATCCGGATCGACCAGTCAATATCTTGGCAGCCGGATTAAAGCAGGAAAGGAGCAGAAATAATGGAGAATATACTGCTTGCACTTTTTTTCATCGTATTTACGTTCGCTTCTTACTTTTTTATGAACCTTCTATATATAAGATTCCATTATTCTTATTTAATGCCTGCCTTGACCGCCACTTTTATCATTGTACTGTTCTTGTTATTGACCGGAACGCCTTATGAAACTTACATGATCGGCGGGCAATGGATCGATAGCCTTTTGGGCCCTGCCGTTGTCGCCTTGGCCATTCCGTTATATAAACAGCGGAAACTTCTGTCCGATAACCTGGTGCCAGTTCTTTCCGGTATCCTGGTTGGTGTAGTCGTCGGCATGACCACAGGAATCGGTCTGGCAAAATTATTCGGATTTTCACAGACTTTAATCCTTTCCTTGCTGCCAAAATCCATTACAACTCCAGTGGCGATGGAAGTCACTGAGCAATTGGGCGGTATCCCTTCCCTAGCGGCAGTGTTTGTCATGATTGCAGGCTTTTCCGGCATCATCATCGGTCCGGCATTTCTTAAAATACTTCATATTGAGACACCAATCGGCGTCGGCATAGGATTCGGTGCATCCGCGCATGGCATCGGCACCGCTAAAGCTTTGGAATACGGTGCACAGGAAACCTCCGTCAGTTCTGTCGCCATGTCGTTGAGCGCTGTCTTCGGTTCATTCCTTGCTCCTGTGTTCGTCTGGATTTTCTATCTATGAAATTAATACGCTCCAACCAGCGATATACTGCATATTGAGTACTGCCATTTCCACTTCATTGGCGTATAATGGATAATAATAAGAGTTTGAGAGAGGGTAGATTGAATATGCCGGTTCCAACTAATCATTCAAAACCTGTCCGTATGAGCGCGAAGGAAAGTGCCTATTCCCAGCTGGAACAATGGATTATAGATGGTACGCTGCAGCCTGGTGAAAAGTTAACCGATATTGAATTGGCCCAGGCGCTCAACCTGAGCAGAACCCCTATTCGCGAAGCGCTTCAACTGCTTGAGATGGTGGGCTTTGTGAAGATGTATCCCGGAAAAGCCACAACTGTCACAGAAGTTTTTAAAGAAGATATCAATCACCTGCTCCCCCCGCTTGCCGTTTTGCAAGCATTGGCCGGAGAGCTAGCAGTTCCGAACATCACCGACGAACAGATCAGCCGCCTGGAAGAAACCAATCGGCGTTTTGCAAAAGCCATTAATGAAAAAGACAGTTTCAACGCGCTCAAAATAGATGAAGAATTCCACCGGATCATCATTGAAGCTGCTGAGAATCCGTATATTACAATTATGCTCAGCCGGCTGCAATCCCATGTCAGAAGGCAATTTTTCCATCATTCGCTGGAGTTGTCCGAAGCCTCCCGCAACGAACACGAAGAGATTATCCAAGCTTTCAAAGACAAAGACGCCGAACGCCTCTCTTCACTGACAAAAAACAATTGGATTCGCTCTATCGAAGAAATGAACGCGAAATAAAAATTGCCATTGAAAAAAGCTGTACGGAAAGCAAATGCTTTCCGTACAGCTTTTTATAATTCCCAATTAATTTCTTACGGCTTCAACGCTTTCACCTTTTCTGCTTGAAGCGATCAAACTGGTAACAACGATTGTGATGACAGCCGGCAATAACCAGCCCAGCCCTTCATTGTACAGCGGCAGAACCGTGCCATAGAAATCGATGACCGTTTGAAGCCAGGCCGGGTTATTTACTTCAAGCGTGCCGGTCAATGTCTTGAATCCGTCAATCACTGCGATAAAGAACGTCACAGTTATCGTCGCGACATAGACAGCACGTGCGTGATTGAACAACGGCGATGTGAAGGCAAGAAGAATCAGAACGATTGCCAAAGGATACAGGAACATCAATACAGGAATCGAATACGTAATGATGTTGGAAAGACCTGCATTTGTAACCACCAATGCAAAGACAGAAAAAATGACGACAAACACTTTATAACTGATTTTCGGTGCCAGCTTATGGAAAAATTCCGCGTTGGCCACAATCAGGCCAACTGCCGTTGTCAGACACGCAAGCGAAATGATGACAGCAATCAGTAAAGCGCCGAACGTGCCGAAATAATGTGCGGATGCCCCGCTTAGCACAGGTCCGCCCGTTTCCAATAGCCCTAATGTACCCGTGCTCGTTGCACCAAGCAACGCGATTCCGGTATAAACGATAACCAGCAGCGCCGCGGCGACAAGACCACTTTTCAAGGTAGCTGTAAGAACGCCTTTTGGTGAGTTGACGCCCATTTTTCGGATAGCCGCAATGACGATGATGCCGAATACCAACGACGCCAACGCGTCCATTGTGTTATAGCCTTCGAGGAAGCCGGTCATGAAGGCATTATCAAGATAGCCTCCCTGCGGAGTTCCTGCTTCGCCCATTGGCGTGATGAACGCTGCAATCAAAAGCACTGCCAAAGTCACTAAAATTGCAGGTGACAGAAATTTACCGACACTGTCGACAATTTTAGAAGGATTCAATGAAATGAAGAGAGCAATGGCGAAAAAGATAATCGAGAAAATGAGCAGCATCGTTCCCATTGAACCGTCACCGACAAATGGGGCAATGCCGACTTCATAAGCGACAGCACCAGTTCTCGGCAATGCGAAGAACGGCCCGATCGTCAAATAAAGCAGAGAAGTGAAAAGAATGCCGTAAAGTGGATGCACACGGCTTGAAAGGTCCTGAAGATCATTGCTTTTCGAATAGCCAATTGCCAGGATTCCGAGAAGCGGCAAGCCCACACCTGTTATTAAGAATCCAAGTATTGCAATTCCGACTTCCGTTCCCGCATATTGACCCAATTGCGCGGGAAAAATCAGGTTTCCTGCTCCAAAAAACAAAGCGAACAACATCATTCCGACAACTGCGTACGACTTAAACGATAATTTACTATCCATACTTTCTCCTCCTCATTTTTCCTGTATTTGCTTTGAATGGCCATTATATATTTTCAATATAACTTTAAGACCTAAAATACATTATGCGATATATTGCATAATGCTATATTACATCCTTTTTTCTAAAAATCAACACCTTAAATCATAAATTTTCTAAAAATCTGTCTATTTCGATAAAATAGGTACTAAGTTCGTATCAAAGTGTAATTTTCTTGAAATAACAATAAATAAAAAGCAGAAAAAGTCTGAGACCCTTTCTGCTTTTCATATAAGTAAAAAATTTTTAGTATTAAACAACTTATTTGCCGATATCTCTTTTATTGAATCCAACGAATCCAATCACCATCAGCCCAATTGCGACTGCTGTCAGCACCGCCGCCTGCAGCCAATCGAACTGTTCAAGCGGGATAGCTGAAACATAACCGAAAGGCGTTGTCTTCTCCACCCATTCCGGCAACTGGAATAAGCTGCCGAGATAAATGACAAAGAAAGAAAAGCTGAGATACAGCCAGATAAAGCCCGTCAGTTTCGGCAGCCAGCCAATCAGCAGCACTGCCACCCCAATCATTGCCCATACTGCCGGCAAATAAGCGAGCGCCGCCTGATAAGCCATGGCTACGTCAAATCCCTCTTCCATTACGGCATCCGCAACTGTGCCGAGACCCAGACCAGCCAGCGAGATCATCACAAAGCTGGCAATCAATGAAATCAGCAAATAACTGCCCAGCAGGCGATTTCGCGAAACCGCTCTGCCTAAAACATGCTCGATGCGGTCGTTCTTCTCTTCGCCCCTTACCTTCAGTATGGCCATAAGCACCGGGATTGTGGCTATGATGGCCATCACTGCCATCAACGTCGGCACAAATTGCTCAACGAGCGAAAACCCTTCCATCGGCACAAGCAGATCCTGCATGAGGTCGACATCCGCAAAGAAGGATTCCATATCGCCCATCACCGAACCATAGGAGGCACCCAGCACATACATCGAGATCGCCCAGGCAATAAATCCTGTGCGCTGCAGCCGGAATGCGAGCCCAAGAGGACTCAGCAATAACGGAGAAGCGTGGATTTTCCCCGCTCTCGCCGGCAAAAACCCCGCACCCAAATCCCGGATTGAATTCAAGTACATCGCCAAACCGCCGAATAGGACGGCGGCACCAACCGTCATCAATACTGGCCACCAAATATTATTGACGTAAACTTCCGAACGGACAATCCAGCCAAGCGGCGACAGCCATGCAACAGCTTCACTCCCCACATCGCCGATCGCGCGCACAATATAGGCAAGCAGCAGAATACCGATGGATAAGCCCATCGCACTTCTAGCATTATGCGAAAGTTGGGCGCAAACAGCCGTAAGTGAAGCAAAAATCATTCCAGTTGCCCCAAGCGCGGCGCCATAAAGAAGCGAGCCTTCCAGCTCCATGCTTTCGATATTTAACGCATACAGACTGAATCCGGTAAGAATCGCCAGCACGATATTCACCAAAAACAGCACCAGCAACGTGGCAGCAACATTTGAAAGCCGTCCGACCGGCAACGATCTCACCATTTCGATGCGTCCTTCTTCTTCATCTGTGCGGGTGTGGCGAATCACCAGCAGCACACTCATCAGCCCGACGACCACCGCGGTCATCAGAAGCATCTGGTGCGCCATCATCGCGCCGCTGGTGTAATTGGCAAGTCCATACCCAGGACCGACCATCGCCGTCATGGCAGGATTCTCCATCGTTGCCGCTATGGCTTGCCGTTCCTGCGCATTTTCATAAAGCCCAATAAACGCCACCGCTGTCGCCACTGTCGCAATTACAAAGCTGAGAATCCATATCGGAATCCGAAATCGGTCGCGGCGCAGGATAAAGCGGCTTAAGCTGCCGGTTCCACTGAATAATTGATTGTTCATTACACTGCGCCCCCTGTTCCGGTCCCTTCATAATGGCGCATGAACAGTTCCTCCAAAGTCGGCGGCGCACTTTCCATGCGGATGATGCCGAAACCGCTGACGTAACGAACCACCCGGTCGAGTTCTTCCTGATCCACCTGAAATGACAATGCGCCATCTTTCTCCACGATCCCCTGTACACCTTTGACTTCAGCCAAATTCAGAATCGGCTCTTTTGTTTCCACTAGCAGCATCGTTCCCGTCAAGTGCCGAAGTTCTTTCAATGTACCCTTTTCTATAATTTTGCCTTGCCGGATGATCGCCACTTTATCGCAAAGCTGTTCAACTTCCGACAGGATATGGCTCGACAGCAAGATGCTTTTGCCTTCCGCTTTTGCTTCCCGGACACATTCCTGGAATACGCGTTCCATCAACGGATCGAGTCCTGATGTCGGCTCATCGAGAATGTAGAGATCCGCGTCTGAAGAAAGCGCCGCAACAAGAGCCACTTTTTGGCGGTTCCCTTTTGAATAGGTGCGGCATTTTTTGCTTGGATCCAAATCGAATCTGCGAATCAGTTCTTCACGCCGTGATTTATTGTTGCCGCCGCGCAGTTTGATAAATAAATCGATGACTTCCCCACCAGTCAAATTTGGCCAAAGATTGACGTCTCCCGGCACATAAGCAACACGCTTGTGAATTTCAACCGCATCTTTCCAGACATCCTTGCCGAAAATCGTCGCCTGCCCTTCCGTAGCCTTCAGGATTCCGAGCAATACACGAATGGTCGTCGACTTCCCTGCACCGTTCGGGCCAATAAATCCATAGACTTCTCCCTTGCCCACTTCAATATCCACACCATCAAGCGCCGCAAAATCCCCGAATTTTTTCGTTAAGCCTGTCGTTTTAAGAATAGTCATTGCTCCCACTCCCCTTTTTTATAAAAACTTTTCTTCAAAATCTCCAGGTATTCGTAAAATTCCTCCCAATACGGATCAAAGTCGATCGACGCTATGCTTTGCCCTCGTAACTTTTGCAGCAGTTCATTCTGGTAACCTTCAATCGACCAGCGGATCAGCTTGAATGCTTTTTGCACATCGACATCACCGCGGAACAGCGATAAATCCACGTTCTCATAAATCATCGCATTCCCCGCTTTCTGCATAGCTTCGTATTTTCCCTGTATATGCGGGGCCAGCTTAAAGTCCTCCGTCAGCATAAACGTGCCCAGGAAGTTGAATACATTTTTATTTTCTGTTTGCGCTTCAAATTTCACTTGCGAGGTATGCTTTAAGCGTTCGATAAAATCCGTTTCCGTCAGATCAATTCTGGAAAAGTACTTCTCAACGACAAAATCGAGGCTGTATTCCGCCAAAAACTCGTATAGATCCTTTTTGCTTTTAAAATAATAAAACAGCATTCCCTTGCCGATGCCAGCTTCTTTCACAATCCGGTTCGTCGAAGCTTTTTCATAGCCATGCTCCGCAAATTCCATCAACGCCGCATCCAATATTTTCTGTTGCTTCGCTTCATCGAGGCTTTTAAATTTTTCCATTATCCATCTTCGCCTCCTCGTTAGACCACCTCGGTCGACTCTAGTATAATTCTATCGACCGGGGTGGTCAATACATAATTTACAGAGAATAATAAAATTTTTAGGGGCAGCAGAAAGTTTGTTTGTATACTTCTTGATGTGAATGCTAGTCGGCTCTGGGATTTAATGTTTATGCCCAACTTGATGCAAAATACGCCCAACTTCGATTGAAATACGCCCAACTCCAGTCGGAATACGCCCAACTTTCACTCAAATACGCCCAACTCAGCAAACCCGTCACAAAAAGAGGAACCGCGACGGCTCCTTTTTGGCGAATTAATATTTACTCCCAACTTTGCTCTGTTTACTCCCAACTTCACCGGTTTTATTCCCAACTCGGCAATGCTCAGTCAATATGACCCTCGCTTTCCTTTCGTCATCCTCCCTAAAGCTCTATACTTAAAGAATAATCAGATTAATAAAGAAACAGGAGGGTATTCATGGATTATTCTTTTTCTCCGCTCGGTGACCAAGCAATCATTATTGAAGTCGGCACCTCAATAAATGAGGAAACGCAAAAAAATATACTTGCGGTATCGTCATTTCTCGAAGCGAATCCCCCACAATGGATGACTGAATGCATTCCTGCATTTACCACAATATCCGTAGTCTATAATCCTCTGCTGGCCACTTTTGAAGAAGCGAAAAACGAATTGGCATCTCTTCTAAAGAAAACTGAGGACATTGATGTGCCGCAGCCCCGTACCATCGAAATCCCTGTCTGCTACGGCGGCGACCATGGACCGGACCTTGAATTTGTAGCAGGGCACAACGGGTTGAGCCCAGAAGAAGTAATAGCGATCCATACTGGAACCAGCTATACCGTCCATATGATCGGCTTTGCTCCGGGATTTCCATATCTCGGTGGCATGTCCGAAGAAATCGCAGCGCCGCGCAGGGAATCTCCGCGCGTCACAATTCCGGAGCGCAGTGTCGGCATCGCTGGGAACCAGACCGGCGTCTATCCCATTCCAACACCAGGAGGCTGGCAATTGATCGGCCGCACACCAACGCGGCTGTTTCTGCCGGATCATGAAATTCCGAGCCTGCTGCGGGCGGGAGACATTATTGTTTTTCGTCGAATTACAGCTGAGGAATATCAAATTTTGGAGGAGAAAGAAAATGCTGACCATACATAAAAGCGGTATGCAGACAACCGTACAGGACCTTGGACGAACAGGCTTCCAAAAATATGGCGTTGTTGCGTCCGGCGCGATGGATCCTTATGCGCTGCGCATGGCCAACCTGCTCGTCGGCAATGAAGAAAGCGCTGCAGCATTGGAAATAACGTTGATGGGACCCTCTATTCAATTCGACGAAGAACACGTCATCTCCATTTGCGGAGGCGACCTCACTCCTCAATTGGATGGCAAAGCTGTAAAAAGCTGGCGGGCAGTTATTGCAACGAAAGGACAAACACTGACGTTTGGTAAGCCTCGGTCCGGCAGCCGTTGCTACGTAGCTATCGCCGGCGGAATCGTTGTTCCGGAAGTGATGGGCAGCCGCTCCACATACATGCGGGCGGAGCTGGGCGGTTATCAAGGACGCGCTTTGGAATCCGGCGACCAACTGGCAATCGGTGAAGCAGGCACCGTTCAGAAATCGGCAGCTCAAGACGCTTCCTGGTTTGTACCCTCGCCTCCTTATACTTCCGAACCGGTAATCCGAGTAACCAAAGGCCGCCAATTCGAATTGTTTTCTGAAGACAGCCGGAAACACTTTTTATCCGGATATTTTTCAGTAAATTCCCAATCGGACCGTATGGGCTATCGGCTTGACGGACCTCGCCTGGCACTTGCCGAAACGCAGGAAATGATTTCGGAAGCTGTCGCTTTCGGTTCCATCCAGGTGCCTGCGGACGGCAACCCGATTATTTTGATGGCCGATCGCCAGACAGCAGGAGGCTATCCAAAAATTGCAGAAGTCATCACCGTTGACCTTCCGCTCATCAGCCAGCTGAAACCCGGAGACCGTCTGCGGTTCAAGGAAGTCAGTATCGAAGAAGCACAGCGTCTTCTCAGACTTCAGGAAAAAACGATAAATTGTTTGAAACAGGCCATTAAATTCAAAAGGGAGGAAACAGGATGAATTTTAAAGTGGATTTGAATTGTGATATGGGTGAGAGTTTCGGTGTTTACAAAATTGGCCGGGATGAAGAAATCCTGGATTATGTAAATTCGGCTAACATCGCCTGCGGTTTTCACGCCGGGGATCCAGCTACAATGCGCAAAACTGTTCGCCTGGCGCTCGAAAAGGATGTAGTCATCGGTGCGCATCCTGGCTTTCAGGATCTGCCGGGATTCGGCCGCCGTAACCTGCAGCTGTCAGCGGAGGAAATCTATGACATCGTCGTTTACCAAATTGGCGCCCTGTCAGCTTTCGTCAATGCGGAAGGCGGTATTCTGCAACACGTCAAAGCCCATGGCGCCCTCTATAATATGGCCGCCAGAGATTCCATTTATGCCGAAGCCATTGCGGAGGCCGTCTATGACGTAAATCCCGCATTGATCCTCTATGGACTTGCCGGCAGTGAACTGATTACAGCAGGCAATGAAATCGGCCTGCGGACCGCAAGCGAAGTATTCTCCGACCGCACATACCAGAAAGATGGCTCTCTTACACCCCGCTCCGAAGCCAATGCCTTAATCACTGATTCCACTGAAGCGATTGAACGTGTCGTGCGGATGGTGCGTGAAGGCAAAGTGCTGACAGTCGAGGGAACCGATGCCGAATTGAAAGCCGATACAATTTGCATCCACGGAGACGGGGCAAATGCCCTGAGCTTTGCGGAACAAATCTCTAAATCGCTGGCGGAAGCTGGAATTAAAACCGATAGAGTTTCTAATATTATTTAGCCCAACAAAAAAAGACATCCTTTATCTCTCATTGGGACAATAAAGGATGTCTTTCATTTTATTCGTTAACTTATTTCATTTCATTTTCCAATGCGCTTTGAATCCCTCTCACTATCTGCTCCAGATAAGATTGTTCGTGCGGCACGAGATCCGTCAATGCAATACTCTTCTGTGACGGCGTTTTCGCCGCGCCAAGTTCCCCTGCACTTTCGATTCTTTCTGTAACACCGATGCATAAATCCACAAAGTCCTGAAAATCAAATTTGAACATGCCCGCTACTTCTTCTTTTTGGAAGCGATAGGCTCCGTCCAAATTCTGCGTTGTTAGATACAGAAACACATGACATCGTTCATTGTCTATGAAATCCTCCATCGAGAGCTGGTCTTTAATGACACCGAGCGGCAACAACTCGCCGTACTTCACATCGATGCCCAGTTCTTCTTGGACTTCTCTGACTCCATCCCTGACTGATTCGTGCGCAAGGATGTGCCCGGCAGCGCTGATGTCAAGCAGGCCGGGAAAATCCTTTTTGTCTGCGCTGCGCAATTGCAGGTGGATATACGGCGTTCCGTCCTCGATTTCCACAATCCAGCAATGGAATGTCTCATGCCACAAGCCCCTTTTATGTATTTCTTCACGCGAAGCAATTCCGATTGGCGTGCCATCTTCCTCACAGGCCATAATCATTTCTTCATTCATTTGTTCAAACCTCTTTTCTTCAATGAAACAGAAAAGGCCTCAGGATACAGAAGATTCGCTGAGACCCTTAAAATATTCCAGCGATTCTTTTAACAGCGTTTTATCATAACCGCTCTTCTCATGGATCCGCTCCGCCTATTCTTCAATCGATGCAAGCGGCGGATCTTCAAACAGCCCCTGGCTGGTGCTTAAAAAACTTTTCCAATCATCGAATTCCCAGTGCGCCGTTTCATTCCCCCATGGTAAACGCACTTCCAGCAGCGGTTTCGGATATACATGGCTCTGCGAAAAATCCGCCGCCGTCATAAATTCCTCCATCGGCACCGGAACCGCTGAATAAACCTGTGTCGAAAACTTGCCGTTCGGCCGGTGATAAACCACTTTAAAATTATCACTTTCCGGCAGCACCTGCACTTCAGCGCCCGGAAAAAAGCCTGTTAATTTTTCATCTGTGTAAGCCTCATCGTCACCATCGATCAAAACCGGCTGCAGCCATTGGTCACCCAGATCACATAAGAACCTGCGTCCCTCGCGGTCAACTGCCATGACCGCCGCATGATCATCACCAGTCCCGAGCTCACTGCCGATTGGATAAGCTTCGACCCCCGCTTCTTTAAATGCATCCAATAACCAGATGGCCAAGTCAAAGCAATTCCCTGTGACGCCGAACTGTTCACGATGCTGTTTCATCGTTTCAACATCTCTTTGCTTCCGGTTCCCCTGTGTCGAATAGAGCCACGCCTTCGTCAGTGTTTCCATCGGAAAATCGTCGAATTTACGCCAGACCGCCAATATCT
Source organism: Planococcus sp. RAB007_Raresut (assembly GCF_057369535.1). Taxonomy (NCBI): domain Bacteria; kingdom Bacillati; phylum Bacillota; class Bacilli; order Caryophanales; family Caryophanaceae; genus Planococcus; species Planococcus sp. RAB007_Raresut. The sequence continues at coordinate 316,124 of NZ_JBXYIF010000005.1, forward strand.
CCTCAGATGCTTTCATTTCTTCCACCCGCCTTGTTTCACTGTCTTTCTTTTCCGGTAAACCATAAAAGCAATTATCGCGAATACAATAAAACCCGCCAGCGGCAAAAGCCATCCGTTCCGGCTGAGCAAATCCACTTCTTCTGTCGGTTCCTGGCCTTCTCCCAATACCGCAAAATCTCCTTGCGCCTGGCTTAAAACAGCTGTGCGGTCACAAATAATGGTCGACAATGAATTTAATCCGTAGCTATTTGATTTCACCGCATAGATTAAATATTCCTGCCCCATATTGAAATCGAAGCCGCAATCCCCGCCGCCTTGGCCAGTAGTGATCTTCACCTGTGTTTGTTCGATCCCTTTCCAGGTCTTGGCGACTTCGAAAATCACCATTTTGGAAGGTACGGACAATAAAGGCGGCTTCTCTTCTATCGAAATCACTTTTCCGCTGAACACTGCATCCGAGCGGCTCAACTCTTCCTCGACGCCTGGAGGTTGTTCACAGGAACAGGCACTGGCTGCTGCAGGCCAACCGACTGCCCCAGCAATCATTACAGCAATCATTAAAAACAACAGTATATTTTTCACAGCCGACCGCCCTCTCGCCCAAATTGCAGCTTCTTTACTCTATTAGTAGCAATTCCTTCGAAAAGGTTTCTCTAAAAAGCTGCCGCAATGAAATTCCGGGCGGCAGCTGCTGTGATTCAGCTATTCACTTATTGTCCGTTGCTCTGACTTCTCCGGTTTCCACTAATTGTTTCAACCCTTCAAACATCTTGTCCCAGCCTTCTTCTGACTGTTCGCTGTACTCTTTCATCGCGTTCTTGATGTCTTCAGGTCCCCAGCTTTCTTCGTGAGGCACAACAATCTCCTGTTTAAAAGTCATTTCACATGCTTTCCCAACCGGCGATACCCACACAATTATTTGGTCCTGCAAGTCGTTGAATTGCGGCATTTCAAAAGTGAATCCCAGCCGGTGAGGCGCGTCGATTTCCAAATACTCGCCTGTCGCGCGGTATTCCTCCCCTTCCCGCTGGTCAACGATTTCCCATTTTCCGCCCACCCGGAAATCGTTTCTTGCCACCACATTCGTGTCTTCCGTCGTAAACAGCCATTTTTTCATCAGCTCCGGCTTTGTCCAGGCTTTGAATACATCATTTGAGTTTGCGTTGATCCTCCGGGCCATCGTCAGCACAATTGTCGCTGTCTTTTTCATTTTTTCGCTCCTTTCTTCTTTAATTAACCGAATGTTCTTGTAATTTATTCTAGCATACTTCCGCGCTGTCCCTGCTGATATAAAAAAAGCTGACACTGCGAAATTTCGCGGCGTCAGCTTCCCTTGCAATAATGCTCAATCTGCATATGAACCTTTTCTTTGGCGGATCTGATAATAATTAAGATGCTTGAATAATTGCGATGACGTTTCCTGATCGATTGTAAAACCTACACCGTATTCGACTCTGTCATTTCTCGTCGACTTCCTCACAATGGCTCCTTCAAGCAAAAACGCCTGTTCCAGTATTTCGAAACTGCATTCGAGCCGTTCGCCCATCGGTATATTGACCGGCGATGTAAATCTCATGCCGTTTACACTGATATTGTCCACTATTATAGACATTGGAGCTTCCCCGAGGCGGGTGATTTTGCCATTGACCGATTCATGAAAAATTACACGGAAAAACTCGCGGCGATTTTCGCTCATTTCTTTCTCCCCTCAATCTTCTCTCTTTTTTAACCATGCAAAAGCAGGAAATTAAGCGGGAAGACCCTTTTTAACTTCAGACACCACTTTTACATGTATAAATTAATCAGTAAGCCTTTGATTTCTCCAATTGACTGGAGTGTATCCAAGCCTTCCTTTTCATTATTTAACACTTCGTCCTGAAGTTCAATCAATTTTTTGTCAATGACTTCCACTATTTGATGATTTTTCATGCCACCACCAGGAGAAAAGCTTTGTTTTTCAGTTAATTGTATACCAAAACTTAGGGCTTCTCTCATAAATTCTTTTACAAGATTTTTATAGTCACGCAGATTTTCGAAGGTACGCTGCTCCCCCAGCTTTTCTCCCTGAGCGTCAACACGGCTCATCAATTGATGCAAGGCATCCAGCTGCAATTTCGATTGCGACTTTTTCATGACGTTGGCAAAAGAGTCAATTGACTTGTTTTCCACTGTATTTTTCTGAAACCGGTCCCCCGGAATTTTCGTTTGGCTTTCAATGCGCATAGCAGTCACCCCATCTTACTTCTGATAGCTTTGTTTCTTTTTATACATATTAATGATCAATTCGATTTCTCCGCGTTCTGCCGCAACCACTTTGGCAATTTGCGCAGGGGCGAATCCTTGTTTATGCAATTGTTCAATTTTTTCATTTTCCGGCAGGTCCGGATCGACTGCCGGTTCTGCAGGCTTAGCTGTTTTCTTCTGTTTCGCTATTTTGGTTTTGGGCGCAACTGGCGCCTCGTCCGCTGTATGAGCGTCGGTACCGCTTCCGATTTTCAGCTCCAGTTCACGCATCCGTTCTTCCATGCGGCTTTCTTTTTGGGCAATATGCTCCACCAGCCGGTTATAGAGTTCATCATTTTCCTGCTCGAGATTCGCTACAAACTCTTCCATGCTGGCATTGACTGCTTCCGCGTCTTCCAGCATGATTTTGCGCTGTTTCTGGAATTGATTCAGCGCGATAAACGATCGTATATTCACGGCTATCGCCAATAAAATAAGTAAAATCAGCAGCCATTCCATGGCTATCACCTGTCTTTCTATAACATGCGCAACTTAATAATATTCGTGGACCGAGAGAGTCGCTGAATGCAGACGCAAAATTGCTTTTGAATGCAATTGCGAAACACGCGAAACGCTGACACCCAGAACTTCAGCAATTTCCGTCAACTTCAAGTCTTCGAAGTAGCACAGGGAAACGACGATCTTTTCTTTTTCAGGCAAACGCCCGATTGCTGCGGTTAACGCTTCCTTAATGGTCCGTTCGTAGAGACGGCGTTCCGGTGAACCCGCATCGCCGTTTCCGACTATATTGTATTTGCCTACCTGATTATTGTCTTCGAAAGGATTCTCATCCATGGAAATCATCGTCGATAACGCTGCTTCCGATACGGTTTTATTGAGTTCGGCTTTGGAAATGCCGAGATATTTGCTGACTTCGGCATCAGTAACCGAATGATTGTTTTCCTGTTCAAGAATCGCATACGCTTTTTCGATTTTCTTCACTTTCTCACGCACAGAACGCGGCAGCCAGTCACTATGCCGCAGCCCGTCGATGATCGCGCCTTTGATTCTCCATGCCGCATAGGTTTCGAACTTCAGGTCCCGCTCCAGGTTGAATTTATCAAATGCGTCAAGAAGCCCTTCGAAAGCCAGGCTGCGTATGTCATCTTTGTCCACTGTTTTCGGCAGGCTGATCATAAAGCGCTGTGTCACATAATCAACCAGCGGCATGTAGCGTTCGACGAGGTAATTCCCGGCTTCCGGATCACGTCCCTGCTGCCAGCTTTCCCAGTGTTCCAATTCCTCTTTTGATAATTTTTCATTCAACAAGCGTTTCACCACCATTTTTTTGATACCGCGACACGTCTATTTAAACAGCATTTTCAGCAGGAATCCTTTGATGCCCAGCTTATAAGGTACAGGCAGGTCGAGAAATTCACCTGTTACTTTTCGCATCGCCTGAGAAGCGTATGTGTTCGGAAATGCCAGCAGAAACGGCACTTGCTTCTTAACAGCTGCCGGTATATTCGAGTCGCTCGGGATATAACCCAACGTGCCGATTTCTTTTTCAAGAAATTGCTGTGTCACCTGGCGGAAATTGTCCGCCGTCTGTTTACCTTCTTTTTCAGTCGTGCATTGGTTGACAATCAGTTTCATATGGACATTCGGATCTTTTACATGGACCATTTTTACAATGGAATAAGCATCCGTAATTGATGTCGGTTCAGGCGTCGTAACAAGAATCACGTCGTCTGCCGCCAGGATAAAGCGGAGGTTTTCATCCGATAATCCTGCGCCAGTATCGAGGATCACGTAATCGACATGTCCCTGGATTTCGCTGAGCTCGTCAAAGAATTTCTTCATCTTCGCTTCATCCAGTTTGAACATTTCGTTGAATCCGGTCCCTCCGGAAATGAACAGCAAGCCGTTCGGCCCTTCTTCGATGATGTCCCAAATCGATAAATCTTTTTCGACCATCGTCGCAATCGATTCTTCAGGTGACCGACCGAGTAATACGTCTACATTGGCAAAACCCAAGTCGACGTCGAATATAAGGACTTTCCGGTTCTGCTCGACCAGGCTCAAAGCGAAGTTCAAGGCGAAATTAGACTTGCCGACGCCGCCTTTTCCGCTGGTTACGGCAATTGTGCGCGTTTGTCTGCGGTCTTTTTTCGGTTTTTTCTGTATCATTTTTTCCCGCAATTGTTTTGCCTGATCAATCATTGTCATCTTCCCCTAGCACAAAGTTTGCGATCAACTCAGGAGTTGCCGTTAAAATATCATCTGGAACATTTTGGCCGTTGGCAATATAAGTGACGGGAATCGAATAATGATAGATCAGATTCAAGATGGCGCCGGATGAGCTGGTCTCGTCTTGTTTGGTCAATAGCAGCTGGTCCATTTTGATGGTTTGGAAATTGTCGATGATTTTTTTCATATCTTCGTATTTGGAAGTCAGGCTCAATACCAGATTGATCTGGATTTTATTCTTATCAGTCAAGAGCGCTTCAAGATCGTCGATGTATTGTTTCTGCTGGTAATTGCGACCGGCCGTGTCCATCAGGATGATGTCGCAAGCAGCCAGTTCCGCCATGGCGCGGTTCAAATCCTCCGCCGTATCGACCACTTGGATCGGAATATTCAATATGCCTGCGTATGTTTTCAATTGCTCTACGGCAGCGATGCGGTAGGTATCGGATGTAATCAAGCCGACTTTTTTTCCTTCGCGCAATAGCAGATCAGCAGCGATTTTCGCGATCGTCGTTGTTTTGCCGACGCCTGTCGGTCCGATAAAGCAGATGATCTCCGGGTCCTTCACGACCGGCTTTTGCTGATGTAAACCGATCAGGCGGACGATTTCCGTCTTGGCCATTCTGTGGATTTGCGCTGTGGAGATATCTGGCTGCTGCCCTATCGTCAGCATCATCTTCGCCAGTATTTCCGATTGGATTTCCTTCGTCACTTCCTGGTTGTTTAGACGCTGATTCAACGGTTTCAAGGAAGCCGGCAAATGATCTTCCTGCATGGATTGCATCATGAATTGCTTGATGCCTTTCAATTCATTGATCAAGTCTCCCGTTAAGTGATGGTTTGAAGTTTCCGGCGCGGCCACTGGAGTAGCATGGACCGGCGCGGATGCCTTTTGAACTGCGGCAGCTTCCTGCGGTTCATTGCTCGCTGCTTTCTTCTTCTTCGGCTGTGCTTCTACAGCGGCTGTCACTTCGAGTCTTTCTTTCTGGAAAAACCCGATAAAGCCGCCTGTCTTCACTTTTTTCGTATTCAGGATTAATGCGTCAGCTCCGAGATCCCGTTTGATCATCGGCAAAGCTTCACTGACATTCTGGACGATATATGTTTTTAATCTCATCAGACATTTACTCCTCCACTGATATTGACGACGCCGACGCTTTGAATCTCAATGTTCGGTTCGAGTTCGTTATAGGACAGCACCGGAAGATCCGGTGCAAAACCTTCGATAAACTGGCGCATATAGATGCGGATGGCCGGTGATGTCAGCAGAATCGGCTGCACACCGGTCTGCTGCAATTGCGCAGCCTGTTCGGATATTTTCTGGAAAATCAGCTGGGACGTTTCCGGATCGATCGACAAGTAATTGCCCTGATCGGAACGGTGCACCGACTCGGCAAATTTCTTCTCGACGCTTGCTCCTGCTGTGATGACTTTCAAGGCTTCATTCTGCGGCGCATATTGCAATGTGATTTGGCGGGACAGTGAACGTCTCACGTATTCAGTCAAAACGTCTGTATCTTTTGTTTGCGATGAATAATCGGCAAGCGTTTCGAGAATGATCAGCAAGTTGCGGATGGAAACCTTCTCTTTCAGAAGCTTCATCAGCACTTTCTGCACTTCCCCGATCGTCATCATGTTTGGAATCAATTCTTCTACAACAGCCGGACTTGCTTCACGCATATTTTCAATCAGCGACTTCACTTCCTGGCGCCCGATCAATTCATGCGCGTGGCGCTTGATGACTTCTGTCAGATGCGTCGACACAACAGATGGCGGGTCGACGATGGCGTATCCGGCCATTTCAGCGTCTTCTTTCATGCTGTCATTAACCCATAGTGCAGGCATGCCAAATGCTGGTTCAATCGTTTCAATGCCTTCAATGCTGTCGTCATCAATTCCTGGGCTCATGGCCAGGTAATGATCGAGCATAATTTCACCCGCTGCAACGCGGTTTCCTTTGATCTTGATGATGTATTCGTTTGGACGGAGCTGAATATTATCGCGTATGCGGATAACCGGCACCACAATCCCAAGCTCCATTGCCAATTGGCGGCGGATCATGATGACCCGGTCGAGCAAATCACCGCCCTGGTTTTTATCCGCTATCGGAATCAATCCATAACCGAACTCAAACTCAATGGCGTCGACATGAAGAAGGTCGATGACGCTTTCCGGACTCTTCATGGCTTCAATTTCTTTGCCGTCTCCGGAAACGGCTTCTTTTTCGGATTTCTCTTCTTCGTTCAACGCTTTCTGCATTCTATATGCAGCAAATGCGATCACCGCTGCCACCGGCAGAATCAAGAATGGATTGATCGGTGTCAGGAATGCGATCATCATCAATGTGCCTGCTACGACATACATCATTTTCGGGTAAGCAAAGAGCTGCTTGATGATATCCGATCCAAGGTTGCCGTCTGAAACAGCACGTGTCACAACAATACCCATGGCAGTTGAGATCAACAGCGCCGGTATCTGGCTCACCAGACCATCACCGATGGACAGGAGCGTGAACAAGCTGGCTGCTTCACCGACCGGCAGTCCGTGGACCATAACCCCGATCAGCAATCCGCCGATGATATTGATGATGGTAATGATAATTCCGGCAATGGCGTCCCCTTTTACGAATTTACTGGCACCATCCATGGCCCCGTAGAAATCCGCTTCCTGACTGACTTTTTCCCGGCGGTTTTTTGCTTCCAGATCGGAAATCATGCCCGCGCCAAGATCGGCGTCGATACTCATCTGTTTACCAGGCATCGAGTCGAGCGTAAAACGCGCGGCAACTTCCGCGACCCGCTCCGAACCTTTCGTAATAACAAGGAATTGAATAATGACAAGAATCAGGAACACCAGAATACCAATAATGGCACTCCCTCCGACTACGAATGAACCAAACGTCTCGATCACTTCACCACCGGTTTGATTGGTGAGAATCGAGCGTGTCGTCGATACGTTCAAGCCAAGACGGAACAGTGTCGTCAACAACAGCAATGTCGGGAAAATCGAGAATTGCAGCGCTTCTTTCGTATTCATTGCCACCAGCAGGATTGTCATGGCTAGGCTGATATTTATAAGAATCAATATATCGAGTAATAAGGGCGGCAACGGAATGACCATCATGACGACGATCATAAGTACGGATACTAAGACTGCATAATCTCTGAGTTTCAAGTTATTTCCCATCTCCTATTGCTTTCGTGAATGTTTTTATGTAATAAAACAATAAATATGCATTGATAAGTCGCTTCGGCGCTTTGGACTCAGCTCCCCGCGGAAAGCGTCCTTCTGGAGCGATTTCATCATTCTAATTTATATCTAACTGATCTTGCCTTTCAAACGGTAGATATATGCCAACACCTCGGCTACGGCCATGAAGAGATCTTCCGGCACGTAGTCGCCCACTTCTACTTGTGCGTACAATGCGCGGGCGAGCGGTTTATTTTCCATAATCACAATATCAAGTTCTTTCGCTTTTTCTTTAATTTTCAGTGCCAGATGATCTTTCCCCATCGCAATGACTTGCGGGGCTTCCATCGTCTCGGCATCGTATTTAATCGCGATCGCGTAATGCGTCGGGTTTGTAATGAGAACATCCGCATTCGGTAAATCCTGGATCATCCGGTTCATACTCATCTGCCGTTGCTTTTCTTTGATCTTTTGCTTGATGAGCGGGTCGCCTTCCGATTTCTTATATTCGTCTTTAATGTCCTGTTTCGACATCTTTATTCCTTTTTCGAACTCGTATTTCTGATAGATATAATCCAGCACGGCCAGACACAAGAGGATGATTGAAGCGGTCAGGCCCATTTTAACCACCAGGCCGCCGACAAAACTCAAGGCATGCGGCACACTTTGCTGGGACAATAAAAACAATTCTTCTTTCGACGTCCACAGAACGAGGAAAGCCGCTGTTCCGATGATGGAGATTTTCAATAACGATTTTGCCAGCTCCACTAACGCGCGTACTGAGAAGATGCGCTTAGCGCCTTTGATCGGATCAATTCGTTCCAGTTTCGCCATCAATGGATCTGTAGAGAAAATCGGTCCAATTTGTATGTAGTTTCCGAAAAAGCCAAAAATCATGCCGATCAACGCCATCGGGACCATGATCTTTAATCCTTCAAATGACATCTGTTCGAGCAGGGTCCGCGTGGAAGCGGGTGTCAGATCCCAGCTGAAGAATTGTGTCAGGTTGATGCGGAACATTGCGAGAATCGCTTCGAGCATCCAGCCGCCAGTGAAGTAAAGCAACAGGATGCCGCCGAGCATAATCATCGCCGCGGCGACTTCCGGGCTTTTTGCGACCTGCCCTTTGCGTTTCGACTCCTGCCTCTTCTGCGGTGTCGCTTTTTCTGTTTTCTCACCTGCGAAAAACTGAAGATCGAGAACCAATCGTTTCTGCACTTACGTCCCTCCCATTATCTTGACCAATTGCGCCATGCTCATCATGATTTTTTCAAATAAAAATTGCAGCAGATAAAAGAAGATGGGCATTGTCAGCAATAACAGGACAAAGCCGGTGAAAATCTTAACTGGAAAACCGACTGCGAAAATATTTAATTGTGGTACCGTTTTCGCCAAAATCCCTAGAGCCACATCGACCAGGAACAGCGCACCGACAATCGGCAAAGCAATTTGCAAAGCAACGGTAAACATTTGTACGAATAATGCCGATATAAAAGATGAAAGGTCTCCTGCTTCAAAAGCGAAGGTCATCGTTTCTACCGGAAACAGCCTCAGACTGTGCATCACACCGTCCAGCAGCATGTGATGGCCGTTGACCGTCAGCATGAAAAGCAGCGCCATCATGTATTTAAAGTGACCGATGATCGGCACCTGCGCGCCAGTTTGCGGGTCAATAACATTGGCGATGGCAAAGCCCATCTGAAAGTCGATGAACGCTCCGGCAACCTGCACCGCATACAACAGCAGCGCCGCTGTAAATCCAAGTGCCAGGCCAACACCGATTTCCTTTATGACCATGAACGTATAATAAGCGTCCAACACAATCGGCTCTTCGGCCGGCAGAGTGGAAACAGCTATCAGCGCAATGAACACTCCGAGGCCAATCTTGAATTGGTTCGGCATGCCCTTCATCGAGAAAATCGGTGCAATGAGAAAGAAACTCGTAAACCGAATAAGTACTAATAAAAAATATGGCAAAACTTCTAAAATAGAATTCATTGCAAGCTCCCTATCCGATTATTCGCGGAAGGCTTTGGAACAGATTGCGTGTGTAATCCAACAGCGTCGTCAGCATCCACGGTCCGAAAACGACCAGCGAAATGAATACAGCGAGTATTTTCGGTATGAACGCCAAAGTCTGTTCCTGAATCTGCGTCATCGCCTGAAACACACTGACGAGCAGGCCGACACCCAGTGCGATCAGCAGCATCGGCGCCGCAATGATGATGATTGTATAAATCGATTGTTCTGCCAGTTTAATTACCATATCTGGAGTCATTGAGTTCTTCCTTCCTTAACGATGCAAATTGAATTAATGATCTTTAGTAGCCGATATTCCGCAAAACAGCTCGCTTGCCTGGTGGCTTGCGCTGAGCTAACTCGGGCTCGTTGCACTTCGCCCGAGTGGATCTCAGCACTTCGCTTGGTCACCATGGCGTCTTCGCTGTTTTGCTACATATCATTTAGAAGAGTGAGCGGAAGGCGGCGACTCCTACGGGATTCAGAGCTAGTCCTGAGACCCCGCAGGGAGCAAAGCGACTGAGGAGGCTCAGGCAGCTCCCCGAGGAAAGCGTCCGCCTGGAGCGATCTCTTCCGATATGAAGCCTATCTAAAAACTAAGCAGCAGCGATTCGATGATCAGGTACCAGCCGTCGACCAGTACGAATAACAAGATTTTGAACGGCAATGAAATCATCACCGGCGGCAGCATCATCATCCCCATCGCCATCAAGGTGCTGGCAACGACCATGTCGATGATCAGGAAAGGGATGAAAATGACGAAGCCTATCTGGAACGCTGTCTTGAGCTCGCTGATGGCAAATGCCGGAATCAGCGATGTCAGCGGAATTTCCGCAATGCTGTCGGGCTTTTCCATTTCAGCGTATTTATAAAATAATGCTAAGTCTTTTTCGCGTGTGTGTTTCGCCATGAACTCTTTCATCGGCAATGCCGCGGAGTCCATCGCTTCTTCCTGTCCGATTTCACCGTCCAAGTATGGCTGAAGCGCGGTTTCATTTATCTCCGAGAAGATCGGAGCCATGATGAAGAAGGTAAGGAATAATGCAAGTCCCACCAACACCTGGTTCGGCGGCATCGATTGCGTGCCGAGACCGGTCCGGACAAAGGACAGCACGATGATGATGCGAGTAAAACTGGTCATCAGGATTAAAATCCCGGGAGCCACCGACAAGATCGTCAGCAGGAATAATAATTGCAGTGTAGTTGAAACGTCTTCGGGATTATCGTTGCCAAAATCGATTCCGGGAATGTTGACGAGCATGAGAAGAGAGTCCATCATAACGAACGCCCTTCTTTATCTTCGGATTGTTGTCCACTTAGATCCGATTCCAATTTGTCCTGCTTTTTACGCTGTTTATCGAGGCTCTGCTTGAACAATTGCTCAAACCCTTTCGTTTGGGCAGGGTTCTTCTCCAATTGGCCGCCGACCTTTTCTTTTATGAAACTGGTCACCGTCTTCGGCAGTAATGGCGAAGCTTGGGTTTCCACGTCTTTTTCGATTCCATTGATTTCATCGTCTTCGGCGAATTCTTTGATCAACGTCACTTGATCGCCGACACCGATCAGATAAATCTGTCCTCCCACTTTTACAAGCTGAAGGGATTTATTATTTCCTAAGGCTGTTCCGCCCATCAGCTTTACAGCTTGGTTGGGCTGGAGATTTTTCTGCTTCATCGACAGGAATTTGATCAGGCCGTATATCATGAAAACAATTAATAAGGTATAAAAGATCAATTGGCCGATTACGACGATAAAGCTTTTTTCTTCCGGAGCCGCCGCTTCTGCAGGTGGTTCCTGCTGTTCGACTGCCGGCTGGTCCGTGTTATAGCTGTCGCTGACTTTCGGGTCGGCGGCTTGTGCAAAGGATGGTGCCCATACTGCCGACAGCGTCAGCAGCAGGATCATCATAATACTGTATAAAGACATTTTTTGGATCAAGCTTGTAGACTCCTTACATAAAGGTATTAGCGAAGCTTCGAGATTCGTTCTTCTGTTGACAGGATATCGGTAACGCGGACCCCGAAGTTTTCATCGATGACTACAACTTCACCCACGGCAATCAGTTTATCGTTTACTAGAATATCGACTGGTTCTCCCGCCAATTTATCGAGTTCAATAATCGACCCTTGGGAAACGCCCAGTATTTCTTTGACCGTCCGTTTCGTGCGTCCAAGTTCCACTGTCACCTGAAGCGGAATATCCATCAGCATATTCAAGTTATTCGGTTCAGTATTCGCTGCGGGCGAATCATCGAAACTTGAAAATTGCACCGGTTGGATATTTTGGGATGTAACGGCTTGTTCTTTTTTATTCTGTGAATTGCTTTCATTGTTTGAGTCAAATTGCATATCCTGTGTCTCCTCCAGCTCTTCCTCTTCACCTGAATCGGTCAAGATTCCGGCCATTTGTTTTGCCAGACGCACCGGAATGCACATATGGAATTCCGCATGCTGCCCGTTTTGTGCTTTCAATTGGAACACGGCTTCAGCAAACCATTCTTCCGCAGTGAAATTCGCTGCCGGAAAATCTTCCCGATCCTCGACCATGTCCATGCCTGACAAGGAATGGCTGATTTCCGATTCTAATAAAGCTGAGAATGTCTGCGAAACCGATGCGTACATCTGCTGCATGATTTCCTGCAGGATCTCGAATTGGCGTTCAGTATCTTCGCTCTCGCTTTCCGGATCTGCCATCGCAGTCAGTGCCTGCACTTGTTCTTTATTCACGGAAACAAATTGAATGCCTGAAACGTCGCCCGTATATTCACCGAGCAGGACGAAGAAAGGGGCCTGCGTTTTAGCCATGATTTCCGCTTTCGGCTTTACCGACAAATTCGGTGAACTTACCGTCACCTGGTTCGACAGCAATAAAGATAATACAGCTGAAGAGCTGCCCAGTGCCACGCTGAACAATTCCGTCAGCGATTCGTTTTCGATTTTGGAAAGTGACGTATTCGCCATTTTCTTCTCCTCCTTCTCTCCCCGGTTCAACAAGCCGTTTATTTCGTCCGAAGACAAACTACCAGTTACCATCGCTGTCATCCCCCTGCGTTTGAACATCTGTAATTTGTACCGCCAAACGGCCTTTGGAAACCCCGGCTTGAGCAAAAAACTTCTGCTTTTCATCAACGAGCACCGTCACCGGATCCGAAAAGGATTCCTGCAGACGGATTACATCGCCGTTTTTCAGATTCAGAAAATCTTCGATATTAATTGTGGAATTGCCCAAAACCGCTTTAACACTCATTTTGGTGTTTTGCAGCTTTTTCTCTAAAGCTGCCACTTCGTGATTTTCTTTGGTTTTCTTCTGATTCGCCAGCCAATGCCGCGCTGACAGTTTCGGCAGCACCTTTTCCAATACCAGGTGCGGCAAGCATAGATTGATGACACCTTCAATTTCACCGATTTTCGTGTGAAGCGACACCATGATGACTGTTTCATTTGGCGGCGACATCGTCAGAAATTGCGGATTCACTTCAATTTCTTTTAAAGACGGGGACAACCGGATGACCGAGGTCCAGGCTTCCTGGAAACAATCCAGCGCTTTCACGAAAACCCGTTCAATGATCGAGGTTTCAATTTCCGTCAAATCACTTGTTTTATTCAATGCATTCCCTTGCCCGCCAAGCAGCCGGTCGAACATCACGTACGCCACATCCGGAGAAAATTCCATCACCATGCTGCCAGGCAGCGGGCTTGCTTCGAATACACCAAGCAGCGAATTTTTCTCGATATTCTGGATGAACTCTTCGTACGAATATTGTTCCACTCCCGTTACCGTAAGCTGGACATATGTACGCAGCTGTGTGGAAAAATAAGAAGTCAGCAAGCGCGCGAAGTTTTCATGGATCCGCGTTAATGTCCGGATCTGGTCCTGTGAAAACCGCAATGCTTTTTTGAAATCATAATTGTTCACTGTACGTTCTTTGCCGATCTTATAAGGTGCTGGCTTCTCTTTTTTAATGGAAGAAAGAATGGCATCTATATTTTCGTCTGATAAATGATCTACCATGGATGTTTCCTCCTTATTCCATCAGGTCAGGCTTTTGGACTGTCGGCAAAATGCTGATCTGCTGGTAATAGGCTGTCACTTTATCCGTGACTTCTCCTACCGACTCCAGAACGTGGATCTTTTTGCCCGACACCAGTGTCACCACTGTATCCGGTGTAGCTTCGACTCTTTCGATATAAACCGCGTTTATGGTAAACGGCGTCTGATTTAATTTCGTCAATAGGATCATATAAAAGCGCCTATCGAGGGAAGCTCAGCTTCCCTCAGGCCGCCCTCCTTTATTATCGTTTCAGGTTAACAACTTCTTGAAGGATTTCATCAGAAGTTGTGATGGTGCGTGAGTTTGCCTGGAATCCACGTTGCGCAATGATCATTTCAGTAAACTCTTCCGTTAGGTCAACGTTGGACATTTCCAGCATGCCGGATGCGACGGACGTGTTAGCGCCAGCCACTGTTTGAGGGTTGATGCCGTTTGCACTGGCCATTCCAGTCATTTCATACAGGGAACCGCCAAATTTGTTGAGGCCCGTCGGGTTTTCAGGATTTGAAATAGCAAGATTGAAAAGTACTGTCTCATCACCATTAGGTTCTTTCCCAATAACTTCGCCTGTCCGGTTTACGCTGAATGAATTATATGTTCCCTGATCAATCGTAATTGGAGCAGCTGCTCCTCCTGCAGCAGGAAAGCCAAGTACGTTGTATCCTTGCGAAGTAACAAGACGTCCATCTTCAGTTACCGTAAAATTACCGGCACGCGTCAAGTATTGCCCATCTTGTCCTGCAGCTTCCGGATCCTGCACTATGAAGAAACCATCACCCATCATTGCCAAGTCCGTTCCGACACCTGTCGTCATTGAAGATCCAGCATTATGGTTTACATTGATCGCTCCTGTTGAAGATCCAAGACCTACTTGCATCGGGTTTGCTCCTCCACCGGACATATTCTGGCTCAATAAATCCTGGAAGTTGATTGTGCTTTTTTTGTAGCCGATTGTATTGACGTTGGAAATATTATTACCGATGACATCCAGTTTCGTTTGGAAACCTTTCATACCTGACACACCTGCATACATTGAACGTAACATTTAGTTTTCCCCTTTCAAGTATTGTCCGTATCCCAATCGGAATCAGACAATCTCGTTGTCGTTTTTAATTTCTGTATTCATTTCAATCCGGTTGATTGCTGTAAGTGGAATTTTCTTTCCGTCCTCCAGAAGTTCGATGGTCATTTCGCCGTTTTTGCTCGATAACGCTTTTACGACTTCCTGGCCCGTTTCCATCTGGCCGTTTACTTCATATGACCAGTCGACTGAAGTGCCGATCAGATTTGCGTGATCGGCTAAAGATCCTTTGTTGCCAGTACTGCCGACAAAATTAGTCATTGTCTTGTTCAGATTCGTCAATTGCTCCAAGCTGCTGAACTGTGCCATTTGTCCGATGAATTCCGTATCCTTTAACGGCTCCATCGGATCCTGATGCTTCATCTGCGTGACGAGAATCTTCAGGAAAGCATCCTGGCCCAGCGTATTTTGAGGATCGGACGATTTAGCTGCTGTCCCCGTCATCACATTAGCAGTCGATGTATTTGTAACGTTCATCAGAACACCTCTTTTCTTGTTAAACTGTGTAATCCACTTTCATCATTCCAGAATCGAGGTGGCTTCTCTGCACTGCAGTTTTCTCTTCTATCTGCTGATAGCCTTTGCTTTCGCGGCCGGCGTTATTCTGTCGCTGCTGCTGTTGTGTGAACCGCTGCTCGGACTGTGCGTTTTGCTGGCCGAGCGATTGCTGTGAGTTATTTTGCACAACTTCAATCTTCTCAACGGTCAAACCTTGCTGGATCAACGTGCTCCGAAGCTGATTCAGCTGTAGATCCAAGGCATCTTTCGCTGCCATGCTGCTCGTGAAAATCTGTGCGGCAATTCTGCCGTTCGTTTCAGTCAGGCGAATGTCCAGATGGCCTAGATGATCCGGTGAAATATTAACTTTGATCTGAGTGCTTTCACCGCTTGTGCTCATGCGCATCGAGTTCTTAAATACCTCACCCAGCTCTTCGGTCAGATGATTCATCCGCACCACTGGAGCCGGCATCTGGGGCGGTTCTGGTCTCGCCTGCACCGGCGAAGTTACTTGCCCAGGCGCGGCAGTTGGTTTTGCTGCATCTGCGGAAGACGCAGTTTGCGTCAGGCTCTGCTTGGTGTCATCCTGCTGTGAAGTTTCCTGTTGCTGTCCTCCGTCGCTTCGACCCGCAGTGACAACAGCGGCAGAAGCTTGCGCTTTGGCTGCCTGCGCTTCATCCGCGTCTACGCTCTTGGTTTCCCCAGCGACTTTCATTTGTTTATCTGATTCAACCGGAACAACTGCACCGAATTTTGCTGCCTGGTCAGGTTGAACGGCCGCTGCTGAAATTTTCTTTCCGCTGTCAGCGAGTGAACCTGTGATTTCCAGGATTTTATTGGCTATCTTTTCGATTTTTTCAGCATCCAAAGCGATTGTTTTTCCTTCGACCCCCATTAAACTCGTGCTGGCGTCGAACTTTTTAGTATCAGCCGCTCCAGTTGCCGGCAATATATCGCTTAGCTTTTTAACCAATTCGATTAATTTCGACTGAACTTCTTTCGGAATTACCTGCTTTTCAGCATCGGGATTAACCGGTGTGAACTTTCTCTTTCCAGTCGTATCGACAAGAATCGTTCCTTCTTTTCTGGCCGGCTGCAAATTGACCAACTGCATCAATTCATACATAAGTTTTTGCTGTTCTTCTGAAAGCTCTTCAACAGGCTGCTCCTGCAAGGCAGCAAGCATGTCTTCAATCTTTTTAAGCAATTGTTTTGGCAATGCCTGGTCGGAACTGTCGCTTTGTTTCGCGCCGCCTGCCAATGATTGCAACAGGCTGGAGAAAGCTTGCGATCCTTCAGCCGCCGGAGCATCAGCTTTGGCTGACGCTGATTCGCCAGATTGCTTAATAGTCATAGTAGATACTGAACTTGCGATATTTATCGGATTCACCCTCTTTCAGCTGTAATGGCTTTCGATGTTCGGTAAAAACGGGTGCTCGCCAGTTCATCAAAGAAATTTTGTTCCTGTACTTTCTTCTCTTCCTGAAACTTGTTGAGTTCCTGTTCTTTCAGATTGCCCCAGGTCTTTTCTTCCTGCGCTTTCTGCTGCAGCTGATTCTGGGTTCTGGTGACATTGCCCTGAAGGAATTCCAGTTCCCGGTTGGTTACCATGGATTGCTCCTGCAGCTGGTTTATGTACATTTCAAGCTTCTGCAGCTCGCCGATATTGATGCCGCCTTGCTGCTTTTCTATTTTGAGATGTTCCGCTTCCACCAGTTTGTCTGTAATCGCTCTGCTTTTCTGATAGCCCACTTGCTCTTTTTTTATCGCGTCAGCCATCTGTATCTGTGCAAAGCCTTTTTCGTTCTCTTTCAGTTCAAGGATTTTTTGAAATCGGAAATTGAATTGCGTCAATTCTTAGTCCCCCCAAATTGCTCTGTCAATTTTTCGATGCTTGCATCAAGCGTAGTGTTTTCATATATATCCTGTTGCAGATAGTCTTTGATCATTGGATAAGAGCGTATGGCCTGGTCTATCTCTTTATTGGCGCCCGCCTTATAGGCCCCTATGTTAATCAGGTCCTCTGCCGAATCATATGCCGACAGCATTTTCTTGAATTCGACAGCCGCTTTCTGGTGTTCTTTGCTGACAACTTCGTGCATGACACGGCTGACACTGGCCATTACATTGATGGCGGGAAACTGCCCTTTTTGCGCGATTTTACGGTCCAGCACAATGTGACCGTCCAATATTCCGCGCACTGCATCCGCAATTGGTTCGTTCATGTCGTCGCCGTCGACCAATACCGTATAAAATGCGGTGATCGATCCTTTCGCCGAAGTTCCCGAGCGCTCCAATAATTTTGGCAATAAAGCAAAGACACTCGGCGTATACCCTTTACTGGTCGGCGGTTCGCCGACCGCAAGCCCGACTTCACGCTGCGCCATCGCAAAGCGTGTGACCGAGTCCATCATCAGCATGACGTTTTTCCCTTGATCCCGGAAATATTCCGCGATGGTGGTTGCCGTCATAGCGCCTTTGATGCGCTGCAGCGGGGTCTGGTCTGAAGTCGCCGCCACGATGACCGATTTCTTCAATCCTTCCGGACCAAGATCGCGTTCAATAAAGTCGCGCACTTCTCGGCCACGTTCACCAATCAGCGCAATGACATTGACATCCGCTTCCGTATTTCGGGCAATCATCCCGAGCAGCGTACTTTTGCCGACGCCGCTTCCGGCGAATACGCCGATGCGCTGGCCTTGTCCGACAGTGAGGAGTCCATCAATTGCGCGGACACCGACTTCCAACGGCTTTTCGATTCTCGGACGCTGCAACGGATTCGGCGGCGTGTTATTCGTCGAGTATTTCTTGAGCCCTTTCGGCAACCGCGTTTCATCCAAAGGATTTCCTGTACCATCTAGAACTTTTCCGAGAATCGATGGTCCGATTTTAATCTGCAGCGGCACACCTGTTGCCACTACCAGACAACCTGGCCCGATCTGGGAAATATCATTCAACGGCATCAGCATCAATTTATTTTCACGGAATCCAACCACTTCGGCTTCAATCGGCTTTTCGTAATGATTCGGATACAGCAAACAGATTTCACCGATTTTAGCGTTCGGCCCTTTAGATTCGATGGTCAATCCGATCACCTGCACAACTTTTCCGTGCTTTTTAATCGGTTCCACTTCATCAATCAGCGCCAGGTATTCATCTTTCCGCTGGTTCATCATTTGTTTTCTCCTCACAATAAGCGAGTAAATGCTTTTTAATTTCTTCCAATTGGCTGTCGATGGTCACGTCATAGGAGCCGCTTGGCGTATGCAGCATGCAGCCGCCGGCTTCGACATTTGCTACTGGAATCATTTTTAATTCACAATCTGCTCTTACATAGGTTTTAAGTTCTTCCAGGAAGGGTAATAGAACCGGGTAATCGTCCAAAGACACTTGCATAATGATATCTTCGGCTTCTTCGATATGCTTTAAAGCTTGCTTAACGATATTCAAAAGCTGCTCTTCATGCTGCTTTAACTCTTCTTTAATCACACGTTCAGCAATGCGGACACTTAATGACAGAAGAAACGTCTCCGCTTCCTGCACGATTTTCGACTTTTCGCTATAGGCTTCCCGGATCAGATGCTCCATTTCGAGCCGCTTTTCCCTGAAGTCTTCTTCGGCTTGGAGATAACCCTGCTGTTTGCCTGCATCGAATCCTTGCGCCGTTGCCATATCCGCAAGGCGTTCCGCTTCAGCTTGAGCTTCTGTCCGCGCCTGCTCCCACCAAAATTCAATGTCGGTCTGTGCTTGCTGCTGTTTCTCCTGCAGCTCATTTTCCAACTCATTTTTCTGGGCCAATAAAGCGGCGATTTCCTGCTTTACAGACAATATTTGCTGTTCAGGATCTTTTTCATCTTCGGGTTCCTGGATATTCCGGAACTCTATCTTTTTTGTCTTGAGTATTTTTGTTTCGACCGGTTTTCCATGATGATAGCGGATGACATTAGACAATCAGCTCATCTCCATCTCCGCGGGACACCATGATTTCGCCTTTTTCTTCCAGGCTGCGAACCAATGCGACAATATTCGTTTGCGCATTTTCCACATCTTTCAGTTTCACAGGACCCATAACGTCGATTTCATCGCGAATAACTTCCGCTCTTCGTGCAGACATATTCGAGAATATGCCTTCTTTGACATCTTCGCTTGCCACTTTCAATGCAAATGTCAAATCTGCATCCGATACTTCGCGGATGACACGCTGAATCGAACGTGTTTCGAGTGTAACGATGTCTTCGAAAACAAACATCCGTTTTTTGATTTCAGCGACAAGATCCGGGCTGTCGATTTCCAACTCGGAAAGAATCGCTTTTTCAGTTCCTCTGTCCACGTTATTCAATACCTGGACAATCGCTTCAACGCCGCCCGTAGCCGTATAATCCTGCGCTCCGGAAGCTGACAGCTTGCGTTCGATGATTTGTTCCACCTGATGGATGACTTCCGGTGAAGTACTTTCCATCAAAGCGATCCGCTTCGCCACTTCTGCCTGCTTAGCTGGCGGAAGCTGGGCAATGACCTGCGATGACTGCCTTGAATCCAAATAAGACAGCACTAGGGCAATGGTCTGGGAATGTTCGTGCTGAAGAATATTGAAAAGCTGATTCGGATCCGCTCTTCTCGCAAAATTGAACGGTTTCACGTGAAGCCTGCTCGTAAGCCGCCCGATGGTATCCATCGCCCGGTCTTTCCCCAAAGCCTTCTCCAAAATATCCCTCGCGTATTCCAGTCCGCCTTCGTCCATAAAGTCCTGACCCAGGATCATTTCATAAAATTCGTCTATCACTTTTTCTGTCTGGCTGCTTTTCAACTGCCGCACATTGGAAATTTCCATCGTCAATTGGTCGATTTCCGGTTCCGTCAGCTGCTTGAATATCTCTACAGCAACATCCGGACCCAATCCCACCAGTAACACGGCTACTTTTTGTACGCCGGTCAATTCTTTAGCACCTTTAACCACAAGTCACACTCCTACTCTTCCGACATCCAAGTACGCAATAATTTCGTGAAATCTTCCGGACGGCCTTTAGCCAATTTCTCAATCGTCTTCCGTTTAGGATTCGATCTCGAGTCAAATTCCGAAAGGTCGATTTCTTTCTCTTCTTCCTCTAAGGATCCGATCGGCGTTACAGGCTGTTCGAACATATCAAAGCCGTAATCCTCTTCGATCACTTCACGTTTTCTTCTCATCAATACGAAAATCAGGCTTCCGATGATCAAAATCAATGCGACAACTGCTCCGGCAATCAATAAAAGACTGTTCGGAATCGTGCCGAACCAATTATCAATCGGATCTTCAGCTTCTACGACCGTTTTCCCTTGGAATTCTGTCGCAAAGACTGAAATCCGGTCATCCAATTCAAGCTCGTTGACTTCGGCGCCATTCATGCTGAGCGCGGCACTGACTGTGTTGCCCAGCAGATTCCGGATATCGCCGACCGTTTCAAGCGTCAGGCTGTCAGGATTTCCCGGCACCGGCGGTTCAACACCCACATTGATCGTAATATCATCAATCACATAAGGGCTTAACTCGATTTGGCGGTGAATTCGGTTGACTTCGCGGTTGATGCGCTCTTCCGTTCGTTCCGATTCACTGTTCCCGCCTGCACCTGCAGCCGGATAATTGGCGATTTCACTATCTCCAGTACCCGCAGCGTCTTCTACTGTCGCGCCTTCACTGGAATAGGTCTCAACAATTCGTTCCACACTGATATCAATGCCTTCGCCCGTTTCTTCATTAACCGGCTCAACCAATTGTTCTTCACGTTTTTCTTTCGTAAAATCCACACTCGCCATCACCGACACGACGACTTTATCGCGCCCAAGCAATAAACCGAGCATTTGCTGTAATTCTTTTTGAATATCTTTTTCGATGTCCTGTTTGATATCGCGCTGTTGCTGATACACTGACAAAGTCGTATCAGCAGCCTTTTCGTCTTCCATTGTGAACGTCTGTCCGTTCTGATCCATGATGACTATCTGATCTGACGGCAGACTCGGAACACTCTTGCTGATCAAATGATACAAGCCATTTACTTGTTTTTGATCCAATTGGAATGACGGCTCGCCTTTGATGACCACAGAAGCTGTCGCCACTTGCTCATCATCCGTCAGCCAAACGTTTTCCTTCGGCAGCGTAATCATGACATTGGCATCTGTCACGCCGTCAATCTGGCGGATCAGCATGGCCAATTCGTTTTGCATCGCGTCACGTTCAACAACATCAAAGTGGCGGTCAGTCATGCCCAGCCCCATATTGTCACTGAAAATGCTGTAATTCACATTGCCGTTCTTTGGAATTCCTTCAGCAGCCAAACTGACTTTCAAGTTCGCCACTTCTTCGGGAGGCACACTGATCGTCTTGCCGTCTGATGAAACTTCCGTCAAAATTCCCTGTGCTTCAATCGCCGCTTGGATTTCACCGGTTTCAGCCGGCGACAAATTCGAATACAACGGCGTCATATCCGATTTGGAACCAAGAAATATGAAAACAAGCAATAGCAGGAAAGTAATAAAAAACGATCCGATTATCGTCCATCTTATCTTCGGAGAAATATTTCCCCAGGTCTCACTGACTTTTGTTCTATAAGCACTAAACTTCTCTTTCATCGATCACTCATCCTATTTGCCAGAATCATACTTGCATTCTCATTACTTCTTGGTAAGCTTCCACTACTTTATTGCGCACTTGCATCGTCAGCTCGAGTGAAAGACTCGCTTTCTCCGAAGCGATCATCACTTCGTGGATATTCTCAACCTGCCCTGTCGCCAGGTCACTCGTCAGCTTATCGGAAGCTTTTTGTGTCTGATTGACATTCTGTATCGCTTGTTTGAAAATCTCACCAAAACCTTCTACTTTGTTCTCAGGTTTTGCGATTGGATTAGTCAAACCTTGTATGAATGGTGTCTGTATCTGATTGATTGGATTCATTATATTTCCCCCAGGTTTGTTTCTTCTTATAGTAGGTAAACGATATTCCGCAAAACAGCTCCGCTTTCCTGGTGGCTTGCGCTGAGCTAACTCGGACTCGTTTCACTTCGTCCGAGTGGATCTCAGCACTTCGCTTAGTCACCTGGGAGTCTTCGCTGTTTTGCTTCATATCTCAATGTTTTGTTCCTACTCATTTGTCATGAAAATTCAAATTTTTATAAGTAAGTAAAAATTCTGATGAATGAGCGGAAGGAGGCGACTCCTGCGGGAAACAGAGTGAGTCCTGAGACCCCACAAGAGCAAAGCGATGAGGAGGCTCAGGCCACTCCCCGCGGAAAGCGTCCTCCTGAAGCGAATTCATCCACCTACTTACCTTTCAAAATTACTTCCCGATTTCCAAGGCTTTCATGAACATGCTTTTTGATGCATTCAGCGCAGTTACGTTCGCTTCATATGAACGGGTTGCCGACATCAAATCGACCATTTCTTTGATCGGATCGACATTCGGCAGCTGCACATAACCGTTTTCATCAGCATCCGGATGGTTTGGGTCGTAATTCAATGTGAAAGGCGCATCATCTTCTTTAATTCGTGAAACCGATACGCCCGATACAGCATTGTTTCCGTTGCCCATCATCGACTGCAATTTCTGCTCAAACGGTGAAACGCCGCTTTGCGTCAATTCCACTGTTTTCCGGCGGTACGGTGTCCATTCGCCGTTGACCATCTGCGACCGCGTCGTTTCCGCGTTTGCAATATTTGCCGATACCACATCCATGCGGAGACGGTTCGCTGTCAGGCCGGATGCACTGATATTAAAACTGTTGAATAAGCTCATCTGAATTATCTCCCTCCGCTGATGACAGTGCTCAAGCTGCGGAATTTCCCGCTGATTCTGTCGGTTACTGCATTATATAGAAGCTGGTTTTTCGCCAACTCCGCCATTTCGACGTCCATGTCGACATTATTGCCGTTAATTTTATACTCGGAATTTTCATTGACTGTGACCCTCGGATCAAATTGTGAGGATTCATTGCTGAATGCGATATGTTTCGCATCAGTCTTGTAACTCGACATCGCCTGCTTGCTGGAAGCATTTTTCAACGCTGTTTCAAAATCGACTTGTTTTGCTTTGTAACCCGGTGTATCCACATTCGCGATATTCGCCGTATGTGTCTGCTGTTTCAGAGCTGAAGTTGATAAAGCCCTTTCCAGCGACTGGATTGTGGGTGAAATGAGATTCAATTTCCTTCCTCCTACTATAAATATGTATTCATTGATGCAAATAAAAATCCACCCTCAATAAAGGTGGACAAGCTTTTCAGCTTCCATCTTCCGGTGACCCGGCTGCCCTATAAATGAATACTTAGGCCCGTGGCTTTGCGTCCTTTTCTTTCGAAAAGTTTGCCTTTTTCAGGATTGGTTTTATTACTTTCTTCTTTTAAACTCATACTTTTATCTTATTTTCAAAATTTAGTTCCAAGATATAGTATCACATAAATAAAAAATTGTATATTTTTGATTAAAAAATTTTTTATGGTTTTATTTTCCAATAAGCTTGTCAATATTGTCAATAAAATGTTATGCTTACGCATATTAATCTTATTTTCTCGAGAGGAAGAGATCGAACAATGTTTCGTGGTTTATACACCGCCACATCAGGGATGATGGCGAATAACAGACAGCAGCAAGTGCTGACAAACAACCTGGCAAATGCCATGACCCCCGGTTTCAAAAAAGACCAATCCGTCATGCGCGCATTTCCAGCCCAATTGATCAAAGCGATGGAATCTGGTGGAACGACGGTTGGAGGAACAAAACTTCCAGCATCACAAACACACATCGGTTCACTTCATACAGGAGTTTATACACAGGAAGGAATTCCTTCTTTTGCACAAGGCGCTTTAAAAAATACAGGAAATTCTACGGACTTGGCTTTGCTCAGTTCGTCGCTGCCAATCAATCCGGAGACCGGACAGCAAGGGGCTGTAAGCTTCGCCGTGTCGCTGCCGAACAACGAAATCCGCTATACCCAAAACGGACAATTCACGGTCAACGAGGCCGGCTTCCTGACAACGGCTGAAGGATTCAATGTTTTGAATCGAGACTTACAGCCTATCCAGGTCGGTTCCAATGAATTTACAATAGGTGAAGATGGGCAAGTCACATTGGCCGACGGAAATGTAAATAATTCCCTATTTTTATCTTACACTGAAAACCCGCAACAATTTATCAAAGAAGGCCAGAACCTTCTGCGTTGGGCCGGCGATCCCGCTATGGCTCCCGTATCGATTGACCTTGCCGGTCTCGGCAATACCGGCCCGCTTGTTCAGCAAGGATATATCGAACAATCGAATGTCGATTTGACACAGACCATGACCGATATGATGAAAACTTACCGTGGATTCGAATCAAACCAGAAAATAATCCAGGCCTACGACCGCAGTATGGAAAAAGCGGTCAATGAAATCGGCCGCGTATAATAGGAGGAACAGCTAAATGAATATCCAGATGAATTCCGCGGCTTCCTCTATGCGCGAATTGCAGAAGAAAATCGACACGATCGCCAATAATATTTCGAACGTCAATACCACCGGCTATAAAAGGCAGGAAGCGAATTTTGCAGACGCCCTTGTGCAATCGTTCGAAAAACAAGCCGGTCCGCTTGAAGCTGGACGCCAAACACCAAACGGCATCCGCATCGGCGCTGGCGCAACCGTTTCACAGATTGCCCTTCGCACAAACCAGGGTTCAGCTGTCCAAACCGGCCGCGAACTCGATTTCATGATTACTGGCGAAAACGGATACTTCCGCGTCGAGTCTGAAGGAAATACGTACTACACCAAAAACGGTTCGTTCCAATTAACACCGGATGCAGCCGGCAACCAGCTGAACCTGGTTACTTCGGGCGGCGACGCTGTCCTCGGCGCGAACAACCAGCCAATCACGATCGACAACGATTACGATAAAATCACTGTGAATGAAAACGGCACACTCGAAGTAACATACAAAACTGCCGGCAAACTAGCAGACACATACCAATTGAGCATCGCTGAAATCAACCGTCCGGACCTTCTCCAGAAAACCGGCGGCAATCTTTATGAATTGCCGGGTACTGAAGCGGAACAAGTAGCGGGTGGCACTTTGCAGGTATTGAATCTTGCTGACGGAAACAACGGCTCAATCCGCGTCGGCCAAGGCGCACTCGAAATGTCTAACGTCGACTTGACCACTGAAATGACCGAATTGATCGCTACTCAGCGTTTGCTGCAATCGCAAAGCAAGGCAATTTCATTTGCTGATGATATGCGCGGTTTGGTTAATACGATTAGAGGATAATAGGAAAAACGGAGTACCCGATGTATCGGGTACTCCGCTTTTTTCGATTTATGCCCAAGTCGGTGTCTTTTATGCCCAAGTTGGACCCGTTTATGCCCGACTTTGGTTGTTTTATGCCCAACTTCTGTGAAACGCTAAATAGCACGAGTCTCTGCTCGAAGAATCCGTCTATTCAGATGGAATAATTAAGCAAAATAATTTTCATTCTCATCAGCTTTTGATTTTACTCCCAACTCGGCACCGTTTACTCCCAACTTTCATCGATTTACTCCCAACTTCTTCTGTTTTACTCCCAACTACCTGGAATTCATGACAAATAACGTCCCCTATCCTATGAAATCAGCTCACGGCAAATCACTATTATTAATATGGGTTATTTTAACAGCTCCCTTTTCCCACCGTCCCGTCCTTCACCCACTCCCACTCCCCCCAAAACCCCATATATTGAAAAAATCTCCGCATCCGCGAAGATTTCCTTAAAGAAGGAGTTTTTCGCTATGCGAAAAACATCCACTATGTTCTTGAATTCGAGGTTTCCCGCTTTTCGGCCGGGCTTAGGCGAAAAGCATCCGTCCAAGCTTTTGAATTCCGGCAATTGCTGAAGGCTGCGAACTATAAAAAACAAAAAAGAGTATCACCATAACGGCAACGCTCCTTCTCTCATTTATTATCTTAAAAAGTCCATCAGACTCGGCTGAATGATTTTTGCTGATGCAGCGAGACTTGCCTGGTACAGGCTTTCTTCGCTTTTCAGCTTCGTAATCGCTTCGGCGATGTCGATGTCTTCAATCTTCGACAGCATTTGCTTCAACTCAAGTGTGCTTCCGGAGATCCGGTTTTCGACAGCTTCGACGCGATTTTTGCGAGCTCCGACTTCAGCGGCTTTTTGCAGCATTTGGTCGACTCCGCTATCGATATTATCCAGTGAAACTTTTTCGCCGGCACGCAGGTTTTGCGCTGCTTCCGACAGTTTCGCAAAGAGACCATCTTCTCCTTGACCGAATAGTTCGCCCGCCTTCACGCCCACTTCCAGCGTCAAGCCATCCGCAATGGTGAAAGTTTTCAATTTCACATCAGCGAAATTAGCTGTTTCATGCGAGTTTTTGTCAGCATAAGGCGCGTTTTTCGTATCCGTCCCGTTGAACAGGTAATTGCCGTTCACTTGTGTGTTGGCGAACTGGCGAAGCTGCTCCGTCAACTCTTCGACTTCCGTCGCGATGACGTTGCGGTCTTCATCGTTCAATGTATCGTTATTGCCTTGAACAGACAATTCGCGCACACGTTGCATGACATTCACCATGCTGTTGATCGTCTGATCCGTTTCATCCAGCATCAAATTGGCTTCACTTGTATTACGCTCGTACTGCCCGTTTGCCGAAATGGCTGACTTCAATTGCATCGCTTGGCTCACGCCGTGCGGATCATCTGAAGGTTTGTGGAGTTGCTTGCCTGTCGAAGCGTCGTTATACACTTTATTCAGGCGGCTCATGTTCTGGCTGACATGGTTCATTGAATTCTGATGTAGCATCTGATGTGAAATTCTCATTATACTTACCTCCGGTTACCGATTATTAACGTGCAGCCATCCGGTTAATAATCGTATCAAGCATCTGATCCGTCGTTGATATCAGCCGAGCTGCGGCACTATATGAATGTTGGAATTTAACAAGATTGGCCATTTCTTCGTCCAAAGAAACACCGGTTACAGATTGGCGGCGATTTTCTGTCGCCTGCAATGTCGCTTCGAAGTTCGCAACTGAGCGTGTTGCCGATTGGCTTTCAGCGCCCAATGTACTGACCAGCTTCTGGTAGTCAGACTTCACGCCTTTAATGTCTGTTTCCATCGCTGCTGTCGGTGCACCGAGTGTTGCTCCGAAGTTGACTGCCATTGCGGCAATGCTTGTAGTATTGCCGAACAGCGGCGTGCCGCCTTCAGTTTTATTATTCGCAGCTGCAAATGTTGTTGCGACTGAAATTAATGCACTGTGATTTGATTCAACTTTATTTTCCGCTGCAATCAAACCGGCAATCTTCCCGCCTGTTACTTCAGTAGTATCGTCAATCTCGCTTACTGTTGTGCCAGCAACGAGGGCAAGCGGTGTATCGTCTTTTTGAACCAGGCTGATGTTATAAGCCCCGTTCGACTGCGCATCGACTTTGATCGGAGCAAGCGCCGCTAACTTTTCGACAAGTACATCGCGCTGGTCTTTCAAATCATTTGCTTGGTTGCCTCCGCGGACAATCGATTCGTTCAATGAAGCGATTTGCTTCAGATAATCGTTCGCTTCGGAAATGGCTGCTGTCTTTTGCTCACTTAAGTCGATTTTCATGTTAGCCATCGAGCTGTCCATTGATTGAGCCGCTTCAACAAACGCTTGCGCGCGTTCTTTGACAACCGCCTGGGCGGACACACTGTCCGGGTTGTTCGAAAGATCCTGCCATGCGTTCCACAACTGGTCCATCGCTGCGTTCAAACCGGAATCGCTCGGTTCATTGATGATCGATTCCAAGCGGTCGAATGCTGCCTGTTTGGTCTGTGCATCCGCAAGTGTCGCTGATTGGTCACGGTATTGATTGTCCAGGAAACGGTCCCGCACACGCGTAATCGAGTCGATGGAAACGCCTGAACCGAGCTGGCCAGGGTTCGTGCTGTTCGTCCAGACATCCAGTGAAGGAGTCGTGCTCTGGTTCACCTGCTGGCGCGAATAGCCTTTCGTATTGGCGTTGGCAATATTATGGCCGGTCGTTGCAATGCTTGCCTGCCCGACGCTCAAGGCGCGTTTTCCAGTCTCTAATCCGTGAAATGTTGAAACCATGTGTTTCCCTTCCTTCTGCTCCGCTCAGGCTTTCGTATCGAAAAAGCCGCGGTTGCCTGTTTGTAATTTTTGGCCGGCTTGGCCCATCGGTGATTGGTAGTTGAATTGTTGCTGCTGTGATTTGGTGATCTGGTCGATCATATGTTGTACAAAGCTCATGGAATCTTTCAGCAGGCGGTCATTGATCTTATTTTTCGCCTGCAATTCCGCGGTGAGCTCCTGTAATGTTTTCAATTGGGATTCAATCTTTTGTCTTGCCTGTCCAACGGGAACTTGGTCCAGAAATGACTGGAAACCTGCTGCTGCAGAATCCTGCGCAACGCTTTCCATTACTGCCATCCGTCCTTGTTCCGCTTGTTCGAGCTGTTTGACCAGCTTCTTTTCTTCTTTCGTTACACCATTCAAACTGTCCACATTGCGCTCGATCAATGCCGCTTTCTTGCTGTCAGCACAATTGATGAGCTGCTGTTGGACGACTATTAATTGTTCCAGTGCCGTGACCATTGCATCCAATATCCGACACCCTCCTTTTAACTGACCGTTTTATTTTCCGTACCAGAAATCAAACATCTTTTCTGCCACTTTTTCACTGTTCACCTGGTATTCACCAGACTGGACCTGGGCTTTCAACGCCTGAATCTTTTCATGGCGGTCAAATTCCGCTTTGCTTTCGAACATCTGCTTAGCCTCATTTGAGATCTGCAGCTGGTCTTCCTTTTGCAATGGCTTCGCTTTATCCACCTTCGAAACCTGCATTTGTTTTTGGTAAGATTGAATAAAGGAAGAACCGTTTGTTTTATCGATATTCATTCCTTCACCGCCCCGTCTTTTATATTTTAATTTCTTAGTTTCCAATATCTTGCCGTTTGCGAATGCTCTTTCGGCTTGTTCGCTTCTTCCAGGAATTTCTCCGCCTTCAAGGTCTTGTTGACCTCGGCAGTAAAATCCTCGAAACAGCTGTTGCACAGCATCTGTCTCTTGATAAGAGTACCACAATGCGCACATCCGTAACCCAGATTCGGGTAATCCTCGACGTAGATCCGGCCGTCGCGGATGAAATTCGCAATCCGTTTTTCCGCTACGCCTGTAAACGCGCTGATTTCTTCAATGGAAGCAAACCGGTTTTCCTCCACTTTCAGGAAATCGGTGATGATCTTGAACTCCTGCTCCATTTCCTTGTAGCAATCCAAACAATAATCCGTATGATCCTTCAAATATAACTTACCGCAAATCGTGCAGTTAGCTAATCGATCTGACTGCATAATAATCACCCAGTTCCTTTATAAAATAAATATCGGCATATTTCGCGGTTTGTTTAGCTTTTTTTCAAATTGCTTTTCAATTACTGCACTTTAAATTCAGTAACCAGTACGCGGTCCACTTTTCCAGTCTGGATAATGTCCGCCAATTTCCCTTTCAATTGCTCTTCCAGTTCAGCAATGCCTTCCTGCCCGACCAATTCCTCTTTCGTAAATCCGGCCACTGTCGAAATGATGGCTGCCCGTACTTCCGGCGTCCGCTTTTCAGCCTCTTCCTTCGCCTTTTCGCTGTCCAATAAAATATTGAATTGGACGATGCCGAAATTCGGCGACGCCAAATTTGTTGTAATTATATCTGTATCAATGCTCATTGCTGCCAGTTCTTCCGCAGAAGGCTGCTTCTCTTTTTCCGAAGAGCCCTCGGCGTCTTTTCCTAAGAAAAAGAACGCACCGGCTCCTGCTGCACCCAATACAAGCAATGAAACTAGCAAGACTTTCATCATTTTCCCCATAACGCACCTCTATTTGCTATTAGTCTGTTTCTTCATGTGCATACAATGAAATCAACACTTCGACCCGGCGATTCTCCGCACGGCCTTCCGCTGTTTCATTGCTGGTGATCGGCTGATGCTCCGCAAAGCCGGTTGCGCTGAATTTCGTTGGATCCAACTCGTTGTTTTCCAATAGAATTTTCATGAAGTTGATGGCACGAGCCGAGCTCAATTCCCAGTTGGACGGGAATCTGTCGGAAGTCGACGGAATGTTATCCGTATGCCCTTCGATGAAAATGCTGCGCGGTGGATCCGTCACCAGCAGCTTGCCGATTTCTTCCGCGACAGTCCGTGAACTTTCTGAAATATCCGCGCTTCCTGAACGGTAGAGCACGCCGTCTTTAATTTTCAGCACCAAGCCTTTGGAAGTCAGTTCCGCTTCCAATTTATCTTCCATATTGCGCTCTGCGATATAAGCTTTCACTTTATCCTGTATCGCTGCAAGTTCTTTATAATCTTCCGCAAGAGCCAATTGCTCGATCTCTTCGGCAGTCATTTCAATCTTATTATCAATTTCCTCTTCCACTTCCGGCGGCGTTATCGCTTCCCCTTCAGTCGGATCGACATCATTCGGTTCCGCCAGCTTCGACGTTTCTTCAAATGTTTCGACCGCTGACTGCTGATCCAAAATACCGGTGCCGCCTTGCAGCTCCCGGTTGAATGAATCGGAAATCTCCTGGAATTTCTGCGAGTTCACTTCACTTGCCGCGAACAGCACGATGAATAAAGCAAGCAGCAAAGTTAGAACGTCTGCGTAAGGAATCAGCCAGGATTCATCTACGTGATCTTCATGTTTTTTCTTACGCTTCAACGCCGACACCTTCTTTTACTTCCTCTTCAAGAACACGGTCCTTGAGCGGCAGGTAAGTCAATAGTTTTTCTTCCACTGTACGGACTGGCAAGCCTTCGTGAACTGCCAGCAAGCCTTCCAGCATGATGCGCTTGGTCCGAGCTTCGTGCTCGGATTTCCGTTTTAGTTTATTGGCAAATGGATGCCATAGGACGTACCCTGAGAAAATCCCGAACAGCGTCGCGATGAACGCGGCAGAAATCGATTTCCCGAGAAGGGCGATATCATCGAGGTGGCCAAGTGCTGCGACCAGTCCGATAACCGCTCCTAACACCCCTAGTGTCGGGGCGTATGTACCGGCTTGCGTGAAGATTTTTGCGCCAAGTTCGTGACGCTCTTCCATTGCCGCAATATCTTCTTCCATCATTTCGCGTATCTGTTCCTGCGGCTGGCCGTCAACGACCATTTTCAAGCCGCGCTGTAAAAATGGATCTTCCACTTCTTCTGCTTTTTCTTCCAAAGCCAATAGCCCTTCGCGGCGTGCAAGCATCGCCCACTGTGAGAACATCGGCACCATTTCTTTGATTGACAGGGTTTTATTTTCCGAGAACAGGACTTTGAACAAGCTCGGAATCTTTTTAACTTCTTCCATCGGGAACGCGACCATGATACACGCGATCGTTCCGGCAAAAATGATGACGAGTGCTGCCGGGTTATATAAAGCAATCGGGTTGGAGCCTTTCAGGACCATGCCTCCAACCAATACGACTACGCCAAGTATTACGCCAATCCAGGATGTCTTATCCACATCTGTAACCTCATTTCACTGCTTTGTCTCTGTCTAATGTTTCTTGTTGTAAGTAATCAGAAATCACTGCAGGAGGACGCTTTCCGCGGGCATGGCTTGAGCCTCCTCGGTCGCTGTGCTCCCTGTGGGGTCTCAAGACTCATGTCGCTCCGTCGCTTTGCTTTGTCACTGCTCCCGCAGGAGTCGCCTCCTTCCGTCATTTCTTTAAAGTGGATTAAAAAATTTTTTAAAGAAAAGAAATTACTTCCCTTTCACCAATGCCATTGCTTCTTTCCATGTGTCACGCAGTTCTTTGACTTGGCCTTCTGCTTCTTCGAGGATGGCCATGTCGTTTTTCATGTTCGCTTCTATAAGTCGGAAGTTAATGTATTCGTATAGTTGAGCCAGGCCTTCTGAGATTTCGATGTCACGGTCGAGCGTGATTTGGAATTCCTGGATGATTGCTTGCGCTTTGATTAAGTTCGTATTTTTTTCTTCGATCTTGCCTTCGTCCATCGCTCGTTTTGCCAGCTTGATGAATTTCAGGCAGCCGTTGTAAAGCATTAAAGTCAGTTCCTGCGGTGATGCAGTGATAACTGAGTTTTGTTGATATGTTTGGTACGGATTATTGATTGCCAATTGTAGAACCTCCTTGTATTACTTCCGCTGGTCGATGAATGAGCCTTCGGTGGATTTCGTCTGGTACGCACCGACATATTTTTTCGATGCCTGGCTTGTCTGGTTCAGCCGGTTCATCTGGGTTGTGAAAGACTGATGCAAGCGATTTAATAATGGCTGCATTTCGTCTTCATAACCTTTCAGTTGGCTGATGACCTTCTTATCTTCGGTCGTCCATTCGAATTCAGCGGCTTTTGTATATTCACTGAGCTGATCGATGACTGCCTGGCGCCTTTCAAATAGCGCCTGCATTGACTCGATTTGTCCTGCTTCATTATTATCCATTTTGGTATGGACTGTTTTTGCCTGTGCATTCAATTTTTCTGTAAGCTCGAGAAATTCAGCCAGTCTAAGTTGATACGCGTCCATTACATGCCACCGAATAGATTCTGCTGCATCCAAGCGCTTTGGGAATTCATCTGGCTCAGTGCTTTCTCCATTGCCGTGAATTGTTTCCAGTAGCGGTCTTCAATGCGAGTCAGTTTATCTTGCCATTTGCTGATGTCTTGGTCCATTTGCTTAAGGTATTTCGTCATTTGGCTATTATCGACGAGGCTGGACGGACTGCCTGCCTTATCGCTTAACCTTTTCACTACATTGTTCAATGTTTCGTAAACACGGCCGCCGACTCCAACGTTTTGATCACCGACGCGATTCGTGAATAATGCCATCACTTCATCCGGTTGTTCTGTCAAAGCAGCTTTCAATTTATCTTCATCAATGAAAAGCTTGCCGCCTTCTGTATAGCTTCCGGTATTGATGCCGATCTGCGACATCAAATTGAGATTGCCATTCGGTACACCTGCAACTGGATCCATGAATGAGCGACGCAATTCCTGCATGGCACCTCGCAATACTGGGTCATTTCGAAGCAACCCGCTGCGGGCTTTTTCTTCCCAAAGCTCAATTTCGTTTTCCGACATATCCTTTTTCTGCTCTGCGGATAGAGGCTGGAAATTTGGATAACGTTTTTCAACCAATTGTTTTTCAATATCGCCGATTGCTTCATTGTACTTATCCACGAAATCTTTAATTTTATCAAATGTCTTGGTCGCGTCTGCCTGCACTGTGATAGTCGATTGCCCAAGACTCAATAAGTTGATGGTCAACCCGTTGACCGTTGTTTTATTGGAATTCAAGTTATCAATTACAATGCCATCTAATGTTACTTTCCCTGTGTCAGCCTTGGAAATGAAGGTATCTGCAGCTGTGTCGGTAGAGAATGTAGAAACATATACGCCGGCAGTTCCACTTTCCTGATTTATAACTTGCTTCGCTAATGCCGAATTAGCAGTTCCATCAGCATTCTCAAAATCCATCGAGAAGTTCTGATCTTCGCCCATTCCTTTAGTAGACATAAAGAACATCGAAGTAGTATTATCAAAACTCATTCGCAATTCAGGCACTTTACCAGCAGTTGCATCTTGCACTTTTTTGGCTACCGCTTCGTATGTATCCGTCGCTGCGATCGCAACGGTGATATCGGCAGATCCTGCTTTGCTGCCTTTAATTACAATATTACCGGCTGTTCCAATTTGATCAGAGGACTGTGCTGGAATGGTACCATCTTTTGTAATGGCATCTGCAGAACGGATTTTCGCGCCGCTCGCAAGTCTTTCTACATTCACATTATAACTTCCGCTGACCGAAAGAGCGGAAGCTTCCGCCGTCGCCGCTCCAGGTGTGGATGAAGTTGCGCTATACGAGTTGAAAGTGCTTTGAAGCCTTAAGCCACTTGCTAAGTTCCGCAAATTGGACAAAGATAAGTTGACATCCCGGAACGAATCTTTTTGCCATTCCATCCAGGTTTTCTGTTGCATCAATTTGTCCAACGGCATTTTTTGTATCTTCATCATGTCTCTTACGATTGCATCTGTATCCATTCCGGAAGCCAGTCCACCTACACGCATTTAAATCACTCCGATTCTATATCATTCTTTTACTTCTTCTCATCTACGATCAATCCCATGAGCTCCGTCATCGACGCATACATATCAAGGAATTTTTTATTTGGAATCTCTTTTAAAACTTCGTCGGTTAAAGGATTGATCACTTGCACATAATATTCATTCAAGCCTTCATGCAATAAAAACTTAACGGCCGTTGTTGTTGGCTCAAGAAATTCATTCATGCCTTCTACGCGGTTCTTTACCATCTCTTTGGTAATCTGTTCCTGCTGAACCTCTTCTGTAGAATGAGCAGATTCGGTTTTCACTTGGATTTTAACCCTTTCAACAACTGCAGTTTCATTACTTTTGAAAACTGGAATAACAGGTGTACTTTTCACTTCCATCGCTCTCTATCCCCTTGTCCGATCAATCTATATAATTGCCATACTTATGTATCGGCAGAAAAAGAGATATTTTTAGCATTTTTTATAATTATTACTGCAAAAAAAATAAAACCGATGAATAGGAATCGGTTTTATCTACGTTAATTTATTCAATTGACGATTTACGCCGGTGACCCAATGATTATTGAGGCCAGTCGGGTCATTTCCAGCACCGACCGGAGCATATTTCGCACCAATTGCGGCAACTGTGGTCTTGCCTTGGTTCAAATAATTTTGACGGAGATTGCGGGCCATATCAAAAATGCTTTCTTCAACAGAGTCATAACTGCGGAGGCCATTTTTACCCATCATTCCAGCTATATTATTTTTCTCATTCGCAGCACGAGATGTACCGTTTCCAGTTTCATGGATGGCAATGGCCGAAAGGAGATTAGGATCCAGATCGTATTTCTTACCAGCATTGATGAAGTGGGCAGAAGTGCCGCTCAATTTGCCGCCTAATGTATTTTCAAGCTTGAGGAATTGAATCGGCTTGAAGCTTAAATCTGTTTTTAAATTCGGCACTGCAGGCTGTGCAACAGTTTCAGCAACTGCTGGAGCCGTTGAAGCGGGCAACGAAACAGAAATCGGCTTATAGGTATTATTCAATTGCTCCATCATCTGGCTGCTTTGGCTATTTCCCAAGTTTGTCTGAGGATTCAACGCCGCCAGCATGGAAGGATCCATCTCGCCGCCCTGCATCATGGAGCTCAATAGTGTCAGGAACATGGAGGTATTGTTGCCTGAAGCGTTCAAAGATGTAGCAGAATTTCCAGGCTGATTCGCAGCCGATGAAGCCTGGGCCAATGAAGCCATTGTTGTATAGTAGAACCAATTTGAAGAAATCGGGCTCGTCACAGGAGTCACACACCTTTTATCAGTATAATCATGAATTTATCATACAGTAGAATGAAAGAAAAAAGAATAGGATAATTGTGACATTAAAAATGTTTATTTCCATCGAAATATAAATGATTGTATCCACTCGCTCAAAATTCTTTATTCCAGCAAGTGAACGTATAATTAACTAAAAGCTTATCAGAAAGCTGGTGGTTGAAATGCATGACTTAATTTGCGGGAAATTATTGGGGGATGGCTGTCTGACTAAAGAACAGAACCGGAAACCGAGATTCCAATTCACTCACTGCATAAAAGATAAAGGTTGGAGCAATTATTGCTACGAACAGCTGGGTGAATTCTTGCCATTAGCTCCGCCAAAATATCGAAAGTTAATTGATTCCCGAATGAAGTTGGGATATACCGAAAGCTTTATTGTTCAATCGCGGACTTCCATTGATATTTCATTGTTATATCAAGTGTGGTATCCAGACGGAAAGAAAGAATTGCCTTTATCTTATATAGAAGAAAATTTTACAGATCGAAGTTTGGCTTGGTGGTATCAAGACGATGGGCATTTAAAACTGGATGGAGCTATTCCTAGAAAAATCATTCTATCTACTGATAGTTTCAGTAAAGATGAAAACCTTTTTCTGCAGCATTTTCTTCGGGAGAAATACGAATTTCGCTTCTCATTGGATGGTCAGAACCGGCTCTTATTGTATGATCAGTTTCAGATATTTTATTTCCTGCATATCGTTAGTCCATACATCCACGAATCAATGAATAGAAAAAAACGTCCTGCCTATCGAGTAAAACCGATTGCAGCTCGAACTACTGTTTATCTTCCAGACGAGATCATTCTTGCCAAACCTACTGAAGAAATTAACAGCCAGTATAGTAAGTTACCTTTAATAATTGAAGCTGCTAAGAACCAAGATGAATTTTTCAGACAAAACATAGTTTCGCAGCAAATTCCCACCAAGTCTTATCAAATAGTAATCCATCCAAATTACAGAGAATCTCTACAGGAGTTAAAACAGCAAACAGGATTGACCGTCAGCCATTTGACTAAATGTTGTTTTCGTATGGAAAAAGATTAATTCGTACCCAATTGATATGATTCCGTTAATCTCTGATATTCTTGATTCAATTTATTTATCTGAGCCGTCAAATTTTCTAATTCAGCGGACGACAGTACATTAGCTGCTGCATACTCAGCAACCTTCTTCATTTCAAGGAGTCTGCTCTCCATTTCACCCAATATAGCAGTTTGATTTTTCGACCAATGAAGCTGTGACTCAAGAAATTCTTTATACATTCTATCATCCATAAATTTTTCTCCTCTATATAAAATGGAGCCTTGGATTATTCCTTGGCTCCTTTAACATCAATTTGCATTTATAATTATCCTTTTAAATCAATCGATCCGCCAATATGTGGCTGAACAGATTGCTCAAGCATTTTAACTACATTTTGACCATTCGACTCAGCTAGATCCATTGTCTTTTTCATTACTGACATAGTTGCTTCCTGTTGAACACTCGCTTGGCTTAGAACCATTGATAATGCTGCGATATCCATTTAGCATCCCCCTTATAGAAAAAGGAGCCTAAAATTAGGCTCCCATTTTTTCTTAAGATTAACGTAGTAATTGAAGAACAGCTTGTGGCTGTTGGTTGGCTTGGCTTAACATTGCTTGTGCTGCTTGTGCAAGAATCGAGTTCTTAGTTTGGTTCATCATTTCTTTCGCCATCGTGCGAACATTTACTTTCATAAATGACTAGACTATATCTTCACCCTCTAGTGTAAGTAGGGGTCGGGCACTTCGGATCAATCAGTGCTGATGTACACTGTATCACCTACGGATTTCATCACCATAGCTCTCGCCTTAGATGGTTTATCCTAGTCGTTGAACCTTCTCCACTCTTTCGAGACAGGAGCTTGGCTGCTGATTGCCCAATCTTTTATTTTTTCAAGCCTTCATGTCTGCCGTTTCCAGCTGCATTGTGGCAATAAAAGCTATAAGGGGTTTCCAGCAATTCACCCGATCGTAATCTCTAACCGTTACCAGTTAGGACGACTGTACCTCTGCTCGCTTTAAGCGGCTTCGGCATAATCAACGTCGCGGATACGTGATTCCGCTGCTGTTAGGTTTTCAGCTGATGTTCCAAGGTTGTTGATTGTGTGATCTAAACGGTTTTGGTTTGCACCAAGTTTAGAACGTTCAGATGAAACTGATTCGATAGCAGTATTGATCACTGTAATTGCAGCATCGGCTGAAGTTTGTGAAGAAATGTCAATACCTGCAGTTCCTTTAGTATTTGCAGCAAAAGCAGATTCAGCAGCCACTACTAGGTTAGTTGTATCATAGTAACCGGCAACAGTCGCATCTCCAGCTCCAGGTGCTGACTCAGCTCCTGCAGCCTGCCATGTAGCTGTTCCAGCTCCATCGCTACCATAGGCAATAGTAGAACCATCAGTATCATTTGCAGTATAAGAAGTTCCTACTTGAAGTGCATCCGAGCGCATATCACTTACAGTTAATTTAAGATTTTGCCCTTCATTTGCTCCGATATGGAATGTAGCTGAAAAATCACCATCTAAGAGTGTCTTAGTGTTGAACTCAGTGTTGTTACCAATTCTAGAAATTTCTGAAGCAAGTTCAGTTACTTCTTTTTGAAGCTCTTTACGGTCTGTATCTGTGTTTGTATCGTTGGCAGATTGAACAGCCAATTCACGCATACGTTGCAGGATGTCGTGAGTTTCGTTCAAAGCGCCTTCAGCTGTTTGCATCAATGAGATGCCGTCTTGAGCGTTTGCTGAAGCTTGCTCCAACCCGCGAATCTGTCCGCGCATTTTTTCAGAGATTGAAAGTCCAGCTGCATCGTCTGAAGCTTTGTTGATGCGAAGACCAGAAGACAATTTCTCCATGCTGTTTGCCTGAGCGTTGTTTGCTGAGCCCAATTGGCGGTGAGTGTTTAAAGCTGTGATGTTGTGATTGATAATCATTTTGTATTACCTCCGTGTAATGTTTTTTTGTTTTTTGCAAGGGTGTTCAAATCCGTTTGAACTTCCTTACACTATCTTTATCGGAGGGCGTTAGAAAATGTTTAGCGTTTTTTTAATTTATTTTTAAAAAACTTTAATTTTCTTTTGGAAATAAAAAAAGCCCGCATCTCTGCAGGCTCTTCACTCATTTCTTCATCTTCAAAAAATCTCCGATATCAATAACATTCGACATCACCTTCTTATTCTCTTCCTGAATCTCCAGGTAAACTTCTTTTCGATGGATCGTGATATGCTTTGGCGCTTCGATGCCGAGTTTCACTGTTTCCCCTTCAACGCTTGTCACGATGATTTCGATTTGATCATCAATGATGATCGATTCGCCTTTTTTTCGTCCGAGTACGAGCATCGCTTACACCTTCCTTGCTTCAGCTTGGAATAGCGGCTGTTTGATTTCGTAGGTTTTTTTGTCCAGCACGGTTTGCATGCCGAGTTGCTTCCTATTGTTGATGACAAGCGGCGCTTTGAGGTTGGTCGTCGCGTGCTGCATTTCGCCAGGTACGGTCACGGTGGTCAGCACCAGTGCGTCGGATGGATCTTCGAGCTCGAGACGCTCGACGGTCTGGTCAGAAATTTTAACGTCATAGTCCTGGAAGAATGAAAACGGATCGACGAGGAAAAAGCTGATGTCTTCCGCTTCCAGCGATTGCAGGAAGAAAAACGGCGTTTCTTCTTTTGTGTCGGCCGGGATCAATACGTATTTCTGGTAGTCGTCAAAGCCGGGGATGCCTCTTGTAAATGTGATGACGCTTGAGTCTGCTACTTCTATTTCACCGAAACGGGTCGTTTGGAATTTCATTTTTGGGTTCTCCTCATTTCTGTTCGTGATTCATTTTGTTAGTTCTTATTTTTGCACATAATGGAATGATTAAACAGTAATTTTTTGCGCTAGCGTCATAATCCCTATGCATTCTTCGGATTACAGCATAAAAATTATTGAAAATCATATTTTTTATTGTGTATCTTTCTTCATTTTTCAATTAAAAAGAAAGGAGAAGCTTATATTTAAACATTATTTTATCTAAAAGAAATAAATTCACTAAATATAAGTCCACTTATAGTTCTTTCTGCTATTTTTACAAAATACCACTCTAAGCTTATCTGCACTTGTAGCTCTAGTGCCAGAGACGTATATTCAAATTATATAGATAAAATATTCAAAATATTTAATTTTCAAAAAAAGGGAGGAATGAGCTTATGAAAAAGAATTTTGTACTTGCTTCGCTGCTTCTGGGAATTCTGCTCAATGGCTGGGCAATCGCTTTTCTCGAATTGCCGTTTTATCAGACAGTGCTTGTACTTGCCGGCATCTCCATCCTGGTAATGACTGCTGTGCAAGAGAGATTCATCTTTTTGTATGCAATAACCATTGCCCTTTCCTACGGTCTCTTTCTTACAATCCATGTTTTTGTCAATCAGCAATCGGCCGAGATTCAGCTCCTGTATATGTACGGGCATCTATTGCTGACGAGTTTTCTTCTATTGTATTGGATCCTGATGAACTTCATTAAAAAAATCGGTTATGAAAATAATGATCTTAAGCACGAGGTTCGGCTGCTGCAAAAATATAAAGGCGTGACCAAGCTGCTGACGCTTCCGGAGTTCGATGAACAGGCGCAATGGCTGTTGAAATCGAAGGAACGGAATAAAGAAGAGGCCTGGTTCGTCAAGATTTCCATCACTTCTCCCAATAAACGCGTGAAAGTGAATCTGCAGGAAGAGCTGGAACGTCTGGCGTTGCAGAGCATCCGCCAAAAATTCGACTTGGCGACAGGCGATATGGGAGCTATTTATCTTCTATTGAAGAATACACATTCAGAAGGTGTGCAATTCGTATTGGACCGTTTTCGGGAAAAGGTCCAGGCTGAAATCAATTTAACAGATTCGCCATACGCCACTGTAACCGAGCAGGTAACAGATGCCAAACATCTTGCGGGATTGATGGGGAAACCGTTATGACTTCTATCATTCTTATAATTATGGCCTTTTTCTGGACGCTGCTTATTTTCTACTCGATCTTGACCATTTCAGGCGTTTGGTTCCGGGTTACATTCAAAGATCCGGAAGAACTCACCGATTACCCGAGTGTCGCGGTGCTGATCCCTGCCCATAATGAAGGCATCGTCATTGAAAACACGCTGCGGGCCATGGCGCGCCTTGAATACAAAGGCAAGCTGGATATTTATGTGCTGGATGACAGGTCGAAAGACGAGACAGCGGAAATTGCCAAAGAGTTTGCGGCCGTCTTTTCCAGAATCCATTATATTTCCGTCCCCGACGGTTCGCCTGCGGGCAAATCACGGGTATTGAATTACGGGCTGAGCATTTCCGATTCGGATTACTTCATCGTTTACGATGCTGACAATGAACCTGAAACCGATGCACTGGAGAAGTTGGTGCGCACAGCAGAAAGCACAAAAAATGCGGCCGGCGCAGTCGGTTATGTGAAGACTAAAAACAGGAACGCCAATATCTTGACCGGCATGATCGCTTTGGAATTTCAGGTGTTTCAATTATTGATGCAATGCGGCCGCTGGAAAGTATTCAAACTCGGCTCGCTTGCGGGCACGAATATGCTGCTCCGGAGATCGGTCCTCGAAGAAATCGGCGGTTACGATGTATTCGCCCTTGCTGAAGACGCGGAACTGACAATCCGCCTGACGTCCAAAGGCTATCTGCTGCCGGTCGTCCCGACGTCGCGGACCTGGGAACAGGAACCAGAAAGCATCAAAACATTTATCCGGCAGCGGACACGCTGGTTGACCGGCAATATCTATCTCTTGGAGAAATCCTTGCAGGATCTGACGCATTGGAAAGGGAAGACGTTTTTCCTCAGCCTCCAGCATGTCATGACTTATCTCGTTTTCGTATTGGTCCTGCTGTTTTCGGATATCTTCTTCATCCTCAGCGTGGCCGGCTACGAGTTTCCGAATATGGGGGCACCGCTCCTGATCCTCTGGTTCATGAGTTATATCGTCTACACCAGCCAATTATTGAGCGCGTTGGTGATCGACCGCAACGTGACGCTGAAAAATGTCTTTTTCGTCTTCACCATGTATTTCACCTATGCACAGCTGTTCATCATCCTCCTGCTGCGCAGTTTTTCCCTTTACGCTTGGAGCCGCCTGCGCGGCAAAACGATTGCATGGGATAAAACGAAACGCTTTAAAGGGATTGGCTGATGAAAATGAAGTTCGTTGTGCTGCTTCTGGTTGGATTGATGATGGGGGGATGCGGGATAATGGAATCTGCTCAGGAACAGGTCGAAAAAAATTATACGAATACCGACGGACTGATTCACGCCTACCCGACAGAGCAGGATTCCGAATACTTATCCGAAACGATTGGCTTATATATGGAATATTTAACGCTCGTTGAAGATGAAGAGAACTTTTCCGAGCAGGTGGAAGTCCTGAAGAGCCACTTTCTCGCGCAGGAAAACGATCATTATTTCATCCGCTGGCGGCTGAATGAAAATGCCGCGACGAATGCGCTGATCGATGATATCCGCATCATAACGGCACTGGAGCAGGCGGCCGAAATTTTTGGCAATGAAGACTATAAAATTATTGCCGACCAACTTTCAGAAGCTGTATCCAGCGTTCAATCTGAAGGCGGTTATACTGTGGATTTCTACGATTGGTCGCTCGACATGCCTGCCCAGCGGCTGACTTTGAGCTATCTGGATGACAATGGAGCGATTACTGCCGAATCCTACGAATTGCTGGACATGGCCGATGCCAACGAAGTGTTTTTTCCCGAATACTACGACACCGCGTCCGTACAATACATCAGCAGCAACGAAGTGCACATGATCGACCAATTGCTGATTGCGCTGAACCGCGAAAATAGAGGCCAGCATTCAGAGCTATTCGCGGAATGGCTCAAGGAAGAGTGGATGAAAGAGCAGAAACTCCACGGCCGCTACGACCGGCAGACGCTGAAATCGACAGTGGACTACGAGTCTCTGGCTGTCTATTATTATTTGCACGCTTATTTTTCAACACTGGGTGAAACCGAACTGGCGGATGAAGTCTTCCAGCATGCCAAGGAAATCGCTGCCGATGGAATGCTTGATAACGCCCATTTCTTCGACTTTATCCATTACCAGATGCTCGCACAAAAACAATAATTTTTCTAAAAGCGCTTAAGGAAGCTTCCTTAAGTGCTTTTTACTGATAAAAGAACAAATAAAAATGGCTGGATTTTCTCCAGCCTCCCGCTTACCCCTTCTTCACAAACTCCGACTTCAGCTTCATCGGCCCAAACCCGTCAATTTTGCAATCGATATCATGATCGCCGTCAACGAGGCGGATGCTTTTCACTTTCGTCCCTTGCTTCAGGACAGACGAGCTGCCTTTCACTTTCAAATCCTTAATAACTGTAACGGAATCGCCGTCCTGCAGGACATTGCCATTGGCGTCTTTTACGATTTTCATTTCTTCTGCCGATTCATTTTCCGCTCCCGGCGTCCATTCATGCGCACATTCCGGGCACACGAGCTGGCTGCCGTCTGCATACACATATTCGGAATTGCATTTCGGGCAATTTGGTAGTTCGTTCATTATTATAGCCTCCATTAAATCGATTCAAATAAAAAATACTCTCAGGAAAAGCTTATCCCAAGAGTACATTAATGACTATAGCTAATTTACTTTTCTTCCTGTGCCAGCCACTTCGGCGGATACATAGCCGATGGGCTTGCCTCAAACCAGGTCGCGGCATCCTCCAAATCCGCTGGTTCTTTCCACGCCACACCAAACGGCAGCATGAACGGCTCATCAGGCGGAATTCCATCGATCTTCAGCGAAATGCCGTCATCAAGATATTCCACGTCCTTCAGGTTCACGTTCCGCAAAGCCCGAAGCCAATCTTCGTCCACCGTTCCAATACTCCATTTGACATTGCCGCTGAACCAGCTTTTCATTTCCAGATGCTCGCCGGTTTCGACATAAGCATCGGTAATCTCCCGCAGTGGCGTAAAGCGGATGGTGAAAATATAGAGCTGATTCTTTAGCGGCGTCACCCGAACTTCAATCAGATATCGGCCATCAACCGGGAATCGCTCGTCGATTTTCTGTTCAATCACTTGCACATCCGCTGCGACTTCTTTCCCGTCTTCAGCGTACACCCTAATCTCTACCTGACCAAATGGCGTCTCCATCTTTCACACATCCCTTCATTTTCACATCAAATATTTTATTAAGCCCGAATCCACTTCCAAATCTCACCCGGCGTCGCGTTCTTGCCGTACATGAGAATGCCGGTCTGGAAGACTTTGCCGGCTAGTTTCATGAAGATCCAGACGCTGACGATGAGAACGGCGATGGCGATGATGATTTCCGTCCACGGCCATTCCTCAAGAAGCGACAGGCGCAGGATCAGGACTCCCGGTGCGGTAAACGGGATATAGCTGCCCAGCTGCGCAATAAATCCGCTCGGGTCGCTGAATACGGGACCAATGAACAGGAATGGGCTGAACGGGAGCATCATGACCATGCCTTGGAAGTTACCGGCTGTCGACATATCGGCCATCGTTGCACCGATTCCGACAAACAGCGCCGCATAAAGCAGGTAGCCGAGGATCGCAATGAGCAATAACACCAGCAGTTCCGGCACAAGCAGGTACTCGATGACCGGAAAATCGATTTTCCAGATGAGCACCGGCAGCGCAATGACGATAAAGACGACCACCTGCACAAGACCGAGGACGAAATAGCCGATGATTTTGCCTTGCATCAAGTCCGCTGGTGTCAGCGATGACAGGATGATCTCGGCAATCTTATCTTTTTTCTCTTGGGATGCGCTTTGG
Organism: Planococcus sp. RAB007_Raresut; assembly: GCF_057369535.1. Taxonomy (NCBI): domain Bacteria; kingdom Bacillati; phylum Bacillota; class Bacilli; order Caryophanales; family Caryophanaceae; genus Planococcus; species Planococcus sp. RAB007_Raresut. Next base: position 360,633 of record NZ_JBXYIF010000005.1, read on the forward strand.
AAAATCGCCATCCCGGTGAAGACGATTGACAGCATTACGACTGCGGCGAACGCACCGGGAATCACGCGTTCCAGCATGTTTTCGCTGAATAGACCTTCGTCATCCGATGCTACAGCTGCATCTTCAAAGACGATTCCCTGAGCGACAACACCTGCTTCTTCAGGCGTCAGGCCCAGCTGTTCAATCTGCAGCATCTGCAATGGACCGCCAAGAATCTGCACTTCGTCCATGAAAGCAGAACTTGTTTCTTCATTTGTGTAGACCGTGACTTGGCCGCTTTCGACCGATCCTTCGTCGATGAAGACATAGGCGGCATCTTCTTCAGTGCCAAGCGCCGCTTCCGCCTCTTGTTCCGTCACGTCCGTCTGTTCCATTTGCCATTCGGTGTTGGCCGCGGCCGCTTCCAATTGTTCATAGACGCCGAGTCCTTCGTTGACATAGACTTTCGTTGTTGCCGCTTCCTCGTCTGAGCTGAATAAATCCGGCAGCAACAGGAACGCCAGGAAGATGACCGGCGTCAGGAACATGCCGATGATGAACGATTTGTTCTTGAGATTTCGTTTGATTTCCCATTTGGCGACTTTCATCGTGTTACGCATGCAGTTCACCCGCTTCCTTCAACAGATTTTTATCGGTGGCGATATCGATGAAGATTTCATGCAGCGAAATCCGGTCAATTGATAATTCCTGGATGTCCAGTTCCGCTGGAAGGTTTTTCAGCCAGACAGCCGGCTGCACGTGTTTCGACAGGTACAGCACAGCTGATTCCGCATTCTGTTCGACCCGTTCGACTTCCGGCAGGCTCTCCAGGAGTTCCAGGCTGTTAGCGCCGTTAATCGTGCATTTGAAATTAGCGTATTCCTTTTTCACATCGCTTAGCGGACCATAAATTACCCGGGTGCCGCGGTGGATCAGGAATAAGCGGTCCGCCATTTCTTCGACGAGGTTCATCTGGTGCGATGACAATAGGATCGCAGTGCCATTTTGGGCAAGCGAGCGAATTTCCTCTTTGAACAATTCCTGGCTGACAGGATCGAGCCCAGAAAAAGGCTCATCCAAAATCAGCAGTTCCGGCTCATGAAGAATGGATGCGATGAACTGCACTTTCTGCCCCATGCCTTTTGATAATTCCTCGACTGATACTTTATCTTTTCCTTCAAGGCCGAACTTCTTCAAATAGTCGAGCGCGCGCTGTTTGGCGCGGTCCAAAGGATAATCCTTCAATTCCGCGAGATACAACAGAATATCCATCACTTTGACGTTCTTGTAGAGCCCGCGCTCTTCCGGCAGGTAACCGATTTTATCCCGAGGGATTTCTATGCCTTTACTGTTGTGGAATGTAATCGTGCCTTCATCTGGATACATGATGCCCATGATGTTGCGGATCGTCGTGGATTTTCCCGCTCCGTTCGGACCGAGCAGCGCCATGATTTCCCCTTTTTTCACTTCGAAGGAAATATTCGAGATGATCCGTTTGTCTTTGAATGATTTGCCTAACCCTTCTACAGTCAGTACCGCTTCCATTCTCTTCATCCTCTCCGTCATTTATTTCAGTAATAAGCCAATAATCTCTTCAAGTTCCAGGGCTTTATTGTCAAGGATCGAAATGCCTTGTTCCAATAAATACTGTTCTGTTACGTCAGGGTTTTCTGATATGAATTCGTTGCCGGATCGCGCAAGCTCTCCCGGTACCGCAGCTTTTGGCATCTCACTCAGCCAGTAACGGCGGTATGCTGTTGCCAGCTCGTCTTTCTCATAATGCCCGGCCGGGGTCCCGTCTTGCATCAGGAACAGGTAATCGGCGAGTTTCCGGAGGTCATCCGCTTGATGTGTGGTAAGGATAATCGCACGGTCTTCCTGTTCCATCCACTCCACCAGCAACTCGGTGAACAGGTTCTTCGACGGGATATCGAGCGACGCCGTAGGTTCATCCAGTATCAGGATGTCCGTGCTGCGCGACAATGCGAGCGACAAACTCAGTTTTTGCTGCATGCCAGGGGACATTTTGCCGAAACGCTTGTCCAGCGGAATATCAAAAAGCTTGATCATGCGTTCGAACAGCTTGTCATCCCATTTTGAATACAGCGGCGCAATCAATCTTTTCAGGTCATCTCCGGTATAGGCGTTCCAGCCGATCGCGTTTTGCGGCTGGAAGGTGACATGGCGTTTCCAGCTTTCATCCTGCCCGGTAACCAGCTTGCCCAAAACCTGGATTTCTCCGCTGTCCGCGTTCGCCATATTCATGATGATTTTCAGCAATGTGCTCTTTCCGGAACCGTTATTGCCGACCAGCGCCGTAATGGTGCCGGGCTCGATCGACAGACTGACAGGCCCGAGCTGAAAGTCATCGATCTTTTTACTGATATCTTTTATCTCAATCCATGAAGGCATTTGTCATTCCCCTTTCCCGAGTCTTTTCAGTGTCTCGGCAAAAACTTCTTCGATTTCATCCACTGTATAGTCATAATCCATCGCGTTCTGGATGGCGCGCTCGAACTCGGCCTGGACGGAAGCCGTCATCGTTTCCTGTTTCATCGCATTTTGCACTTCTTTGACAAAGGTCCCTTTGCCGTGAAGCGTTTCAATAAACCCTTCTGATTCCAGGTCCTGATAGGCGCGGCGTATGGTAATGACGCTGATTTCCAGGTCTTTCGACAGCGCGCGGATCGATGGAAGCGACGTGCCGGCAGGTAAATGTCCGCCGGCAATCAGCGCCTTCAATTGTTTTTCGATTTGATGGTAAATGGGTTCACGAGAATCCTTGGATAAACGTATCGGCAGCAATCTCCAGTCCCCCTCTCACAGATAATCCGCTTTTTTCATCATTTTTCTCATATCCCATTGCCAGTATTTCCAGCCGGCGATGCCCAGGACAATCGCAAGTATGCCCGACAGGAAAGGCCAGTCGGCGGCCAGCTGCATCGTCAAGAGAATAAACCCGTCATTCGCGATTACTACAACAAGGAAGAAAACTGCAGCTGTTCCCCCCAGCACATATATAAATGACATAACGATGGCTTTTTTCTTGAAATTGCCTCCCGCTTCACTGGCCGCCATAATAAAGCCGATTGCGATCGACAGCGACAGCCAAATCAGGACGAAAACAATATAAGTAACCGGCGTCATGTAGTTCCTGAATTCTTCTGACATGATCGGCATCGCGATGAGCAGGACGAGCTGTAACGGAAACGAACACACCGCATGGATGATAAAGCGGCTCTTGATAATGGCTTCTTTTGAAATCGGCAGCTGCTGCAGCATGACGACCGACGGCACTGTCCATAAATCCCCGCTTAACTTCTGCATCTGAAATTCCTTGTTTTTCATCCAGGCCGGAAACAGAAAGAAAATCAGCAGGTACAGCAGATCAAAATAGCGAAAATCGCCTTTGAGATAAATATCAAATGACATCATAACGGTCAAACTCATGGCGGTATAGAAGGCCAGGATCAGCAAAAAGCTTTTCATGGAAGCTTTCAATTCAAATGCCGCCAGCCGATAACCCTCTTTCCATTCATTCATTTATAAACACTCCTTTTAACTGTTATACTGTTTATACTCATATACACAGTATCAAATACTTTTTCAGGTTGTCAATAAGTTTGCAGAATATTTTGCCCGAAAATAAAAGCATCCCTCTAACAGCAAGGGATGCTTCGATAACGATTATAAGTTTTAAGTTTTATTTTGTGACATCCAGAATATACATTGCCCGGTCTTCTGCTTCGCCGTTGACCACCAAGGTTCCCTCATCTGTAAAACGCGGTCGAACGAGCCGTTCCTCAATGGCTGCGAAAGCTGGCACTTCTTCCAGTTCAGTTCCCGCCATTTTATATAGCTGCAAGTCGTGGAATCCGCTCCTTCTATTAGACTCAATGCCAAATAATCACCGTACACAGCAAATACACCCCCAAGCTCCTCCCACTCATGCGCACATTCCGGGCACACGAGTTGGCTGCCGTCTTCCTAGATATATTCGGAGTTGCATTTCAGGCAATTTGGCAGTTCGTTCGTTGGTGCAGCCTCCATTTGTTTAGAAAATCACTCAAAATAAAAATACTCTCAGGAAAAGCTTATCCTAAGAGTATCTCTTTGACCATAAAGAATATATTACTCAATTGCAGTGGTATCTAGCAAATACAGGCCTCCACCTTCGCTATTCACCCCAAGAGTTCCGTCACCCATAAAGCGCGGTTTCCAAAGATGTTCCTCCACGCTGTCCAGTGCCGGCAACATTACTAGCGAAGAACCGTCCATTTCAAACAACTTCACTGTCGCAGTGCCTGATTCCGCTACACTCAGCGCTACGTATTTGCCATGGACTGAGAACGCGCTGAATTCCGGAGAATCGAACTCTGTCATTTCACCTGTTTCCAACTCAATCGATACAAGTGTTGAAACGAATTTTTCATCGGCCAGATGGGCATAAATTTTATTGTCATCAAATTGAATGTTCATCGTTGTTTTGGAAGGGACTTCAAATTCATTGATGATTTCTTTTTCATTTGCATCAAAAACCGTCAATTTTGTAACGTTCTGTTCTTCCCGAATATCCGGAATGACAATTATTCCATCATTGAACGCCTGCATACTGTCTGCGCCTTCTATTGATTGGTATACATCCGTCTCTTCCATCGTTTTCAGATCCAGAAGCTTGTAGGTTGGCCCTCCGCTTCCAAAATCAAGAAAGCTCAGTTGGTCTCCATCGATTACAAGGGACAGCGCATTCAAATCTGAAATAGTAATCAGTTCAGAAGTGTCTAAATTGTATATATTCAATACTGAAGAGCTATCCATATTCTCTTCAAGCACTTCAGTCCAGACGACCCAATCGTCTTCAACAGTTACCCCTTGGATCCACGTTCCTTCCGGGACCTCGGTCAAAACCACTTCTTCCTTGGTTTTAACATCATAAGAATAAATTTTCTGTGCTTCCTGATAAACGAGGACCCCGTTGTCATTATAAAAAACGGCGTTAATCAATTGCGGATTGTCATTCACCGGCAATTCCACTTTCTGTAAGGGTTCTTCCTGTAATGGCTCCACTTGCAAGGGCTCTTCCAAATTCTTTTCCTCCACAGCCCCCTGCTCCTGCCAATCACTTACGTAAGGGTAGCCCAATATCACCGACAACCCAATCACCGCTATGCCCACAAACGCCGGCACCAACTTCGGCGCACGCGATGGTTTGCGCGTCTCGCCCTGCGACTGCGCCGCATTCAAAATCTGCCGCTTTTTCGCATCCGACAGTGTCACATCTTCCGGCACCGACTCGTCCAGCTTCCGTTTCAGATCCTCATGCATGGTCAATCCCCTCCTCCGAAAATTTGACGCCTGCCTGTTGCCGTCCCCTGGCCAGCCGCGTCTTCACCGTGTTGTCCGAGATTTTCAGAACCTCGCTGATTTCTTTTACTGACAGCTCGGCGTAATAATAAAGCCAGATAACATCCCGGTATTTCAGCGGCAGCTTGCCAATAGCTTCCGCCACTTCGTTGCTCTTTTCAGTGGCCAGCGCCGTTTCTTCCGCTGATCCTTTATTCGGCAAAAGTGGGCTCAGTATATTCGTCAACTCGATCTTGCGATGCGCCCAGCTCCTGAAATGGTTATGGCATTCATTCACCGTGATGCGGTACAGAAACGTTTTGACGCTCGAGCGCCCTTCGAATCCTTCAAGATTTATGTAATAGCGGATGAACACGTCCTGTACGATATCTTCCGCCTTTGTCCGTTCTTTAACGAACGAATACGCCAGCCGCACCAGATAATGCCCGTATTCGTCCATCGCCTCCGTCAGCAGCCGGTCCTTTTCGCGCTTCTCCAAGCCCTCTCCCCCTTTTTCTCTAACTGTTAGACAATGCCCGATCCATTCGCGTTTCGTTTTTGGCAATAAAAAAGACCCTTTCTGCCAATTGTAGCGGAAAGGGTAAAATATTAACGAAAAGTTTTATTGTTTCTTAAAAAAGAACTCCTTGGAATACCATAACCCCGCAGCAAACAGCAACAGTGCAATGTAGGCTGGGAAGATATGAATGAATGTTGTATACCCGATCACATAATGAATGATGATAGCAGCGCTGAAAGCTGGGATTCCGCCGAGCAAAAAGGTATACCAAACCCATTTTTCTCCTTGTTGAAATCCCCAGAGCGCGAGCATCAATACAAGTAAACCTACACTGATCAAGGCGCTTCCGAGACCTGCGCGGTCGTGGGCAATAACCGGAATCAACCGGTCATTTATACCGGCTAATTGTTCCGGACTCATGCAAATATAAGCGATATCCGTTTGAACAAATACCCCATTCACACCGATCGTGGAAATGACGAGCCCAGCAACTGCAAGAGCCGTACCGAGTGCCACAAAAGCAAGCTGCCCCCACAAGCTTTTCTTCCATGCCCTGTGATTCGTCCGATTACTCGATGATGCGTGTTCAGCATGATTCTTAGTCATCAAATAGCCTTTCCAAAAAAACGGCAGTAAGATCAACCATAAAATGCCGTGCAGCCAGTCAAAATAACCGAATCCAAGAAACAGCAATATTCCTAAAAATCCCAGAATGCCAGCAATATGAATTGCTCTTTTCGCCCATTGCAGCCCATACCGGACACCATGCCGAGCCAATTGCATATAGATGATGCCGCCCGATATCATTGTTCCGGCGACCGTCATCCGGTCATGTTGCATAAAACGGTAAATATTCGGGTTAATCGCGATTAATTCTTCCCTCGTCATCTTCAAGAACGCTTCATCATAGGGCAGGACAACGATCGTCATACTGACAATTAAAGCGGCAAGACCGCCTATCAACATCAGAAACCCGAATAGCCAATGCCAGATCCAACCGCTGTATGTATCCTTTACTGCAATCTTTGTATCCAGTAAAGCTTCATTGATCCGCTTCGGCAATCCGGGACCGGTAAAAACATAACCCGCAGTGAGCATTACCAGATCCGCTCCAGCCTCGAATAAAGCCAGTGCATCTCTCGGTTCCTTGATGCCTCCGGAAACGATAATCGGGATGCTGCTCTTTTTTCTGATTTCTGCTACCTTTGTTGCCAAATTGCCTGCATCGGCCAAAGGATATTCCAACCCCTTGCCGGTATCTTTTGGCTGCTCATCGATAATGACGCCATCCACCCGATTACCTGCTGTCAGCTTCCCAATAGTATCAGAGTCCAATTCATCTCGTGAACATGCCAGTAATAGCGGCTTATCCTTACTAGCCTCCCTCAACAGCTGCCACTCATCTTCTCCATAATGTCCTTCTATAATCAAAGCATCACCGTAATCAGCGAGCATCTGCATTAAAGAGGAAATTTCACTAACAGATTCTGCACTTCCAATCCGGATAAACAGCGGTTTCTGAAATCCTTTCAGTTCTTGCAGCTTCGTCACAGTCTGTTCCAGTCCCGGGGATTCCGCACGATAGGGAAAAATAAGATTGTCTTTCGCTTGCGTATATCTTGGCACACCATCTTCTTCCGGCTTTGAAGTGACCGGACCAGTTTCGATAAAACCGAACCCCAAATGGCCGAATGCCTTAGTGCCAGTCAGTGCAGAATCAATCTTTCCGCTTAATCCTACTGGATTGGAAATTTTGAATCCAAAGAGTTCTGTTTCCAACCGCGCAGACGGATTGGTATGTCCGAGATATTCGATTAGTTTACTTCCACCCGGTACTCTGGAAATGACAGTCATGCCCCGGTGGATAAACTCTCGCCCTTTCGTTGCCGGCAATTGGGAGAGCGTCGGTTTAAACAGCGTATGATACGTCCAATCCGGCAAAGAAATCACGTCCTATTGTTGATATATCCTCATTTTACATTAACTGTTCAGAGAAAGAATAGCCTTTCATCCTTTCTCATTAAAAAGGAATATGTATTAACAAGTCTGACTCTAAAGAAAAATTTCTTCATTTGAAGTTAAGGCATCGAACGCACGGCAATTTCGATGACTGCCGAAAGAAGAGCTAAAGCAACCGTCATCAAAGTCGAAGTGAATATAAGCCGTTTTGTAAAAACGCCACGTTTATCAGCATCGTTGAATTTGCGGCAAAGTGTGTAAATCAGCACACCTGTTGCAATGGATGCGCCCCAGGTGATTAGGCCTGTCTCTGTCGTTAATATTGTCCAGTCAAAAATCCAAATTAAGAATATCGAAAGGTGAACGATGACTGTGGCGATTGATGCCAAAAATAAAAAAAGTTTTATCATATATGCAATCCTTCTAACTGGTTGGGATTTATGTAATGGAACGAGCTCTTATTCCTAAGGACGTTATCCGTCAGTCAGACGTTGCATCTGCGTTATTCAATTATTTTGTAATTCACCGAACTAATAGGCTATTTAAAGACTGCTTCCACTTCATTGATTCCCACACAAACCCTCACCAGTTCCACCTGCTCTTCAATCCCTTTCAGTTTCGCCGGGAAAGTCTCCACCTGATTGCCCTCCCGCTCCACAATGGCGCGAAGTTTCGGCTGTTCCAAGTAATCACGGCTGATGATGATGTCGCCGCCCGCTCCCTGACCTTGGATACGAGCCGCCAGATTGACGGTGCGTCCGAAATAATCGAGGCGGTCATTCGAGGTTACGGCAATGGCCGGTCCGCTGAATAAGCCGACTTTCAGGACAATCGGATCTTGCTTGCCTTCATTGAATTCCGCGAGGTTCTGTTGAATATCTAGGGCCGCCTTTAAGCCGTCCTCCGGCAAATGGAAGACCGCCATCACGGCGTCGCCGATCGTTTTCACGACACTGCCTTTGTTTTTCCCGATCCATTTTGTCAGGTAATCGAAATGCTTATTGACCTGGCCATAGGCATTGGCGTCCCCCACTGTTTCATAAAGTGAAGTCGACCCCTGCAGATCGGTAAAGAGAATCGTCACATGATCGATGCCGATCTGCTGGCCCGGCGACAGGATTTCGGAAGAAAATAAATCTCTGAATTCCTGCATCGCTGTCACTTTTGCCGCTGTTACGGCATTCTTGCTCCAGTCTGCCTGTTCCAGAACCGCGACGATATCCCGGTCGCTCGAGTTGTGGACTGTGAGTTCCGATACCGGCAGCAAGCGGGACTCCGACCAGCCATCAGCGGTAAATCCAAGAGACGTTTCCGTTTCTGTGGCCGCCCGCTCGACATTCACCATTTCGTTCGATTGCAATACCCTCAGCCGCCATTGCCCTTCCGATTCCGGGACTGGAAAGCGCGCAGTCTTGCCTCGCTCAATTATTTTCTGCACTTTGACATGAGGTGTGATGATCGGTGCTCCGACACAATACACTTCCGCGTAGGCTTTCCGGATCGACGGATGAACAGAAAATTGAAGTTCGACAAATTGATCGAAGCTGGCGTCGTAATTGATGCCGCATAAATCGCAGTGGAAGTCGGCAGTCAGACCCGACAGCGAAGTCGTCGCCGATTTGGACACCCGGCAATTCGGGCAGATCATATTCCAGCTCAGATTAAGAATGCCGGATTTGGTCGCATACAAAAACAGGCTCAGCACTTCATCCGGATCCGCCTGCCATTGCTCAGCCAGCACAAATGGTTCCATCAACGCCACATCGTGATCGCTTTTTTCCACGAGATGCCGGTGCAGTAAATCAACCTTCGCATCCTCGACAGGCCAGCTTTTCAGGACTTTCTCGAGCCGCTCCAGTTCTTCCAGCTCCACTTTATGCTTGGCCGTTTTCCGAGGCGCTTCGTGCAGTTTTTGCGCGCCGGATGTGATGAAATCATCCAGGTAATCCAACGCTTTTTTCATCGTCGGAACCGCCACAGCGTAAATCGCCGCGATTCCCATCAAGTTTTTCGGGATGAATTCCATCGTCAGCCGCACCGTTGTTTGGGTCTCTACCGAACTTGGCGACACCTCGAACAGCTCGATTGTCCAGGTATAAAAACGGAACGGCCCGCTGATATAGCGACGCTCGATCCGGTACTCTTTGAACTCTTCCCACTGGAAAGGGAGCTCCTGCCACTTCATCGGAACCACACCAGCTGCAGTCGCGCTCGCTTCCCTGTAAAAAACGCCCTGTCCTTCTTTTTTCACTGTGCTGAATGAGACAGGAAAAAGGCCGATATACTGATTCATCCGGTCGTTATCCGCCAGCAGTCCCCATACTTCTTCTTTACTCAAATTATAAACGCGTTCCATTGTAAACACTTTCGGTGCAAAATTCATCTGTCACTCTCCTACGAAATAGCAATGGCAATCGCTATAATGATGATGTGAAAAATCTGGTCGGCCACAATGCACAGCCATGCCTGTTCGGGGCCTTCCGCCGTCTGCACATTGCGTACCCAAAACGATACGAATGTCCTTCTGTCCAATATAATGTGGCTGATAATGATCAAAGCGATTGCCGCGAGCGACAATCCGCCTGACATCAGTCCGAAAATGCCGACCACAATCGTATAGACTGCGACATGTGCGAGTAACGGCAGCCATTTCGTTGCTTTATTCTTCGCCATCCATGACGACTGCAATAAAAAATCTCCAATTAAATGCCCGATCAACAATAAATCGAACTGGCTCATAAGCGGTACTCTTTTTTATGATCCGCTTCGTATTGCGTTAAGTCGTAATCACTTTCCGCCAGAACCGTTGTGAACGCATCGACAATGGCACTGTCAAAAAGCGTATTTTTGCAGCGGATCAACTCTGCCGCCGCGTCCCTATAAGGCATCCCTTTACTGTAAGAACGCGCCGTCGTCATGGCATCGAATGTATCCGCCACACCGACGATACGTGCGAACAGGGAAATCTCGTCCCCTTTCAGGCCATCCGGATAACCGCTGCCATCGATGCGCTCGTGATGGGAACGGGCTGTTTGAATGACATCTGCCATCGCTCTTTTCGGTTCCATATTCGACAGGATGTCGGCACCGACTACGGTGTGTAACTTAATCGCTTCGTATTCCTCTGTCGTCAGCCGGTCAGGCTTACGGAGGATATCATCCGGGATGCCGATTTTTCCGACGTCATGCAAGAGCGCCGCTTTATATAATTCTTTCTTCCGATCTCCCGCCATGCCAAGCTTGTCGGCAATCCATACCGAATAATTGGCCACCCGCTCTGAATGCCCCGCTGTATAGGGATCCCGTGCATCGAGCACTTTAGCCAAAGTCCGGATCATGCTGAGGAACATCTGTTGCAGTTCGTCATACATTTGGCTGTTGTGGAGCGCCATCGCCGATTGGCTTGCAAGCGCGACAGCCAGGGAGACATCCGCTTCATTAAAGAAATCGCATTGCTTCTTATTCAATAGCTGAAGCGATCCCAGCACCTTGCCTTTTACCGTGAGCGGCACCGTAATCATTGACTTCGTCACAAAACCACTTGATACATCCACCCGGTTCGACCAATCCGGATGCTCCTGTACATCACGTATCAACACGGGCTCTCCGCTCATAATCACTTTGCCTGCGATGCCTTCGTCTTTCTTCAGCCGGATATTGACGATTTTGTCAGCCGATTCGCCGTAAGCCGCGACCACTTTGATCTCTTCGCCGTCCTGCTCCAGCACCCAAAGCGTGCCTGCCTCGGCGCCGATCATCGTCACCATCTGCAGCAGGATGTTCTGGAACACTTCTTCTATCTCCAAATTTGAATTCAATTGTTTTGCGGCTTCCAGCAGCTTCAATAATTCCTGAACCTGCAATTCCAAATTCTCCACGTGTTCCACGGTACTCCCCCAATGACGGTCATTTATTGTTTATTATCGGCTGAAAACCCTTCAACCTTAACCCTTCGCGGATAATAAAAAAGCTGAACCCATAGGGATTCAGCTTTTACCGTCAACTTATTGCTCACCATTTTGGTTTGGCGCTCTTTTCATTGCCGCGTTTAAAATTCCCTGTCGCTTTCGCCAGCAGCAACTGCTCTTGTCGGTGATCACCCGTGGCAGCTGCAAGCTTTGCAGACAGCCGCTCAGCCTCTTTCCCTTTCAACGTGACTACTGTCTTCCCTTCATAACTGATCAGCACCGTATGATTTTTCGTCAGTTGATAAGCAAACGGCTCTTCGTCAAGACGGCCGTTTTTATCAATCCCGCTCATTGACGCCACCCCTTCAGAAAATTTCTGAATTCATTTCAACACACCGTACACAACCCCATTATTAGAGTGGCGGCAGGCTTTCATAAATTTCGAGCAAGTTCCCCGCAGGATCCCGGAAATGCGCCACTTTAATGCCCCAGTCTTCCTGGACGGTCGGCGCGGTGATAAAGTCGACTTTCTTCTGAAGTTCCCGGTACTTTTCATCCACATCATCGACTTTGAAAATGAGCGCGGCTTTATCTGATCGTTTCCGGAGCAAATGGTATTCCGCTCCGATTGCGTCGGCCATCTGCTTCCGTTCAAATAAGGCCAATTTAACTCCATCAAACTCAAAATCGGCATAATTGGAAACTTCATCTCCCCACGACACGTTGAAACCCAAAACATTCCGGTAAAACAGAAAACATTCCTTGTAATTGTCCACCAATAAGCGAATATGCGTCAGTTCCAAACAAATTCCTCCTATTACAACGATTTGCTTTCTTTCTCTTTCTCTAAAGTCTGCCTGTTTTCCTCTATCTAAAGAAAAACAGCTTCCGTAATAATAGCGGAAGCTGTTCATTGTTTTTTATCATCAAGCAATATAATCTTCTTTTGGAATATCTTTTGCTTCCGCCCTCTGATAATAACGGCCTTGCGTCAGTACAGCCAACACTACCGTCAAGCCAGCTGCCAGCAGCGCGGCGAAAAAAGCAGCAGTGCTTTGCAGGAACGTGCCCATGTAGCCAAGTGCCGCAATCGTGCCGATAATCGTCGGCAGCAGCAGCGAAATGACGCCGACCGGATTCCATTTATACAAATTCGATTGTTCGGATTCGTAATAGCGAGGCCCGATCTTAAGCCATTTCTTCACGACCAGGGCATCCGTCACTAGAATCGAAGCCCATGTCATAAGCGCGACGCCCTGGAATGTCATCGCGGTATCGAGATGGTCGATGATGCCGCCTAGCATCAATGCCATGGCAGCGACGCCCGCAACCACTACCCAGAAACGCCGGCCCGGCGTGAAGCGGAACATGTTCTCGAAAAAACTCGACAGGGACAGCGAAGAGCTGTAGATATTGGTGATATTGATGCGCACTTGCGTCAGTGTCGTAAACAGCACACCGCCAAGGCCCAGCAGCACCACGATATAAACACCCGGGTTTGATTCACCTAACGTCACACCGAACCAGATGCCAAGGCCGCCCATAACACCAAAGCAGAATATCTGCGGGATGAAGCCGATGGCGATGGATCCGATTTTCAAGTCTTTCGGTTTCAGGAAACGCGCATAATCAGAAGCGATCAATGCTGTCAGTCCCATGATGCCATGCTGCATGCCGATACACAGCAATAAGGCGGTACCGCCGATCTGTACACCTTCCGGCATATACGTCCAGAAATTCCCGTCATATACTGACGTCCGGTTGAAGGCAACGACGATTGCAGCGATTAGGAAGATGCCGAACAGCGGCAGCGACCATTTTTGAAGTTTGTCCAATTGTTTGATGCCAAACCAGTTCAACGGAATGACCAATGTGCCGAAGACAACAATCAATATCCATAAGGGGATGGCGGGGAAATATGCATGGATTGCGGATACCAGGATCATGCCTTCGAAGGCACAATACATGATGAAATTCGATGCGTAAATTAATGAGGTGAGTGAGGCGCCGATATAACCGAACCCTCCGCGGGACAATAAATTGACGTTCATGCCTGATTTAGCGGATAAATAAACAATGATCGAACCGATGATGCCTGCGACAATTATGGCATAGACAGCCGAAATCATGGCATTCCCCGCTCCGAATTGAAGTGCCATTACACTGCCCATCTGGAAATAGAAAATGGCGGTGGCAATGCCGAACGTAATATTCGTGATGCTCAGCCAGCCCATGTTCCGTTCTTCCCGTGGAACCCGGTCGAACGTATAATCTTTGGTTGGTTCTGCTTCTGGTTTATAATGCCTGTCATGTACTTCCTGATCTGCGGTAATCTCAGATCTCATATTATCCTCTTCTTTCTGTATGGAGTTTTAAAACATATAAAAAAGCAGGTGGCTCCATTCCCATCAAGGCGCTGGCGCCCCAAGGAATAAAAACACTTGCCTTTTAATTTTAACATATACTATATTCCGATATTTCGTCTGGCGAAATTTTCGTACTTAAGACAGGCAATTCAGCCATTAATTGTAAAATATTGGTCTACAGAGTTTTCCCACAATAACTTAATAGCTTGACTGATTTTGCATTGCCATCTTCTTTATCAATGAAGTGACAAGCACCGGGTTGTCCAAATGAATAGCGTGGCCAGCATCTCCAACCATCACATGTTCACTATTTGAAGACAATGCCGCAAGCTCCTCCTGGAATTTCAGCCACTCCTGCATGGACTCTGCCGTATGGTGAGGCTGATTGCCGCCGGTCACTACCAATAGCGGTATGTCTTCCAGGCTTTTTCCACGGACCTGATCAAGGCTTTGCTCAAATTCTACCAAAGTCGCTTCGACGGTAAACTGATTCAAATAATCCTCTTTCACTTCATCTTTAAACAACGGCACCATCTTCCGATTCTGATCTTCGTGGCAAGAGTCCAGCAAGATTACTCCTGCGACTTCTTCAGGATAAAGGTGTGCGAAAAACCGGACGTTGATGCCGCCGAACGAATGGCCGACTAACAAGTAAGGCGGTTCGACCTTCGCCTTTTCAAGCAGCCCCTTTAAATTCCGGACAATTTGCAGGCTGTGCATTGGTTCTCCACTTCTGTCGCTCTTGCCGACACCGGCCCGGTCATAAAAGAACATTCCCACTGATTCTTCCAAGTTTTTTCGAACCGGCTTCCAGTTTTCCATGGACCACCCATACCCCGATTCAAAGACGACGATTGGCCCTTTGCCCGGTTTACCAGCTCGTTCATAATACAGCTCTGCGCCGTTTATGGACACTTTATCGCCAACGCTTTTCTTCACTACACGCACTCCTCTATTCAACTGACAATAACCGGTGGTGCATATTTTTCATTAATTTTATTTTCATTCATATCAACAGTCGTGTAATCCAGAATAACACCTTGGTCATATGTAAAGAGATGCTCCAATCCTACTCTGCCTTCCAGAACTGCCGGCAAATAAACACGCAAATTCGCCGCCACTCCCCGGTTGTCTTTATGAAGAATCCAGTCAACCTGCTTCCAGTCCAGGATGCCTTCCGCTGTTCCGGCTGGCGTCACCAAACGACTGCCTTCCGGCAAATCAGCTATAAAAAGATACATGCCTTCCCGGCCTTCGTTGCTCTTGAATATCACATTGCCTGCATAAGTCAGCTCTTTCAGGAGAATTCCCGTTTCTTCAAAAGTCTCCCTGATGACACTTTCAAATGGCGTTTCACCGTTCTCTATTTTGCCGCCAACACCGTTCCATGTGCCCATCTGCGGCTTTTTCAACCGGTTCAGCAGCAGGAATTGATCCCCGTTTCTGATCAAACAAAGCGTATATTTCAGCATAATGTAAATCCACTCATTTCCTATTCAACTATTCCGCATCGTCAGCCTATCCGGATTTATTCCGATGGATGCTTTTGATCCCATTCTTTCAGCGACATCTTTTCAAGCTTCTCATTAGAATCCAAGCGCAGCGGCGCAATCAATTCCAGTGAGTTGCCGTCCGGATCGTGGAAATAAACCGCCGCATGGGCATGTGCATCATTTGCCAGGACCAGCGGCTGCTCCTCGGGCGAAAAGCCGAAAGCCGTCCGTGATTCGAGCCCTCTTTGCTTTAGCCAATCTCCTGCATTTCGGATATCTTCAAGCGACACGTGAAAAGCGATATGCCGAAGCGACGGATGATAAGGCGTGTCCACTTTATCTGTCTCCCACAACCCCAGCCAGCTGTGTCCCTTCTCCATCCAGAAAAAAGCAAGCTTGTCTGTTTGATAAGCCAGTTCCAGATCCAGCTTTTTATAAAACTCGATTGATGTCTCCAGATCGCGCACCGGTAAATGGGCTTCGTACAGGCCTTTGATCATTATTTCCCCTCCAGTATCTGTTGTAAGATATTCATGGCAGTCTCAGCCTCTGCTTGTCTCCCAATAAACTATCTCTTCGCTCTCAGCCACTTTACTCATCCCGACTTTTTCTAATACACGGATCGATTCCCGGTTATCCACCAACGTTTCCGCTTTGATCTTATGTATACCATCCTGCTTCCATGCCCAGTCGACCAAGGCCTCTACCGCTTCTGTCGCATATCCTTTGCCCCGGTATTCTTCAAGCAAACCATAGCCGATTTCCACTGCGCCCTTATCGTCCGGCGCACCTTTGAATCCCAGGTCCCCGATGATCGTATTCTCCGATTTCAAAATCGCAAGCCACGGTCCCCAGTAAAGAATGGCTGGATTTTCTGCAAGCTGCTTCAGGTGATTTTCAACCTGCGGCCCGTTATCGTACTGTTGTTCTTCCAGCATCGGGATTACATCTTCCGTGCAAGGGCTGATAATCAATCGTTCAGTTTCTATTTTCATTTCCCACAGTCACTCCGCTTTCCCTCTTGTTGTTCATTGCTTCCTTTAATACCAATAACGCAATTTCATGGTCATCCATCACATGCGGCACTTCTTCCGGCTCCACCCAAATGCGCGTCAAGGTCTCATGCTCCCGTAGAAATGGCAGACATTCCACAACGTCCATCCGGTAAAACAATTGGTAACCGACCTGCGGATATTTTCCGTTCTCCACGAACTTCACGTTTTCTGTATGATCGACACAAATCGCCCCGATATAGGTTACATCCCCTTTGACATAAGCTTCTTCATATACTTCGCGGTGCAGCGTTTCTTCAGGGCTTTCCCCCGATTCAATATGGCCGCCGGGAACATTAAAGCCTCTGCCCTTCACATGGACGAGCACCACTTTGCCTTCATAAAAGCAATACCCGTGTACACTCGTCACAATATCAGCCGATTCCATCTTTCTGTATGGTTCCCAGCTAAGGCTGATGATATGGCCGCCCCAATCTACATATGCCTGATTTTCCATGCGTTTGCCCCCTACCCTTGCTTCGTGACTTTATCAGCTTTGGCAATACTGAAGAAAAGCACAATCAGCGCCATTACAGCCAGTGCAACCCAATAACCGATATCGTTCACCGCCAGCACAATTGCTCCTGCACTCAATAAAACAGACAACACCAGCCCCAGCATTGTTCTGCCATCTTTTAAAACTGCCCAATTCATCTACAAAGCCCTCCTTTTTTCACTTAATCATACCATCCGAAAGCCCAGTAAAATACAAAAATACTGAATTTTACAATTCCTAGACTGATGTTTCTTATTCAATACTGTTTTAAATTCGAGCAGAAAATAAGAAAAAACACATTTCATCTTTGAAACAATCAATCCATTTAATGTAAGTTTTACAGCTTAATTTAAGAGAATCGAGTTCATTTTTTCATTGAAGGCTCTTCTTAAATCCTTTCGCGCTAACGTTAGGAGAGAGTTTTAGCCAATTAACTGTTTTTCATTATATAAAGATACAATATATCAAAAATATATCAAAATATTTAAATGCGTTCACAAAACCATTACAAGGGTTTAATTCGGGAAAATGGCATGCTACACTAATCAAGGCTTCAAAGATAAGTGATAAGAAGCATCAGATTATTAATAACACCTTAGACATTTTGGTTTAATAAATAAAATACGAGAATCACTATTCAACGATATGAATCCAGTGAATTCCAGACATTTAAGGAGAAATAAAAACATGAAAAAAACAAAAAAAGCTTTACTATCTTTCACTGCCACTATTGCCCTTTCAGCTGCTATTGCTGCACCTACTAGCGCAGCTACACACCAAGTAAAATCCGGTGACACGCTTTGGAATATTGCACAGGATTATGGAACTACGGTTTCTAGCCTGCAAAGCATCAACGGTATTTCAGGCCATATGATTTATCCTGGCCAAACATTCCAGACTAGCGCAGGTTCTTCTGCAGCATCCAGCAGCACGAAAGCGCCGCAAGTAACACAAGTGAGCAACCCTACTTCTTCAATCGCATCAATTGCACAACAATATATCGGAGTTCCATATGTATGGGGCGGCTCAACGCCAGCAGGATTTGACTGCAGTGGATTTATCGCCTATACACTTAACAAAGCAGGCCACAACGTAAGCCGCACAAGCGCAGCTGGTTACTATAACATGGCGACGAAAGTCAGCACTCCGCAACAAGGGGATCTGGTTTTCTTCTCTGGCACATATAAAGCAGGAATTTCGCACGTCGGCATCTATGTCGGAAACGGCAAAATGGTAGCTGCCAATAACGGCGGAGTAGAAGTCGTTGACGTATTCGGCCCTTATTGGGGAGACCACTTCACTGGCTACGGCAGAATGTAATAAACTCAATAAACGAAACAGATCAGGATATAATTCCTGGTCTGTTTTTTTTGTGTTTTTAAATCTGACAGCACAAAAAAACCGGACCCCTAAGGATCCGGCTCTGCAATATTAATTTTTATTCAACCGTAACGGATTTCGCCAGGTTACGCGGCTTATCAACGTCACAGTCTCTGTGAAGTGCTGCATAATAGCTGATCAGCTGAAGCGGGATAACCGATACAAGCGGAGTCAACAATTCATGCACTGTCGGAAGAACGTGGCTGTCGCCATCTTCGTTCAGGCCTTCCATTGAAATGATCATTGTGTTTGCGCCGCGCGCCGCCACTTCTTTGACGTTTCCGCGGATGTTCAAGTTTACAGATTCCTGTGTTGCAAGTGCGATAACAGGTGTACCTTCTTCGATCAAAGCAATCGTACCGTGCTTTAATTCGCCGCCGGCAAAACCTTCCGCCTGGATATACGAAATCTCTTTCAACTTCAAAGCGCCTTCAAGACCAACGAAATAATCCATCAGACGGCCGATAAAGAAGCAATTGCGTGTCGTCGAAAGGAAATCATGCGCTAATTTCTCGATTTCTTCCTTCATATCGACTTGCGCCTGGATGGCGTTTGCCACAATACCCATTTCCTGCACAAGATCGAAACCAAGGTCGCGTCCGCGTGCTTCTGCAGTTACGGCTGCCAAAATCGCCAGAACTGCCAATTGTGCTGTGTAAGCTTTAGTAGACGCTACAGCGATTTCAGGTCCTGCATACAGTAATAACGTATGGTCAGCTTCGCGTGACAAAGTCGATCCCGCAACGTTTGTGATTGTGAGTGACGGGTGGCCAAGTTCTTTGATGCGCACCAGTACCTGGCGGCTGTCAGCTGTTTCACCTGACTGGGAAATGAAGATGAACAACGGTTTTTCGGAAAGAAGCGGCATGTTATAGCCGAATTCGCTCGCTACATGCACTTCCACTGGAATGCCCGCCATTTTCTCCAAATATTCCTTGCCGATCAGACCAGCATGATAGCTTGTGCCCGCTGCGATGATATACAGACGGTCAGCTTCCTGCAAAGCATCAAGGATTTCAGGCTGGATCGTCAATTTCTCGTCCTCGCCTTGGTAAGCCTGGATGATTTTGCGCATCACTGCCGGCTGCTCATCGATTTCTTTCAGCATATAATGAGGGTATGTGCCCTTATCGATATCGCTCATGTCGATTTCAGCAGTGAACGGTTCGCGTTCCACTTTTTCGCCTTCAAGCGTCAGGATCTCCACGCTGTTTTTACGGACGATCACGATTTCCTTGTCCATCAATTCAACGAATTGGTCCGTCACTTGCAGCATTGCCATAGCATCAGACGCTACAACGTTGAAATCTTCTCCAAGGCCGACAAGTAAGGGGCTCTTGTTTTTCGCGACGAAAATCGTCTGTGCTTCTTCAGCGTCAAGCAAGGCGATCGCATACGAACCTTTCATCAACTTCAAAGCTTTGCTGAACGCATCCTGCGTCGTCATGCCTTCGCCTTCAACAAATTTACCGATCAATTGAACGATGATTTCCGTGTCCGTATCGGATTCCATTTCCACATCAGCCAAATAATCGCGCTGCAGGTGGTGATAGTTTTCGATTACGCCGTTATGCACAATCGTGAAACGGTCTGACGTGTTCTGATGCGGGTGAGCGTTTACCTGGCTCGGCTTGCCGTGCGTTGCCCAACGTGTGTGCCCGATTCCCGTATTTCCTGTCACGTCGCCGTTCACAGCTCCGCGAAGATCCGCAATGCGGCCTTTTTCCTTGAATACTGTAATGCCATCGCCGTTGCGCACAGCAATACCCGCTGAATCGTAGCCGCGGTATTCCAAGCGCTCAAGGCCTTTCAATAGGATCTCTTTTGAATCTTTTTCTCCGATATACCCAACAATTCCACACATAATTATAGTTCCTCCAATTTTTTTCAATATCAAAAAGAGCGTTCGCCATTTTGCGCGCACGCATGCTTGAGCCCATCCATCCTGTTGTACAGCTGATCACTCAACTGCTTTGAAGATGGACATAACGACCGGGCTTCACGGCCGGGAGGTATCCGCCGAAATCTCGATACTCCTCCTCCTCGTCTACTGGGAAATGACTTGTCCGTCCGATTTCCCCAGTACAGGCGCTTCAACTAGTTTCCTTTTTACGCTTTACTACTATCCCCCTTTTTTGGCGGCCTTAAACAGGCTACTATATCATACCTTTTCCAATTCCCTTAGTCAATCGTCCCTAAGTCCTTAGACAAAGATGTATTAATATCGAATAAAGGATAAAATTCGATTTTCATATCTGTCTGCCGACAAAATATTTACGTTTCTGTTAATTTATTTATTAATTCAGCCCTATAAAAAAACCGTTCCGGAAGCATTTCAGCTTCGGAACGGTCTCAATTTTTATTTCATGCCCATCTCAGCACGGACCACTTCTGCAATCCGCTCGACATAGCGTTCGCAATCTTCTTCTGAAGCTGCCTCCACCATGACGCGCACCAACGGTTCAGTGCCGGAAGGACGCACAAGCACACGGCCATTGCCGTTCATTTCAGTTTCAACTTCTTCGATTTCAGCAGCCACTTTCGCATTATCCGTCACTGCATGTTTGTCAGTTACACGGATATTGACAAGTTTTTGCGGGAAGATCGTCATTTCAGCTGCAAGCTCGGACAATTTCTTGCCGGTAACCTTCATGATGTTCACCAATTGAAGGCCCGTCAATAATCCGTCGCCTGTTGTATTGTAATCAAGGAAAATGATATGGCCAGACTGTTCGCCGCCAAGGTTATAACCGTTTTTGCGCATTTCTTCGACCACATAACGGTCACCCACTGCTGTTTTCACGCTGGTCATGCCGTTTGCTTCCACCGCTTTGTAGAAGCCCATGTTACTCATTACCGTTGACACGACTGTGTCTTTATTCAAGCGGCCCTCAGACTTCAAGTATTTACCGCAGATATACATGATCTGGTCGCCATCGACAATGCGGCCTTTTTCATCCACCGCAATCAAACGGTCGCCATCGCCATCGAAAGCAAGTCCGATGTCAGCGTTTTTCTCCACGACAAGTTCCGCGAGCTTCTGCGGATGCGTGGAACCGACCTGGTCATTGATGTTCAAGCCGTTTGGCGAAGCTCCCATTGAAGTGATGTCCGCATCAAGATCAGCGAATACATGCGTCGCCAAAGTTGAAGTGGCACCGTGTGCACAGTCAAGCGCGACATGGATGCCGTCGAATTCTTCGTCAACTGTCTGTTTCAGATATTGGATGTATTTCTGGCCGCCTTCAAAATAGCTCGTAATGGCGCCAAGGTCACCGCCAGTAGGACGCGGCAGCGTATCTTCCTCCATATCCAGCAAGGCTTCGATTTCAGCTTCCTGTTCATCGGAAAGTTTATAGCCGTCAGAACCGAAGAATTTGATGCCGTTGTCTTCGACAGGATTATGTGAAGCCGAGATCATTACGCCCGCTTCCGCGCTCATCACGCGCGTCAGATAAGAAACACCCGGTGTACTGATAACGCCAAGGCGCATGACTTCCGCTCCGACACTCAATAATCCGGCAGCCAAAGCACCTTCGAGCATTTCACCTGAAATACGGGTGTCGCGCCCGATCAAAACTTTCGGTTTATCCTTCGAACTTTTCGTTAACACATATCCGCCGAAGCGGCCCAATTTAAATGCAAGTTCCGGTGTCAATTCACTATTGGCAACACCGCGAACTCCATCTGTACCAAAATATTTACCCATGCTTTTATTCTCTCCTTAAATCCAATGCAATATCGGATAATAATGCCTATCTTATATGGATGGTTGCAGTCGAGGGGAAAATCAGCCATTTGGCTTCTTCCACTCCTTCTGCCGCAACCGTCAGTTTATGCTGTCCCATTTTTTCCGCTGCATCTACATATACCACAAAATCTTCCAAGTTCAAACTTCCAAGCAACTCTTCAGTTCCATAAGCAATCAAAGACACAAGGCCATCTTCGGGATTGAGGAAATCGGCTTTATTGCCATCTTCCAGCCCTCTGATTTCCAGTGGAAGATTTTCAAAGATTTGCTGATCAAGCGCATCGTCCTGATTTGTTAGGCCAAAATTGATATCTTCCGGCATCAGCACAGTTTCATCCACACTGATTTCGGCTTCCACGATAAGGGTTCCCGGCTCTACAGCGCTTGTCCCTTCCGGAGCTGCGAGATCCACTTCAATCGCTGTATCCGTCAGGGTGACCCCGCTGATATTCACTTCCACTTCGTATTCTTCGATTGTGTCCACGACATTCCGCGGCCCTGAAATCTTGACGGTATCAACATCTGTTTCAATCTCATCCACAGTAATACCTTCGCGGGCCGTTCCCGTTTGAGTCAGTGTGATTGGAACTTCTTTGCTGTACTCTTCAATCACAGCTTCGACTTCCACCACTTCGGGCTCGATTTTTACATTGTCCAGTTTTGTCAGGTCGTTGGCAAGCACACGCACTCTCGCTTCCCTTGTCACGGAAGAATCTAAGCCCGGCTCTTCTGTTACTGTCGCTTTCACAAAGCTGATGGAATCAATGACACTTTTCGGTCCGCTGACCATCACTGTATCCGGATCGGCAGATATGCTCTTCAGCACATAGCCTTCCGCAATCAAGCGTTCATTCAACTCTGCATCAATTTTGAATTCCTGGGTGACCCTTTCTTCAATCTGCACATTCAGGAAAGTCGGTTCGATCCGGACACCCAATTGTTCAGAAATATTCTCCGTCTGCACCCGCACGCGATGTTCCCCGAGCTGGAGATTGCGCAAATCCACAAAGACCGTAAAGTCCTTTATCTGCTGAGTGGCCTGGACCATGCTATTGGGTCCTGTAATATGGACATCGACTGTCGCCGGCACGCCGCTGACCATCAGGCTTGTATCATCGTAATAGACTTCGAGCGGTACATCTTCAATAATTTCGGTCATCGTATTGCTGGCCGCTGAATTATTGTTTTCTTCTTCCGCTTTTACGGAAAAGAACATAAGAAAGGCTAGCAATAATGCAGTAATCCTCAAAAACCAGGGGTTATCCATCATTTTATCCATTCTTTTTTCCCCTCCAGTTCCACCATGAAGAAGTTTCATCCTGTTGTTCTTCGCCAAACCAGATACGGCGGAGTTTCACTTCAAAATCCTCTAAAGACAGATTCCGGTGCAAATCGCCGTTCGCCGTCAAACTGATGGCGCCCGTTTCTTCCGAAACAACGATTGTAATGGCATCTGTCACTTCACTGATTCCAAGAGCTGCGCGGTGGCGGGTTCCGAGTTCTTTGGAAATAAACGGACTTTCCGATAATGGAAGATAACACGCTGCCGCCGCCACTTTGTTCTTCTGGACGATTACGGCTCCATCGTGAAGAGGTGTATTGGGGATAAAGAGGTTTATCATCAACTCTGACGTAATGTCTGAGTTCAAAGGTATTCCGGTTTCAATATATTCACTCAATCCGGTTTCACGTTCAATGGATACCAATGCGCCAATACGCCTTTTCGCCATATAACTGACGGATTTCGTCATTGCTTCGATCAGCCTGTTGCGCTCTGATTCCTCATTTAAAGTGCTGCTGGAAAATAATTTCCCGCGTCCCAGCTGTTCAAGCGCCCGCCGTAATTCCGGCTGGAAGATGATGATAATGGCCAGGAAACCCCAGTTGAGCACTTCCTGCATAATCCACCCGAGCGTTTGCAAATTCAATGCCTGCGTGATCAATTGAGCGATGATAATGACAAAAATCCCTTTTAATAATTGAACGGCTTTTGTCCCTTTAATAATCGTTATCAATTTATATAAAACGAACCAAACTAATAAAATATCAGCTATATTGATTATGAGTTCGAGTGGTGTTAGGTTTGTAATATTATCCAAAAACGGCATCTGCAACCCTCGCTTTTCTACATCTGCATGAAATAAGTATATCATAAATCATTCTGGTCATGCTTTCATATGCCGTGAAAACGCCCATTCGAATCTGGACGCAAAAAATCCGCCCCAAAGGGACGGATTTTATTCTTCGATCATTGCGTCTTCATTGCTGAAAATGGAAGCCGCGTCTTTGAAGGCATCTTTAATGCTATACCATAACCAGTCAAATGCCTGGTCTATCTCTTCCACTTCACCGGTAATCACACCACTGGAGGCCATATATTGTCCGTTCACAACGGTAACGTCGCCATGGAGTTCCCCGTCGACACGCAGATTACCGTTCTTCACTTTAATGTTCCCGGTCACCACTTCACCTTCCGGCACAATCACTGTATTCCCTTCTACAATAACATTCGGCTGCTTCGTGAAGGAGAACTGCTGATCATTATTGAAATCCGAGAACAACGCTGCGCTCATCATTACAAAGAAAATCGCAGCGGCCGTCAAAAGTGGATGCTGCTTGAACCAGCGCTGCGCGCCTGAACGCTGTTTCTGTTTCGGCAGTTTGCTCATCGTGGCTTCCACGAAGCCCTTTGGCGCTTCTATATGGGATGCACTCTGGACGAATGCAATCGTCTTGTTCAATTCGTGGTAAATCTTCTGACAATCTTGGCAGGTCGCCAGATTTTCTTTCAACACCCGTTCTTTGGATGGTTCAAGGTCACCGTCTAAATAATCGTTCATATACTGGACGATGTAATCCGGACACGTCTTCATCCTGCTCGCCTCCTACAAATTGCTTAATTGCTTCCGCAAGGCTTCTCGCCCACGGTGTATGCGTGTTTTCACAGTCCCAAGCGGCAAATCCAGAATTTCGCTGATCTCAGCCAGCGGCAATTCTTCAATATACTTTAATACAATAGCTGCCCGGTACTTATCTGGCAAGCGGCTAATCTCATATTGTACCCGCTCCTGAACCTCCATCTTCACCAGCTCATCTTCGGGAAGCTGGTCGTCGCCCGCAATGCTCGAGTACATATTCAAGCCTTCTGCCCCACGCACTTCTGCATCAAGGTGATAATCCGGCTTTTTCTTTCTGATCCGGTCGATGCACAAATTTGTAGCTATACGGTAAAGCCACGTGGAGAATTTTCTCTTTTGATCGAATGTATGAATATTGACGTAAGCACGCATAAAAGCTTCCTGAGCTATATCTTCGGCTTCATGTTTATTGCCGAGCATACGATAGCAAATTTGATACAGCTGGTGCTGATACAATTCTACAATCTCTGCGAATGCGTCTTGATCGCCTTTGATGACTTTTGCTATTCTCTTGTTCACTAACGCATCCATGATCTCATTTCCCTCCGCCTATGCGGCTATGTTTTATATACGGATAACCCGATGAAAGGTTTCATTTATTTTCTCTTTTCTATCGTATCAAATATTACCCAAATAAATCCATCTAATTTTCATACGAAATAACTAAAGGATTTGTTCCTTATTTCACAAAATTTATTTCCATAAAAATAAAAAAACAGGCTTTCGCCTGTTTTAAAGTAATTTTTCGCCGAGCAATGAACCGATTAGAGCCACTGCCACGTCTGCTGTTCTATTTTTTTCATCCAGAATCGGATTGACTTCCACAAATTCAGCGGAAGTGATGATGCCTGCATCGTGCAGCATCTCCATCGCCAAATGGCTTTCCCGGTAGCTGATGCCGCCTGGTACTGGAGTTCCAACGCCTGGTGTATATAGAGGATCGATGCCGTCCAGGTCAAGAGACAAGTGGACACCGTCTGTTCCCCGTTCTTCTTTTAAATAACGGATTGCATCTTCAATAACAAAATCCATACCCATTTTATCGATCTCGTGCATGCTGTAGACTTTGATGCCGCGCTCACGGATTAATTCGCGTTCGCCCGGATCTACAGAACGTGCACCGATGATGACAATGTTTTCCGGCTTCACTTTTGGTGAAAAGCCGCGGATCTGCGTTAAGTTCTCGTGGCCATGGCCAAAGCTTGCTGCAAGCGGCATGCCGTGGATGTTCCCTGACGGCGATGTCTCGCTCGTGTTCATATCTGCGTGGGCATCATACCAGATCACACCTAAATTTTCATGGTTCGGTGAAATGCCTGCAAGTGTTCCGATAGCAATACTGTGATCTCCGCCAAGAACCAATGGGAAGTTGCCTGTTTCCGTAACTGCCTGAACCTTCTCGCCCAACGCTTCCATGGCTTCAGTGATGACCGTCATATTGCGAAGATTCGTATCTGTATCGATTTTCCCATCAGCGTGGCCGACTTGGATGTCCCCTTCATCCTTGACGGTATGCCCTAAGTTTTCGATGCGATCAACAACACCCGCATAGCGGATGGCGCTCGGTCCCATATCGACTCCGCGGCGGTTTTGCCCGTGATCCATTGGAACTCCAATAATTGACACATTTAATTTATTCATGTTTTTATACCCCCTTGAGTAGTTAAACCCATTGTAACCGCTATCAACTCAATGGCTCAACCGCACAAGATTACGTATTTTTATTCATCCGTTTCTTCAGTAATTCTTTTACTGCCGGCCATTCTTGATCAATAATTGAATAGACAACAGCATCTCTTGGCTTGCCGGTGGAACGGATGCGTTCGTTGCGCAGTGTCCCTTCCTTTACTGCCCCTATGGCTTCAAGCGCTTTCTGCGACCGCATATTTTCACTGTCTGTTTTAAACTGGACCCGAATCATGTCGCGCTCTTCAAAACAATAAGCGAGCAGCGCATATTTCACCCGGCTGTTTAATCCGCTGCCATGCATTTCTTCCGCATAAAAAGTTGAGCCGATCTCACAGCTTTTATTCGCCTCATCAATTCCGTAAATACGGGTTGTGCCGACTACTTTTCCGGTGTCCGGCTGTTCTACAGCAAACACCAGCACATTCGATCCGTTCAATCCTGCCTCTAACCAGTCCGTTAATTGCTCGAACGTCTCCACTTTTGTCAGCATATGTTCGAAAATACCCGGTGTATACAGGTCCCATAAAGCTTCGAAATCCTCCCGCTTCAATAAACGCAATCGCACGCCTGGCTGTTCAATAATCATCCAACTTCCCCCTTAACCGAAATAAACCGCCTGGATTCTTTCCAAAAACTCTTTTTCCAAGTCATTCTTTTCTTTGCAAATGAAATAAGTAGCGACTTCAGGCAATGGAAACAAATCAAAATGCGCTTCCAAAAGACGCCCTTCAATCAATTCCCGGCGCACCATCGACCTCGGCAAAAAGGATACGCCCAGCCCTTCCTGTATAAAACGTTTCGCAATATGCGCCTGCGTCACTGTCATTGTCCGCAATTCAGGTGCTTTCAAATTTAATTTCACTAACAGCTCGTCCCAGAATACCGGATGATGATGTGTG
Source organism: Planococcus sp. RAB007_Raresut (assembly GCF_057369535.1). Taxonomy (NCBI): domain Bacteria; kingdom Bacillati; phylum Bacillota; class Bacilli; order Caryophanales; family Caryophanaceae; genus Planococcus; species Planococcus sp. RAB007_Raresut. Next base: position 388,386 of record NZ_JBXYIF010000005.1, read on the forward strand.
AAAAGATAATGGGAGCGCAGCATCGCTTCATCGGAGATGACCGGTCCCGACTCATCATCGTAAGCATCCCGCGGCACGACAAAAACAAGTTCGTCTTTATACACCACTTCACTATGCAGCACACGGCTCATCGGCTGAATGGCTGAAATCCCTGCGTTTACTGCCCCGGTCTCCACCAGCGCTTCAATCTTTTCCGATTCCTCCACTTGGATCACCAATTCCAAATCCGGATGCCGCTTCGTAAACGACTTCAATAGATAAGGCAGCACCGTCTCCGCCATCAAAGGCGAAATCGCGAGCACCCATTTCTTACGGTAGCCCTGCGCAAACGAGTGGACCCTTTCCACACTCTGTTCCAACTGCCGCAGAAGCGTAACCGCTTCTCCTTTGAATAACTTTCCTTCCTCCGTCAGCGATACCCGGTTCTTCTGCCGCTGGAATAAAACCACTCCGAGGCTTTCTTCAAGCAGGCGGATGTGAACAGTAACACTCGGCTGCGACATCAGCAGCCTCTCGGAAGTCTTTCGGAAATTCAGCGTTTCCGCTGCATCGGCAAAAGTCTTTAGCCATGCCAAGTCGATAATGATCACTTCCTTATCGATTAATATTTTGAATTGATTTAATTATAAATCATTAATTTTAATAATCAATATACCCGGGTAAACTTTAAGAAAAGGAGGAATTCACATGTTCCAAAAAGGGTTGAAAGATGTAGTGGCAGTTCAAACGAAAATCGCTTCAGTAGATGGGGAGAAAGGGGAACTGCGGTACCGTGGAAGCCTGGTTGAAGAAGCGATTCAACACAAAAGTTTTGAAGAAACCGCTTATTTTCTATGGCACGGAGAATTTCCGACAGCAAACCAGGCTCAGGAACTGAGCCGGCAATTTCTGAGGTGCCGGACACTTCCCTCTCATATTGAAAAGATTGCCGGAGAACTGCCGGTCAATGCTCCGCTCATGGATAAAATGCGGACCCTGCTGTCAGCTTATTATGATGAAGAGTATATTTCATTGTCCCCATACGAACAGGCAATTGCCCTCACTTCCGCGTTGCCCGTTATGACCGCCATGCTTTACCGGCTTCAAAACGGATATGAGATAATTCACCCGAATGATAAACTTGGACACGTCGCCAATTATTTGTGGATGCTCGACGGAGAAGAGCCAAGCGCTGCGCAAATCGAAGCTCTTGAAACTTATTTGAAGCTGACGATGGAGCATGGCATGAACGCTTCGACTTTCGCTGCGCGAGTCACCATTTCCACAGAATCGGATATGGTGGCTGCTGTCACTTCCGCTCTCGGCACAATGAAAGGGCCATTACACGGAGGCGCTCCTTCCGGAGTCATCACCTTGCTCAATGAAATCCATGCGGCTGATGATATCGATTCTGTAATCAATGGAAAACTGGAAGCGGGAGAAAAAATCATGGGCTTTGGTCATCGCATCTACCGAACCGAAGATCCACGTTCCATTCTTTTACGCGGGAAATGCCAAGAGCTTCAAGGCAGCGATCCGTGGCTGGATCTCGCAGTGGGCGCCGAGAAAAGGATTATCCATTTGCTTAACGAACGAAAACCGGGACGCGCGTTGTACACCAACGTGGAATTCTATGCTGCAGCTATTATGCGTTCCATTGCAATGCCTCCTGAATTATTTACACCAACATTCAGTATCGCCCGAATCGTCGGCTGGACAGCCCACACTATCGAACAGCAGGAAGATAACGTCATTTTCCGTCCGCAATCGATTTATGTTGGAAACTAAGAAAAGCGACGGCACCCGTTTAGCTCTGAAAAGCATAAGACAGACCAGCAGAGTGGCGTTCTTTGCCACGGCAGCTGGGTTGGCTTATGACTCGAAGAGCTGGGTCGCCGGAGTCTGGACAGCAGAAAAGCGCAAGCGCCCGTTTAGATTCGAAAAGCATAAGACGATTTGGCGAAGCGGCGTTCTTTGCCGCATAGCCAAAGTGGCTTATGACTCGAGAATCTGGGCGCTGGAGTCTGGACAAAGAAAAGCGACGGCACCCGTTTAGCTCTGAAAAGCATAATTAGAAAACTATACTTTCTTATCCATAAAAAAATCCCGTATCCAATTGAATGGATACGGGATTTTTACACATGGATAGTACAAATACACATGGAACAATGGAGCCTAGGGGGCTCGAACCCCTGACCTCGACGCTGCCAGCGTCGCGCTCTCCCAGCTGAGCTAAGGCCCCGCGCTGAACAGGCGCAAGGTAATAAAAGATGAGCCATGAAGGATTCGAACCTTCGACCCTCTGATTAAAAGTCAGATGCTCTACCAACTGAGCTAATGGCTCATAAAAAATGGCTGGGGTACCTGGATTCGAACCAGGGCATGACGGGATCAAAACCCGTTGCCTTACCGCTTGGCTATACCCCAATGCCAATATAAAACTGGTGGTGGGGGGCAGATTCGAACTGCCGAACCCGAAGGAGCGGATTTACAGTCCGCCGCGTTTAGCCACTT
>NZ_JBXYIF010000060.1:0-328 GCF_057369535.1 Planococcus sp. RAB007_Raresut
CACTATTTTAAGAAATCGCTTACACAAAAATAGTAAACGGTTTCCTTGAGTGAAGCAACGATATTTTAGAAAAGTGTCAATTGGCATTATTTTCTTTACAACCTGACTAAGAAATATGAACTAAAAAGACGGATCCCACTCATCATCACAGTATCCGTCAAAGTTTATTCCATTCTTCGAGCGACTCCAAGTAGTGAAGATAGCTCATCTTGATTTCTTCATCTGTTAAGTCCGCTGGTAAGAGGGAACGTGGGACTAGACCTGTGAACTTGGCGCCTCCGACATGTGCAAAAATATAAGAGGCGACTTGCTCTGACATGTCTCTTGT
>NZ_JBXYIF010000061.1:0-318 GCF_057369535.1 Planococcus sp. RAB007_Raresut
TTTTTTATGGAATGAGTTTTCGTAGTTGTCCAGACTGCAGCGCCCAGCTCTGGCTTTTGCCTTTTAGTGCTGAGCGGCCGTTTCCGCTTTTCGTTATTGTCTAGGCTCCAACGGCCAACTCCTCGGGTCGTAAGCCCCTCTGGCTAGACGGCTGAAAACATGCCGTTACGCCAGCGTGTCTTACGCTAGTCGGAGCTGAGCGGCCGTTTCCGCTTTTCGTTATTGTCTAGACTCCAACGGCCAACTCCTCGAGTGGTAAGCCCCTCTGGCTAGACGGCTGAAAACATGCCGTTACGCCAGCGTGTCTTACGCTTGTCG
>NZ_JBXYIF010000062.1:0-316 GCF_057369535.1 Planococcus sp. RAB007_Raresut
TTTAATGCTTGGCGGATGGCCTCGGCGTTTCGCTCACCGATTCGCATCGCCTCGTTCTCATATTTAAACTGAAACATCTGAGCGCCGCCTGCCATCTTTGCTTGAAGTCCCGTCGCCCCTTCTCGTTTCAATGAATGGACGAGTGCATCGATGGCTGTATCTGCGTATTTTCCTACTTCAATCGTCTGGTTCTTACGAGCAATCGTCGAGTCCGGCAACATGACATGTGCCATCGCCGCCAATTGAAGGCGGGTGTCATACAAAATAACACCCACACATGACCCGAGCCCGGCTGTACGTAACCGATTTGGTGCGG
>NZ_JBXYIF010000063.1:0-315 GCF_057369535.1 Planococcus sp. RAB007_Raresut
ATTAATGGTTAGATCTCTTCGGATGAGATCCTCATCTAAGCTCACATCTGCATCTGTGAAAAATTGAAAGCCATGTTAACCAACGCCTGATTTTCTTTCTGTACGGGCAAGCGCATATTCTTCTTTTGTTTTAGGATGTAGAAATACAGGGAAGTCTTTGCCAACGGGCTGATAACCCTCAGCGAGCAATTGATCGGGTGTTGCACCGACCACAACATAATCTTTTTCGTGATAGGGATGCCCAAGTAACTGATCTCGAACAGCACCGCCTACTAAATAAACTTGCATGAAAAAACCTCTTTGAGGGCTTATTAG
>NZ_JBXYIF010000064.1:0-313 GCF_057369535.1 Planococcus sp. RAB007_Raresut
ACACAATATAATGATACATTTTATTGATTGAACGTTCAATCAATAAAAAGTATCATATTTGCAACAGGGTCGTTTTACACAACTCTTAAAGGTATCATCGGAGATACCTGTTAAGGTGTCAGAATTGTAGGTTTAATTGATTGAATTTTGTGTTCGGATCAATGGTCTGATCATCAAAGGGAAATCATTTTTTACAATACTGTTGATTACAAAAATACAGCTTCACCCGCGATAGGTTATTCACCAAATGACTGTTCGCTGCTGTGCCTTCTCGTTGTTTTCGTCAATAAATCGTGGTTGAGTTATTCAGAAA
>NZ_JBXYIF010000065.1:0-310 GCF_057369535.1 Planococcus sp. RAB007_Raresut
GAACTAAACACAAACGGGGTTCTAAATGTTCGGTTTCGTTCAAGCTATAGTACCGCGAGTGGAGTTCAGACGCGGTTTATAAACAAAGATGAAATTGATGTATACTGTGTATATTGTCCACAGACTGATACCTGTTATTACTTTGAACCGAATCTTTTTGAAAAATCTATTTCATTGAGGGTAAAAATACCAAAGAATAATCAAAAGCAAAATATTCTTTTTGCAGATGATTATCGTGAGGTTCCGTAGAGACTACACGTGTCGCACCTGAAACGGTGAAGATATAGTCCAGACTACAAACAACACGATG
>NZ_JBXYIF010000066.1:0-307 GCF_057369535.1 Planococcus sp. RAB007_Raresut
TGCAAAATGAGATCGCACACGGACAAATCGTTCGTGGGATGCACCACTGGGGCGCATCTGTAGCGATCGTCATGTTATTCTTACATACGCTCCGCGTGTTCTTCACGGGATCGTATAAGAAGCCGCGTGAGCTCAACTGGGTCGTCGGTGTTCTCTTGTTCTTCGTCGTCTTGGCGCTCGGACTCACAGGATACTTGCTTCCATGGGACATGAAGGCATTGTTCGCAACAAAAGTTACGCTTCAAATCGCTGAAAGTGTACCGGTTATCGGTGGTATTGCGAAGACACTTCTCGCTGGTGGTGAGAT
>NZ_JBXYIF010000067.1:0-306 GCF_057369535.1 Planococcus sp. RAB007_Raresut
CTTTTATTTAACGGGACGGGCAATTTTCATTGCTCTCGCACGGATTAAGAATTAGGTTCAGAACCGTGTTAAAATTCAAAAAACATAATTATCCTTTAAAATAAATTAAAGGAAATAATTATTATTAATGTATTGAAATGTAATTAAAATTACATTATTGTGGTAAATGAAGTGAAAATAAAAACAGGAGGTATACTTATGAAGAAAATTGTAGGGGGATTAATGATACCTGTGTTAACGCTCTCATTAACAACGGGGATTGGATCTGTTCAAGCAAGTGAAAATCAATCAAGCGTAGAAAAAGCG
>NZ_JBXYIF010000068.1:0-303 GCF_057369535.1 Planococcus sp. RAB007_Raresut
ATGCGAATGTACTATAAGCGCAAATAGTTCTTAAGTTTTAGTAAATTAAATGCATAAGTAGGATGTTAGAATGAATAATCAATGGATGAATATGAGTGTGCTTGCCTTAAGTTTAAGTGCAATCACAACAACTCTTTATGCTGAAGAACAACCTCAAGTAGATTATGCTGAGCAAGTGCAAGCTGAGCAAGAAACATCAGCAGGTGATGTGGTTGAGTCGGTTGTTGTGCCAGATGGTGATGCGAATCAAGCAGCGAGTGCTTTGCAACAACAAGAAGGTGATGCATCACAAGAAGCAAATTT
>NZ_JBXYIF010000069.1:0-303 GCF_057369535.1 Planococcus sp. RAB007_Raresut
GAACTTGTTTGCTGGTGATGAATATGCTGGTTTATCTGAAATGGCATTGTTCTTCATTGGTGGTGTAATCAAGCACGCGCGTGCATTGAATGCGATTACTAACCCATCTACAAACTCTTATAAGCGTTTGGTTCCTCACTACGAAGCACCAATCATGCTTGCTTACTCAGCACGTAACCGTTCTGCATCTATCCGTATTCCATACGTTTCAAGCCCTAAAGGTAAGCGTATCGAAGCTCGTTTCCCTGATCCAATGATGAACCCATACTTAGGTTTTGCGGCATTGTTGATGGCTGGTCTTGA